>CALJIC010000124.1 GCA_937974195.1 uncultured Roseiflexaceae bacterium | reverse complement strand
TCCGAACCATCCCCGCAAGCGGCGCCACCTCCCATCGCTCGCCCGTTGTCATGCCCACGTACACCGATGCCCGTGCTCCACGCGCCGACCGATGCGCTGTCATGCAACGGCCAGTGAGGTTGGGACGAGCGGCTGGTGTGCAGAGGCATGACAACGGGCAAACTGGCACGGTACTCGCTCCCTTGCGGGTCCAGGGCCGCAGGCCCTGGCGCGGGTGGTGCAGGAGGGCCGGCGCCGGCCCTCCTGCCCGGGTGCAGGGCGGAGCGCCTGCACAAACGCCTGCGGAACACGCCTGAGCGCAGGACGGACGACCGCGTAAGCCCTGTCATTATTTGACGCCCGCGGGCACTGGCGGCTATACTGCGGCGCCGTGAGACGACCCTTCTACCAGCGTCTGCGCGTCCTGCTGCCCACCGCCGCGCTGCTGGCCCTCGCGCTCGCCGCCACCGTATGGCTGGACAACGAGGCCAACCGCGGTGTGACGTTCCGCCCCCAGCCGCCGCCCGCGGCGTGGGCCGACGTCCCCCAGCTGGGCGTCAACGCCTTCAACCTGCAGTACGAGCCGGACCCGGCGGCCGTCACGCGGACGCTGGAGATGGCCCGCGACCTCGGCGCGCGCTTCGTGCGCATCCAGATGCCGTGGGACGACGTCGAGATCCACGGGAAGGGCGACTTCGAGGACCGGCGCAACCAGCCGCCGCGCAGCGCCTGGGAGAAGTACGACTACATCGTGTCCGAGGCCAACCGGCTGGGGCTCGAGCTGATCGTGCGGATCGACCGGGCGCCGCAGTGGGCGCGCCCGAACGACTGGGCCGACCCGCGCTTTCAGGCCGGGCTGCAGGAGAACCCGGACTCGACCGGGCCGCCGGAGAACTACCAGGACTACGCCGACTTCGTCGCCGCTGTGGCCGGGCGCTACCGCGGCCGGGTGCGCTTCATCCAGATCTGGAACGAGCCGAACCTGGCCTACGAGTGGAGCTGGCGCATCCCCGAGCCGGAGCGCTTCGTCGAGCTCCTGAGGCTGGCATCCGGCGCCGCCCGCGCGGCCAACCCCGATGTGATCATCCTCTTCCCGAGCCTGTCGCCGACCGACGGCAAGGAGCCGCGCAAGGCGCCGATGAGCGAGCTGGAGTACCTCGACCGGGTCTACCGCGCGGGCGGCGCGCCGTACTTCGATATTATGTCAGCCCAGGCCTACGGGCTGGGGCAGCCGCCGGACGAGAACCGCTACGTGCGGCTGCGCTGGAGTCCGCTGGCGCCGCTTCGGGAGCTGGACCGGCCGATCGACAGCCGCATCGACGTGTCGCGGGTGGTGCTGCTGCGCGAGGTGATGGAGCTGCACGGCGACGGGGCGAAGGCGGTGTGGATCAGCGAGTTCGGCTACAACAGCGCGCCCGAGAGCGTGCCCGAGCCGGCGCGCAGCAACTGGGGGCCGCCGGTCAGCGAGGAGCAGAAGGGGGAGTACATCGTCGGGCAGCTCGAGCGCGCGCGGCGCGAGTGGCCGTGGGCCGGCGTGATGAGCGTCTGGATGCTGCGCTACGGCGGCTACCGCGAGCCCGACCCGGCCGACCCGACCCCGTACTTCGCGATCGTCGGGCGGGACTTCGAGCCCCTGCCGGCCTACGAGCGCATCCGCGAGTACATCGGGCGCCCACAGGCCGCCGGCCCCGGCGCCCACGCCTGGAGCCACCCGGCGGTCGAGCCGCTGGAGGACGGCGCGTGGCGGGTGCGCTTCAGCGGCGACTCGCTCGCGCTGCAGCTGCGCGCCCCGGCGGAGGTGGCGGTCGACGACGCTCCGGCGCAGCGGCTCAGCCCGGACGTCGAGGGAGGCGCGACCACGGCCGCTGCGGGGCTGGAGTACGGGGAGCACACGGCGACGGTGCGGAGCGAGCGTCCGCCCGAGATGTTTCTGGTGGGCAGAGAGCAGCCCTACCGGTGGCTGTGGACGCTCGCGCCGCTGCCGCTCATCGCCGGGCTGGCGCTCACTGGCGCCCTTGCGCTGCGGGCGCTGTGTCGCGAGTGAGGCGCGGAGGCCAGAGCGCCGCTATCCCGAAGGGCTCCGCGCGCCGCTGGAGCGTGCCGCGCTGGCCCGTGGCAAGCGTGATCGAAAGCAGCTCGCGCTGGGCTGTCGGCGCGCGGTAGACAACAGCGAAGGTCTGCGGCCCGCTCAGGCGGTAGTAGCACACGACGGACGGCTCGCTGCGCGGGCAGGGCCGCTTGTTGCGGATGAGCAGGCCGGCGCCGTCCTGAAGCGGTATCTCGATCAGGAAGGGCGGCAGCGCGCCCCGGTGCAGCGCGACGGCCAGCCACGCGAGGACGCACACGAGCAGGACGGTGCCGGCGACGACGGCCGACGCGGGCGCGTAGCGGAGGAGCGGGCGGAGGCGATACGCCCGTGCGAAGTGTGGCATGGCGGGCTCCATCGGGGTGAGTGCTGGGCGCGAGCCTGCCCGCTCGCCAGTCTACCCCGAGCCCGGCCCAGAAGGGTAAACGATCTGTGAGCAAACCGAGCGCGCTTTGGGATATCTCGGACCCGCCGCCGGGCGCCCCATCCGACGACAGCCTGCCGACGGGCCCCACGCTGGCCGGCATGGCTATCGCGCTGGCGATCTTCTACCGCGGCGCCGAGCTGCCGCTGGCGCCCCTGCCGCAGCTCCTGGCGCTGGCGGTGTTCGCCGAGCTCGCCGCGCTGCGCCCGGCGCTCGGCATCGTGTTCGTGCCGCTCACCGCGCCGCTGTACCTCATCCCGGCCGTCATCCCGGGGCTGCGGGCCGAGCCGCTGCGGCTGCCGCTGCACGAAGTGGCGCTGCTGGCCGTCGCGGCGGCCGCTGCCGCGCGGGAGCTCCTGCGGCGCCGGTCCGCCCTCCGGCAGGCGGCCGCGGGCCTGCCCGCGCGGCTCAGGGGCGAGCTCGGACCCTTCGCCCGGCGCTACGCACCGCACCTGCTGCTGCTGCTGAGCGGCATCGCCGGCGTGCTGATCGCCGTGCCCGAGGGGCGCGGCGCCGCGCTGCGCGAGCTGCGCTGGCTGATCGTCGAGCCGCTGATCTTCTACGCGCTGCTCCGGGTGTACGGCGCAGGCGACGAGGCGCGCCCCTCGCGCTCAGCGGCCGGGGGCGCAGCTCGACACCTGGAGCCCGCTGTCCTGGGGCTGATCCTCGGCGGCGTGATCGTGGCCGCGCTCGGGCTGCTCCAGCTCCTCGGGCTGGACCTGGTGCCGCTGCTCGGCGAGAAGCAGAACTTCGGCACGCCGAATGTGGTGGAGGCCGACGGGCTGCGGCGGGTCACGTCGGTGTTCGGCCACCCGAACAACCTGGGGCTGTTCCTGGGGCGCGCGTGGCCGGTCGCGGCGGCGCTGGCGCTGTGGTGGCTCGGGGCCAAGGGCGGGGAGCCAGGTGCGCAGGGACGCGAGGCGCGCACCTCCGGCGCCGGGACGAGCGCACAGCGCGACGGGTGGCTCCTGGCGCTCGCGGCGCTGGTGTGCCTCGCCGGGCTGGCGGTCTCCTTCTCGCGCGGCGCCTGGCTGGGCGCGGTGGCGGCGGGAGGCGTGCTCGGCGTGGGGATGCTGTGGCGCGGAGCGGGGGAGCGCGGGGGCGAGCGGCGGCCGACCAACCCCCGCCTGCTCATGCTCGCGCTCGCCGCCGCTGTGCTCGCGATCATCGTCGTCGGGCTGGCGCTCAGCCTGCGCGGCGGAGTGGGGGGCGGGAGCGTGGACGCGCGAGTGCTGCTGTGGCGCGAGGCGCTGCAGCTCATCCAGATGCACCCGCTCGGCCTGGGGCTGGACCAGTTCTACTACTACCACAACCCCGAGTTCGGGCGCAGCATCATGGACCCGGCGCTGGCCGGGACGAGCGAGCAGTACGCCTCCCACCCGCACAACCTGGTGCTGGACGCCTGGCTCAACGTCGGGCCGCTCGGCCTCCTCGCGCTCGGCTGGCTCGTCGCGCGCGGCTACCGGGCGGGCGTCGAGGCGCTGCGGCGCGGCCCGAACCCGGCTGTGCTCGGGGCGCTGGCGGCCATGACCGCCGGGCTCGTCCACGGACTTGTGGACGTGTTCTACTTCGTCGAGGACCTGGCGATCATCTTCTGGATGCTGCTGGCCCTGGTGGAGCGAGCGCGCGAGCACACTCCCCCGCCTCGCCCGAGCGGCGCATCCACACCATCGCGGTCACGAGGGTGAGCGAGGCGCGTCATGGCGATCTCCAGCTCGTACTCTCTGCCGGGCATCTTGCAGAAGTCCGCCAGCACCTGCCAGACGATGGCCAGGCGCACGGCGAACAGCGCCAGGAAGACCGCCAGCACCCAGGGCGCATACCGCCGGGCGGTTAGCAGAACTGCCCGCACGTGAGGCAAGTCCAGCCACTTGCGTAACCTTGACGGAATACTCCCTTTCGGCTACGATCCTCTGTGGTGAGCGGCGCAGCCAAGCTCTGGCTGCTGCGTAAGGAAACCGCACCAATGACAACCACCGTCAACCCGACGATCTTTCGCGCCTACGACATCCGCGGCATCGTCGGCCGGGATCTCTCGGAGGAAGTGTACCGCACGCTCGGGCGCGCGGCCGGCACCTTCTACCGGGCGCACGGCCGGCGGCGCATCGTCGTCGCCAGGGACGCGCGGCTGACCTCGCCGGCCTTCGCCGCCGCGCTGATCGACGGCCTGCGCAGCACCGGGTGCGACGTGCAGGACATCGGCATGGCGCCCACGCCGCTGATGTACTTCGCCGTCTCCTACCTGCAGGCGGACGGTGGCGCGGTGGTGACCGCCAGCCACAATCCGCCGGAGTTCAACGGGCTCAAGATGCGCCTCGGCGACCCGCAGTACGGCGGCACGCCGCTGGACAGCGAGCAGATCCAGGAGCTGTACCGCATCGCCAGCGCGGGGAAGTTCGCCGAGGGCGCGGGCGGCTACGAGCAGCTCGACGTGAGCGACGCCTACGTCCAGGACGTCGCCAGCCGCATCCGGCTCCAGCGCCCGGTCAAGATGGTGCTGGACGGCGGCAACGGCGTGGCCGGCCCGCTGGGCGTGCGGACGTTCGAGGCGATCGGCTGCGAGGTCGTGCCGCTGTACATCGAGCCGGACGGCACCTTCCCCAACCACCACCCGGACCCGCTGAAGGAGAAGAACCTGGCCGACCTCAAGCGCGTGGTGCGCGAGAGCGGCGCGGCGATCGGCATCGGGCTGGATGGCGACGGCGACCGGCTGGGCGTGGTCGATGAGCAGGGGCAGTTCGTCCTGGCCGACCGCTACATGATCGCCCTGGCACGCGATGTGCTCGCCAACGGCCCGGCGCCGATCATCTTCGACGTCAAGTGCAGCACGATCCTGGAGGACGCGATCCGCGCGTTCGGCGGCACGCCGGTGATGTGGAAGACCGGCTACACCAACGGCTCGGCTAAGATGCGCGAGCTCGGCGCGCCGCTGGCCGGCGAGCTGAGCGGCCACATCTTCGGCGCCGTCGAGCACCACCACCACGACGACGGCATCTTCGCCGGCTGCATGCTGCTGGCGGCCCTCGAGCGCGCCGGCCAGACGCTCGCGGAGGCGGTGGCGCCCTACCCGTCCCTGCCGTCGGCGCCGGAGGACCGGCTGGAGTTCGACGAGGAGCACAAGTTCCAGGCGATCGACTATGTGCGCGACCGCTTCGCCGGCAAGTACCGGGTGATCGACGTCGACGGGGTGCGGGTGGACTTCGGCGACGGGTGGGGGCTGGTGCGCGCCTCGAACACCGAGCCGGCGCTCACGACGCGCTTCGAGGCGCGGACGCCCGAGCGCGTGGCCGAGATCCGCGACCTGATGCTCGGGGCCGTGCGCGAGTTTGAGCAGACGCTACAGGCTAAAGGCTGAGGGACTGGATACCTGTGCGCGGCGCCCGCGCCGCGACTAGCGCTCCGACCTTTCGCCCGCCGCCTGGTATCTTTCGCCTTTTGCCTTCGAGCGTTACGCCTATGGGTCAGCGGCCACACCTTCGCACCGTTCGCTGGGAAGGAGTCTTCGGCGCCGAGTTCACGCTCGCGGCGGTTCGCGAGCGCTGCCGCGCGCTCGCCAGCACGCTCGCCAGCCACCGCTGGAGCTGCCTCGCCGCCTACGACACGCGCTTCATGGCGTCCCAGTACGCGCTCGACGCCTACCGGCTGCTGGAGGCCGGCGGCGTCAGCGTCAGCATCGCGGCGGCCGCTGCCCCCATGCCTGCGATCGAGCTGGCGCTCAGCCAGCGCAAGGCGGACTGCGCGCTGGTGGTCTCGGCCGCCAACCGCCCCTACTGGTTCGCCGGCCTGATCGTGCTGGCGCCGCTCAGCGGGCCGGCGCTCCAGGACCTGTTCGAGCGCCCGGCGCCGATGCTGGATCTGGACACGTCCCCCTTCCCGCCGCCACCGGAGATCGGCCAGTCCGGGCAGGTGGACCTGCGCGGCCCCTACATCGACAGCCTGCGCGAGGCGGTCGACATCGAGCTGATCCGCCGCTCGCCGCTCACGATCTTCGTCGATGCCATGAACGGCACGGCCAGCGGGTGCATCCCCGCGGTGCTCGGCGAGGGCGCGCAGGCCAAGGCGATCGAGATCAACCGCGAGACCGACGCGCTCTTCGGCCGCCAGACGCCCCAGCCCACCGAGGTCGGGCTGCAGCGCCTGCGGAAGCTGGTGCGGGAGAGCGAGTCGCACCTCGGCGTGGCGATCTCGGCCGACGGCCGGGCGATCGCCGTGGCCGACCACACCGGCGAGCTGGTGCCCCCGCTGGACCTGGCCCTGCTGCTCGCCCAGTACCTCAGCGGCCAGCACCGCCAGCGCGGCCTGGTCGTGGCGCCGGCCAGCGGCCCGGAGCCGGAGGGCTGGCTGAAGGCCTGGGAGGAGGCGTCCGGCGTGCGCGTGGAGCTCTCCTCTGACCCGGCCGCGCGCATCGCCGAGGTCGTCGAGCGCGACCGCAGCAGCCTGCTGGTCGGCATCACCCCGAACGGCGAGGTGACCCTCGGGCGCTACAGCCCCTCGGCCGACGGCACGCTGAGCGCGCTGGTGCTGGCCGAGGCGGTGGCGCGCTACGGCGAGAAGCTGCGCACACTGGTGGAGCAGGCCAAGGGAAGACCCTGATGCAGACAGTGCTCAAGCGCCTCGCGTCGCTCCGGCGGCTGACACGGCCGCTCGCCCTGGCGTTCGTCGGAATCGTCATCCTCTCCCTCGGCGCAGCCTTTCTTCTGATCGACATCTACCGCACTGCCCAGCTTCCGCCGATCTTCCAGGCGCTCACCCTCCAGTTCCTGCCGCAGTGGGTGCGCGGGGTGATCTTCCTGGCTGTCGGGCTGGCGGTGCTGGCGGCCGGGCTGTGGAGCCTGAGCGGCGTCGTCGTCATCACCTTCGACACCCCGCCCGACGGCCGCGAGCTGGTGGTCGGCTACCAGCGCAGCACGGGCAAGCCGCAGCTGGCGGTCATCTCGGGCGGCGCCGGCCTGCTGATCCTCGCCAGCCTCGGGCGCATGGCCGAGCGCCTCACCTGCATCACCCCGGTGCAGGACGCGGTCGAGTACTACTACCGCGCCTCCAGCCTGTTCAACTTCGAGAACGTGATGTTCGTCGCGCCGACCCCCACGCCGCTGGACGTCGAGGTGACGCTCGACGACGGCACGCGCAAGGACATCAGGGAGAACCTCTCGCACAACGAGCAGCTGGCCGCGCGCCACGCCACCGACCTGCGCCTCTCCCCGCCGGCCGGGGACGGCCGGGAGATCGAGGTGACCCAGGTGACGCTCGACGCGCTGGCCGGCGCCGACGCGATCATCCTCGGCCCGGGCAGCCTGTTCGAGGCGATCCTGCCCAACCTGCTCATCCCAGCCGTGCGCGAAGCGATCGCGCGGAGCAGCGCGCGCACGATCTACATCTGCAACCTCATGACCGAGCCGGGCCTGACCACCGGCTTCGGCGTCGCCGACCACATCCGCCAGTTCCGGCGCTACGGCGGCTTCGCGCCCGACTACGTGCTGGTCAACACACCGCGCATCGACCCGGAGGTGCGCCAGGTGTACGCCGCCGCCCACCAGACTCCGGTCTACCTGGCGCCCGAGGAGTACGAGGAGACGATGGTGCGCGCAACCGCCGAGGTCACGACCCGCGATCTGGTGCTCGAGGGCTCGGTGGTGGTCGAGGCCGACCTGGCGTCCTCGGTGGTGCAGCTCACCGCCTCGCTGGACCACCCGGGCGAGAGCCGCACAGTGCGCGTGCTGCGCCACGACCCGGACAAGCTGGCGGCCGCGATCATGGAGATCCTCAGACGTGACTAGGCGCCTCGGAGCGCACCGTCCCGGCGGCCCGCCGCCCGGCGTGGCGGGCCTGCGGCCGCCTGCGCCGGGAACACGGGCGGCCGCAGCACTTCGCACGAGAACCTGTGGCGTGATATGAGCGACACGATTGTTCTGTTCGAGGATGAGGGCTACCGCGCCTTCCTGCCGCTGGTCCACACCCGCCCGGTGTACGACCTGCGCTGCGGGATCTTCACCGCGCGCGAGCGGGTGGCCGCGCTGCTGGGGCGGGAGGTGACCGGCATCTGCCGCCCGCACCTCGCCGTCTGCTTCGGCGCCGGGCGCTGGCCGCTGGCGCTGCTGAGCCGGAGCGCGCCGGTGACCTTCATCAACGGCCGCGCGCTGGACGCCGCCTGGCTCCCGGCGCTGCTCGAGGCCCCGCCCAACACTGTGTACGTCGCCGACGCCGGCCGGGCGCTGCTGGGCGGCGAGGTGCTGCTCGGTGCGCGGCTGACGCCGGGGCTGGCCAGCGCGGTCCTCGGCTACCTGCTCGAGCAGCGCTCCGCGCCCGCTCTGGCCGAGCTGCGCCGCTTCGCCAGGGTCGAGGCCGTCGAGGCGCAGCTGCTGGCCTTCCCCTGGGATCTGATCGCGCACAACGGCGCACAGATCGTCCGCGACCTGCCGCTGCTGGCCGGCCGCGAGGGGTGGGCGACGGCGGCGGAGCGGCCGCCGGCCGGCGAGGGGCTGGCGATCTCGAACCGCGAGCAGGTCTACCTCCACGCGGACGCGCAGCTGGACGGGCCGCTGGCGATCGACGCCCGCGACGGCCCGGTGGTGATCGACGCCGCGCGCATCGAGCCGTTCTCCTACATCCAGGGCCCGGCCTACATCGGCCCCGGCTCGCTGATCGCCAGCGCCCGCATCCGCGGCGAGACCAGCATCGGGCCGGTGTGCCGCATCGGCGGCGAGGTGGAGGCCAGCATCGTCCAGGGCTACTCGAACAAGCACCACGACGGCTTCCTCGGCCACTCCTACCTGGGGGAGTGGGTGAACATCGGCGCGATGACCACCACCAGCGACCTGAAGAACACCTACGGCAGCATCCGCATGGTGATCGAGGGCATCGGCCAGGTGGACACCGGCGCGCTCAAGCTCGGCTGCTTCCTCTCCGACCACGTGAAGCTGGGGATCGGCATCCACCTGAACGGCGGCTCGGTGATCGGCACCGGCTCGAACATCTTCGGCGTCCACTTCGCGCCCAAGACGGTGCCGCCGTTCACCTGGGGCGGCCAGGTGTTCCGCGAGTACCGGATCGACGCGATGATCGAGACGGCGCGCACGGTGATGGCGCGGCGCAAGGTGACGCTCAGCGCGGCGCTCGAGGAGGTGCTGCGCGAGGTGTTCGCGATGACCCGCGGCGACCGCTCGGATATGCGCGGCACCTCGTCGCTCCAGCCCACCCCGGAGGTCGAGGCGGCGCTCATGCGGTGACGAGGTGACGGGGGCCACAGGTGGTAGGTGGTTCAGCACGGGCTCCCGGCATCAAAGAGTCACCTTGTCACCTTGTCACCCAGTCACCTGGTCACGGGTTCTCAGGACAGAGCTTATGCACGAGCAGGAACTCCACGTGGTCGCGATCGGCGGGGGCGGCGGGGCCAGCCAGGTGCTGCGCGCCGCGCAGCCGTTCGCGAGCCGCCTCAGCGCGGTGATCGCTGTGACGGACACCGGGCGCTCCACCGGGCTGGCGCGCGCGATCGGCTCGATGCCCGCGCCCGGCGACCTGCGCTCCACGATCGCCGCCTTCGCCACCGACCGGCTGATGGCCCAGCTGCTCGACCACCGCTTCGACGGCGCGGGCATCCCGCAGCTGGAGGGCATGGCGTTCGGCAACCTGCTCATCGCGGCGCTCACCCGCGTCACGGGCGACTTCGGGCGGGCCGTGGAGGTGGCCGCCGAGCTGGCCGGCTGCGCCGCCGAGGTGCTGCCGGTCTCCACCGCCGACGCGCAGCTCTGCGCGGTGCTGGAGGACGGCACGCGCGTCGAGGGCGAGCTGCAGGTGCGCGGCCTCAATAAGCCGCCGATCGCCCGCGTCTTCCTGCGCGAGCCAGCCGCCGCCGACCCGCGCGCGCTGGCGGCCATCCGCTCGGCCGACCTCGTGGCGCTCGGGCCGGGGAGCCTGTTCACCACCATCCTCGCCTGCCTGGCCTTCGAGGGCGTGGCCGAGGCCCTGCGCGCGGCGCGCGGGCGCGTGGTCTACATCTGCAACACCACCACCCAGCCCGGCCAGACCGACGGCCTCCGCGCCGCGGACCACGTCCGGCATATTGTCGAAGCGGTCGGGCCGGGCGCGCTCGACGCCGTGCTCGTCAACAGCGGGGAGCCCAGCCCGGAGACGGTGCGGGCCTACGCGGCCCAGGGGCTGCACCTGCTGCGGCCGGGCGCCGACGAGATCGCCGAGATCGAGGCCACAGGAGTGCAGGCGCTGGTGCGGCCGCTCATCGAGCAGTCCGCCGCCCCGCGCGCGCTGTGGAACAAGCAGGACACCATCCGCCACGATGTGGCCGCGCTCGGCGACGCGCTGCGGGAGCTCGTCGGGGCGTAGGCCGGGCGATGAGCACCCGCGCACGGCCGGGACGCAGCCCGCGTGCGCACGAGCGAGCCAGGCAACATGATGCTCCCTGAGCGCTTCCAGGTCACAGCGGCCGACCTGCTCGGCCAGGGCGGCGAGTCGCAGGTCTACGCGCTCGGCGCCGACCGCGTCCTGCGCATCTACAAGCCCGGCATCTCCCCCGCGTACATCGAGCGCCGGCGCGCCTTCTACGCGCAGCTCCAGGCCCGGCGCCCGCCGTTCGAGACGCCGCAGCTGCTCGAGACCGGCGTGGCGGACGGGCGCGTCTACGCCGTCGAGCGGCGCATGCGCGGCAGGGACTTCAGCCACGTGCTGCCCACGCTCGAGGGCGCGGCGCGCGAGCGGGCCCTCGCCAGCTACCTCGACGTCGCCGGGCAGATCGGCGCCATCGCCTTCCCCGAGCTGCCCTTCGGCGAGCTCCTGCGCGCCGACGAGCTCATCCAGCGCCCGACCTGGCCGGGGTACCTGCGCGAGCGGGTGCAGCGGACGCTGGCCCTCAGCCGGCCCGACCTCGAGCAGGATGTCCCCGGCCTCGACGCGGTGATCGCTGACTTCGACCGGCGGCTGGCGGCGCTGGAGGGGTTCGCCGCGAAGCAGCTGGTGCACGGCGACTACTTCCCCGGCAACGTGTTCATCGACGACGACCTCACCATCTGCGGGGTGGGCGACTTCGGCTACACGACGCTCGTGGGCGACGGGCGCATGGACCTGGCGGGGGCGGTCGCGTTCCTCGAGGTGCTGCCCGGCCACCGCCCGGAGGACACGGCGCTCCTCACGCGGCTGGCTGCCGAGCGCCGCGGCCCGGAGATCCTGCCCTTCATTCAGCTCTACCGGCGTTACTACGCGCTCTACTTCTCCGTGTGCAAGGGCGCGGACGATGTGACCTACGCCTGGTGCGTGCGCGAGCTGAGCTCCTAGGCCCGCCGCAGCGATGGTCACCCCTCAGCCGCGGCCCAGCGCACCCTCGATGTAGCGCACGCCACGCGCCAGCACTTCCGCCCAGCCTCGCTCCCGCGCGGGGTGTGGGAGCACAGCGGCACGAATACCCAGCTCAGGCAGCGACAGCACGTAGTCATAGCCATCGCCGCGCCCGCCCCTCCGCTGGAATACGATCCGGCCGTCCACGCGGACTTCGCCGAAGACCGTGACGTAGAGCGAGTCCGCGCCATCCCAGACACAGTCGCGCGGGCTGAGCCCGCAGACGCTCGTGACCACGACATCGTCGTAGCGGACGCCCCGCGCATCCAGCACTCGCATCACCGCCTCGCGGTGGGTGCGCGGCTGGCGCGCCAGGTACTCGCCCGCCAGCACCAGAGCCACGCCCGCCGCCGCCACCATGCCAACCATGAGCCAGATCCACCGCTCCATCGCCGCCCTCCAATCCGATGCCCCTATCGAAGCACCGATCCGGCAGCGGCGGGTACCAGCAGGTGGTACAATCAGCGGCACAGATTGTTGTACAGTAGCCAGGGCGGGAAGGTCTGGAAGGGCGCGCCGCCCTCCAGATACCCTTCATTCCGCCGGAAGGTCGGGAGGGCCAGCGGCCCTCCGAGATCTTTGTTGTCTCGCCGCGGGCGCAGGCGGGTCCGCCGCGTAAGCCCGTATCAGTTCGCAGGACACTTGAGAGCGGCAGATCGACGCCGCCACTGGAGATTCAGAAAGGAGCCACCGTGCCCGATCCCCGCGTAGAGAAGCTGGCCCAGGTGCTTGTGCGCTACTCGCTGTCCCTCCAGGAGGGCCAGCTGTTCCGCATCGCGTCCCCCGCCGCCGCCGCGCCGCTCGTGCGCGAGCTGGTCAAGGAGGCGCTGCTCGCCGGCGCCCACCCGATCACCCGCATCACGCTCGAGGGCATCGACGAGGTGCTCTACAAGTACGGCTCGGACGCCCAGATCCGCTACGTCCCGGCGGTGGCGCGCCAGGAGGTCGAGGACATCGACGCCACGATCTCGATCCTCGCCAGCGAGAACACCCGCGCGCTCAGCGGCGCCGACCCGCAGAAGGTCGCGGCGCGCCGCCAGGCCATGCGCGACATCCAGCAGCGCGTCATGGAGCGCGCCGCCGAGGACAAGCTCAACTGGTGCGTCACGCTCTACCCGACCAACGCCGCCGCCCAGGACGCCGACATGTCGCTCGCCGAGTACGAGGACTTCGTCTACACCGCCTGCAAGCTCGACGAGCCGGACCCCATAGCGGCCTGGAAGGCCACGCGGGACGAGCAGCAGCGCATCGCGGACTTCCTGTCGCAGGCGAAGGTCATCCGGCTGGTCGCGCCCGACACCGACCTGACCTACCACGTCGGCGGGCGCAAGTGGATCAACTGCTACGGCGACAAGAACTTCCCCGACGGCGAGGTCTTCTCCAGCGCCGAGGAGTCCAAGACCGAGGGGTACATCCGCTACACCTTCCCGGCCATCTACATGGGCCGCGAGGTCTCCGACGTGCGGCTGTGGTTCGAGGGCGGCCGGGTCGTCAAGGCCACCGCCGCCAAGGGCGAGGAGCTGCTGCACTCGCTGCTGGACATGGACGAGGGCGCGCGCATCCTGGGCGAGGTGGCCTTCGGCACCAACTACAGCATCCAGCGCTTCAGCCGCAACATCCTGTTCGATGAGAAGATCGGCGGCACGGTGCACCTCGCGCTCGGCGCCGGCTACCCCGAGACCGGCTCGGTCAACCGGTCGGCGCTGCACTGGGACATGATCTGCGACATGCGCCAGGGCGGCGAGGCCTACGCCGACGGGAAGCTGTTCTACAAGGACGGCAAGTTCCTGATCTAGACGGGCCCGGCAGTCGCCCGCTTCGCGAAAGCGGCGCCGGCGGCGTCCCGCCCGCGTTCCCGCTAGCGGCGGCGCCGTGCCGGCCGGGGCCCCGCCCGTGACTCCAACCTGCGGGAGCCGCCCTGAGCTCGGGGCGGCTCCCACGTTTCAGCGACACGGCGGGCGCGGTGGGGCCCGGAGAGGCGTCGCCTCCCCAGAAGCCCGCTTGATCTGCCGCCCTGCGAGGGGAAAGAACCATCCGTGGAGGGTCTGGCGTGACACACAGCCCGATAGCCGACGCCCTTGTGGTCGGCGCCGGCCCCGCCGGCCTCGCCATCGCCGCCGCCCTCTGCGACGCCGGCCTGCGCGTCGCGGTGCTCAGCCCGGACCCGCCGGACAGCCCCTGGCGCAACACCTACGGCATCTGGCGCGACGAGCTCGAGCCGCTCGGCCTGGCGGGGATGCTCGGCCACCAGTGGGACGATTGCACGGTCTACGCCGGCGGCCGGGAGCTGTCGCTCGGGCGCGTCTACGGCCTGCTGGACAACGAGCGGCTCCAGCAGCACCTCCTGGAGCGGTGCGAGCGGGGCGGCGCGGAGTGGCGCGTGGGGGCGGCCGCTGCCGTCGAGCACACGCCGGCCGAGTCCCGGGTCACGACGCGCGCCGGCGAGGTGCACCGGGCGCGGCTGGTGGTGGACGCCAGCGGCCACAAGCCGGCCCTGCTCCAGCGCCCCGCGCGGCGCCCGGTCGCGTTCCAGGCCGCCTACGGGATCGTCGGGACGTTCGCGCGGCCGCCGGTGCGCGCGGGCCAGCTAGTGCTGATGGACTACCGCGACGAGCACCTCGCGCCCGCGGAGCGCCGTGGCCCGCCGACGTTCCTGTACGCGATGGACCTGGGCGGCGGCGAGTACTTCGCTGAGGAGACCTCGCTGGCCGCCGCGCCGCCGGTCTCGCTGAAGCTGCTGGAGCAGCGCCTCCACAGGCGGCTGGCCGCCCGCGGCGCCGAGGCGCGCGAGGTGCGCCACATTGAGCGCTGCCTGTTCCCCATGAACGCGCCGCTGCCGCACCTCGGGCAGCCGCTGCTCGGGTACGGCGGCGCGGCCGGCATGGTCCACCCGGCCTCCGGCTACCAGGTCGGCGCGGCGCTCCGCCACGCCAGGCCTGTCGCGCAGGCCGTGGCGCGCGCCCTGGGGTCGGAGCGCAGCACCCCGGCCGAGGCGGCGCGCGCCGGCTGGCAGGCGCTCTGGCCGCCGGAGCGGCGACGCCGGCGCAGCCTGTACCTGTTCGGGCTCGCCAGCCTGCTGCGCATGGACCAGGCCCAGCTCGGCGCTTTCTTCGGCGCCTTCTTCCAGCTGCCGCCCGCCCTGTGGGCCGGCTACCTGTCCGACACGCTCGCCACGCCCGCGCTCCTCGCCACCATGCTGCGGCTGTTCGCCCGCGCGCCGCTCGGCGTGCGCGCCACCCTGATCGCCACCGCCGGCCGCGAGCGCCAGCTGCTGTGGCGCGGGCTCGTCGGCTAGGCTCCCATATGCGCGGGAGCTACCCCACCAGCTCGGAGACACGCTGGAGGATCGCCTTCTCGGCGTCCGCCAGCGCCAGCGCCGGGTCCTTGCCGCTGCGGGCGATGCGGCCGGCCTCCTGCCAGACGACCTGCTCCACCACCTGGTCGTGCGGGCTCACCACGCCGGGCGGCAGCGCCTCGGCCGCCTGCGTCATCAGCCGGTAGGCGGGCTGCCCGCCGAAGAACTCGACCGGCCGGTCGTACATCGCGTCCTGCCACGCGGGCCGGTAGGCCGGGAGCGCGCCGCTCGCCGCGAAGGCGGTGTTCTGCCCGGCCACCGTGGCGCCCATGTAGCGCACGAACGTCCAGGCGGCCTCCTGCTGGCGGCTCTGCTGCGGGATCGCCAGGAAGAGCGCCCCCGAGCCGAAGTCGCCCCCCGGCGCGCGGACGACCCGCCACTTACCGGCCGTCTGGCGGAAGTCCTGCTGCAGGAAGAACTGCTGCCAGCTGCCGTCCACCATCCCCGCGACGCCGCCCTCGACCATCGCGCGGGCGTAGGCGCCGCCGGAGAGCTCCGCCGGAATATCGCGCTCGTAGAGCCTGTACAGCAGCTCGGCGGCCGGCAGCAGCTTCTCCTCCACCAGCAGCTGCGACCCGTCCACCCAGCCGTGCCCGCGCTGCTCGGCCGCGGCGGGGAACAGCCGCAGGGACTCCGGCACCAGCGCCACATCGGGGCTCCTCTCCCGCAGCGCCGCGTCGAGCGCCAGCCAGTCGTCCCAGCTGCGCGTCAGCTCCGACACCGCCGCCGGGTCGGTCGGGAGCCCGGCCGCCTCGAAGACATCGGCGCGGTACCAGCCCAGCCCGACGCCCAGGTTCCACGGCAGGGCCGCGAGCCGGCCCTGGAAGGTGGCGTACTGCCACAGCGCCGGCAGGAAGTCCGCCTTGAGCTGCGCTGCCCCGAACGGCTCCGCGGCCAGGTCGGCCAGGCCGGGCTCCTCGCGCAGCGTCCCGATCCAGCTCAGGTCGGTGATGACAACATCGGGCGCGCCGCTGCCCTCCCGCAGCGCGCTCAGCAGCCGGCTGTGGGCGACATCGTAGCGGTAGCTCTCGACCTTCACCTTGACCTGCGGGTTGGCCTGCTCGAAGGCGCGCACCACCCCGTCCCCGGCGCTGCCGAGCCAGCTCCAGAGCGTGATCGTCGTCTCGGCGAGCGGCGTGGCGGTCGGCGCGGCCGCCGGGAGAACCCCGCACGCGCCGAGCGCCCCGCCGAGGCCGAGCGCCCCGGCGCCCGCCGCGAGCCGCAGAAAGGACCGGCGCCCTCTCATGGTCATGCCTCCATCGCGCGCTGTGGCTCGCCCACCGCCACCAGCATCCCGTAGTAGGTCGGCGCCTCGTAGCTCAGCACCTCGATGCGCATCGGCGCCAGCTCCAGCGCGCCGGCCAGCATCAGCGTCTGCCACAGACCGTCGATCGCCGCGTTCTGCACCTGCTCCTCGGGCAGGTCGATCAGCCGGCCGGGGTCGCCGGCGCGCAGCGCCTCCACCACCAGCGCGTCCACCTCGGCCGACGCCGGGTGGTAGCCGTAGGGCCCGCTCGCGGCGTGCGTGTGCCCCCAGTCGCACGAGGCGCAGAAGGCCACCCGCCGCCCGTCCGCCGCCGCAGCCTCGGCGATCGCCCGCCCGAACGCCACCATCGCCGCGCGGGGCAGCAGGCGCGAGGGGGCGGCGATCACCACCGGCGGGCCGTCCTGCGGCGGCGGCGGCGCGAGCACATCGCCGTGGCCGACCATGTTGCGCCCGTGGCCGAGGTACCACAGCGGCGTGATCGTGCCCCAGTCCAGGTACACCGCGCTCTGGTCGCGCCGGTTGCCGGCGAAGCTCGCCAGCGCCACCGGCACCCCCTGCGCGCGCGCCGCCGCCGCGATCCGGTCGGTGAGCGCCTGGTCCACCGGCACGTTCATCTCGACCTGGCGGCCCGCCCAGCGCAGCGTGCCGGCGGCGCGCGCGGCCCCCACCAGGCAGATCGCGCCGTCCACGCGCGTGCCGTGCGGCGTGGCCACCACAACCACCTCCGGCTGAGCCGCGTCGAAGCGCCGGGCCAGCTCCTCCATCGCGGCGCGCGTCGCCAGCGCGCCCCCCGCCGCCGGGTCCATCTCCGGGATAATCGTGAAGCCGTGCGGCGCAACGCATGTGAAGACCAGGCTCATCCTTGCCCCCTGACGTATGCGGTGGCCCTGCCCCCGCAACCCCCTGGATGGGTTTCTTCAGGATTACTACTCTTTCCGCGGCTCTGCGGCGAC
>CALJIC010000123.1 GCA_937974195.1 uncultured Roseiflexaceae bacterium | reverse complement strand
ACGGCAGAACCAAGGCTGAGCCAGAGCCAGAACCAAGGACCGAGAACGGCAGAACCAAGGCTGAGCCAGAGCCAGAACCAAGGACCAAGAACGGCAGAACCAAGGCTGAGCCAGAGCCAAGAACCGAGAACCAAGGCCTGGCCGGGGACCAAGAACCTGGACTCACGTGCCGGCGCGCTCCCGCTCGGCGATCCGCAGCATCGCCGCCAGGCTCCGCTCGACGTCGTCGTCGGTGGTGGCCCAGGACGAGACGCTGATCCGCATGGCGCTCTGCCCCTGCCAGACGGTGCCGCCGCACCAGCAGGTGCCGTCCGCCTGGATGGCGCTGATCACGCGCGCGGTCGTCGCCGCGTCGCCGAACGAGACGAGCACCTGGTTGAGGACGACGTCGTTCAATATCTGGTAGCCCGCCTCCGCAAACCCAGCGGCGAAGCGCCGGGCGTGGCGGCAGCAGCGCTCGATCAGCTCGGCCAGCCCGTCGCGCCCGAGCGACCGCAGCGCCGCCCACACCTCGACGCCCCGCGCCCGGCGCGAGAGCTCGGGCGTGTAGTCCGATGGGTTGCGCGGCGCCCCCGCGGTCGGGAGGTACGCGGCCGTAACCGCCATCGCCGCGCGCAGCGCCTCCGGGTCGCGCACCAGCGCGACGCCGCTGTCGTAGGGCACGTTGAGCCACTTGTGCGCGTCGGTCGCCCAGGAGTCGGCGGCCTGGACGCCGCTGACCAGGTGGGCGAGCGCCGGGCTCGCCGCGGCCCATAGCCCGAACGCGCCGTCGACGTGCACCCAGGCGCCCGCGTCGTGGGCCTGCGGGATGATCTCCGCGAACGGGTCGGAGGCCCCGGTGTTGACATTGCCCGCCTGCAGGCAGACGATCGTCGGGCCGTGCAGCCTCGGGAGCGCGCCGGCGCGCATGCGGCCCTGGCCATCCACCGGCACCCGCAGCACGCGGCTGCGGCCGAAGCCCAGGAGCCCGAGCGCCTTCAGCAGCGACGGGTGGACCTCGTCGCCCACCACGACGGTGATGGGCGGCGCGCCGAACAGCCCCTCGGCCTCGACATCCCAGCCGGCGCGGGCGAGCAGGCTGTGGCGGGCGGCCGCGAGCGCGGTGAAGTTGGCCATCGTCGCCCCGGTGACGAACCCGCCCCCGCAGCCGGCGGGCAGGCCGAGCGCCTCGACGAGCCAGCGGAGCGCCGCCTGCTCCAGCGCCGCCGTCCCCGGCGTTACGGCGGCGAACGCGCTGTTCTGATCCCACGCGGTCGCCAGCCAGCTCGCCGCCAGCGCCACGGGGAGCGCCCCGCCGATCACAAAGCCGAAGAAGCGAGGCCCGGCCATGGCGATCGTCGCCGGCGAGCCGATCTCGTCGAGAAGCTGGAGGACGGCGCCATCGTCCAGTGGGTGCTGGGGCAGCGGCTCGTCCAGCGCCGCGAGCGCTGCGAGCGCCGCCTCGTCCGGCGCAACGGCGCGGGTCTCCAGCCCATCGAGGTAGGCGGCGGCGCGTGCGGCCGCCTCGTCGAGCAGTGCTCGTCTCATCAGTGTGCTCCTCGCTGCCGCCCGCGGATTCGTGGGCGCAGCCAAGCGGCGCCCGGCCGGACGGCCGGGCGCTCAGCCGTTTTCAGAGAATAGTCTCAGGCGGGCATGTGGAAGCCCGGGGTCGAGAGGGACAGCGCCAGCTCTTCCTCGGTCATATCCTCCACGATCCCCTCGAACAGGGGCGACGACAGGTAGCGCTCGCCGGTATCCGGCAGCATGCACAGGATGACCGAGCCGGGGGCGGCCCGCTCGGCCACCTGCATGGCGGCTGCGAAGGTCGAGCCGCCGGAGATGCCGGTGAAGATGCCCTCCTTCTGCGCCAGCTTCCGCGACCACTCCATGCCGATCGGCCCCGGCACCGGGATCAGCTCGTCGTAGTAGCGCTGGTCGATCGACTCCTGCAGCACGTACGGGATGAAGTCCGGCGTCCAGCCCTGGATCGGGTGCGGTTCGAAGGCGGGGTGGCTGACGGCCGGAGCGTTGTCGTCGCCGCGCTCCTGCGCGACGCCGCTGCCGACGAGCTGGGCGTTGGCCGGCTCGCTGAGGATGATCTTCGTCTCCGGGCGCTCCCTGCGCAGCACCCGGCCAACGCCCGTCACCGTGCCGCCCGTGCCATAGCCGGTGACCCAGTAGTCCAGCCGGTCGCCGGCGAAGTCCGCCAGGATCTCGCGGGCGGTGGTGTTCTCGTGCACCTTCGCGTTGTCGGCGGTCTCGAACTGCCGGGCCAGGAACCAGCCGTTGGCGTCGGCCAGCTCCTTGGCCTTCTGGTACATGCCGAAGCCCTTCGCGGCGCGTGGCGTCAGCACCACCTTGGCGCCGAGAAAGCGCATCAGCTTGCGGCGCTCGATCGAGAAGCTGTCGGCCATTGTGACGACGAGCGGGTAGCCTTTCGCGGCGCAGACCATGGCCAGCCCGATGCCGGTGTTGCCGCTGGTGGCCTCCACGACGGTCTGGCCGGGCTTGAGGTCCCCGCGGCGCTCTGCCTCTTCGATGATGCTGATCGCCAGACGGTCTTTCACGGAGCCGGCCGGGTTGAAGAGCTCCGCTTTCACGTACAGGCGGACGTGCGCCGGCGCGAGGGTGTTGACACGGATGCAGGGCGTGTCGCCGATCGTGTCGACCACGCTCTCATACAGCCGGCCGCGGCCGCGGGTCGTGCGCGAGTGGTCCGAAGTCATGAGATCTCTCCTGTGCTGTGCGATTGGTGACGCGGGTCCTGGGTTTGGCCGGAATCTCGGTCCAAGGCGAATGAACGACACGGCTGACGTGGCCGCCCTGCGAGCCGCCCGCGTCAGCGCTGCGCGGGGAGGTGAAGAAAGTGAGCTCAGCGGGCTTCGCTTCCCCAGCCCCTCCGGGCGGTGCGGGGACGAAGCCACCGCGTAGGAGGGGCGTCGAGGCGCGCTCAGGGAGGCGAGCGGTGGAGAGAATTGGAAGGGCCGCCTTCTGGCTGCTTCACGGTGGGCGTCTCATCCTCTCACACCCCAGGCCAAAATGCAAGCGCCGCGACGCAGCTACCCTAGCCGCTCGTGCTTGTCGCCAGCGCAGCAGAAGATAAGGCAGGGGTCTCAAGAAAGTCTGAAAAGGCGGCCGGTCACACGGCGGGAGGTGCCGGAGGCTACGCCGGCAGGAAGGTGATGCCGTAGCGCTCGTTGATCGCCGCGACGCGCTCCGGCTGCTGCGCGAGCAGCGCCTCGCTGACCTCCGCGAAGTAGCGGTCCAGGCCGCCGGGGATCGCGGTGATCAGCAGCGTGCACGGCTCCCCGCCCGTGTTGCGGAAGGCGTGGGCCGTATTCCTGGGGAACACAACCAGGCTCCCGGCCGGCGCGCTCCACTCGCGGCCCGGCTGCGCGACGGTGCAGACGCCATCGCGAACGTAGACCAGCTCGTCCTCGTGCCGGTGCACGTGCAGCGGCGCGCCCTCTCCGGGAGCAAGCCGCAGCTCGAGCACGGTGAAGGCGCCGCTGGTGTCGGCGCTCGAGATCTTGCACGTCAGCCCGCTCAGCCCCGCGTACGGGGCGCCGTCCTGCGGCGTGGCGATGAGGAGCGCGCGATCGTCCATGGCTGTGGCCTCATGCTTCATCACAAACGGCTAGCGCGGGTGCGGCGCGCGGGCCCGGAGCAGCAGCCAGGCCAGCGCGAGTGCGAGAACAGCGGCGAGCGCGGTGCCGACGCTGATCCCTACGGCGCGGCCGGTGAAGAAGAGCAGCAGGTCGCCGGCGATGCTGATGAGCAGGCCGAGCACGGCCGGCAGGAGACAGCCGCGCCGGTGGTACACGAGCCCGATCGCCGCCGCCACCAGGAGCAGCTGCGGCCCCAGGCGCAGCGCCAGGAAGAGCAGCAGCGGCACGCCGGGCTCCCGCAGGGCGGCGAGCTGCGCGAAGACGCCGCCCAGGGCGAACACCAGCAGCAGCGTGGCGACGAGCGCCTGGCGCGCCTCGTACGCCCGCGGCCCGCCCCCGGAGCCACCACCCTCCTGGACGATCGCGCGCTGCGGTCGCTCGCCGACTCGGTGTGACGGTTCTCGCATCTCAGTCGCTCGCCGCCGCTCACTCCTCGACCAGCAGGGAGCCGATGTACTGCAGCGTCGCGCGCCGCCCGTGGGGGTGCAGGCGCCGCCACAGCCGGATCAGGCGCGCTTCGTCCGGGGTGAGCTGCAGCGTCGCCTCGCCCGGCACCACGTCGGCGGCGACGGGCGGCGCGTCTGCCTGCCGGCCCGTGGCCGTGCCCGGCGCGCGCTCCGTGGGGCGGGACTCGCCGATGGGCTGCTCGGGGCGGCCATCGCTGGCGCCCTCGTCCTGTCTGCCGGGCGCGGCTCGCGGTGAAGGAGCGCGCTCGCCGCGTGCAGGGCGTGGCGCGCCCTCTGCTGGCGGAGGGGCATCGGCCGGAGCGCCGCGTCGCCGCCTGCGCGCCGGGGCGGGAGAGGCGCTGTCGTCACCTGCGGCGCTCTCCTTCGCCACCGCCGGGGCGGCAGCGGGCGCTTCCTCCGCGGGGGGCGCCTGCCGACGGCTGCGGCGTGGCGGGGCCGGCGTTGCGGCCTGGGGCTCCTCCACCGCGGCGGGCTGCGGCTCGGGCGTGCGTCTCGGCGCGCGCCGGCGTCCGGCTGACGCTTCAGAAGAAGGAGCGGCAGGCGCGGCCTCCTCCGGCGCGGGCGCTGCTTCGGATGGACCAGAGGGCGTCTCCGCCGCGTCGGGCGCGGATCGGCGGCGACGAGTACGTCCTGGCGAGGCGTCGGGCACACCGGCCTCTGGCGCAGAAGCTGGAGTCGCGCCGGCGGCATCCGCCGCGGCAGGCTCAGGGGGCGGCGCGCTGCGCACGACGCGGGCCGTCATGTCGGCCACGATGACACGCGCCATCTCCCCGCGATCGACGTACAGGGCGCGGGCGAGGCGCTCGGCCTGGTCCGAGTCGGGGAGCTCCTTGCCGCTGACGAAGGCCCGCAGCTGCGGCGCGGCGATCTGCGTGCGCGCGCGGAGCGAGGTCTGCGTGATGCCCTCCATGTGACGGCCGAGCCACGCGCTGAATGTCTCGGGGGCGTCGACCGGGCTCAGCGCGGCAAGCACCTGGCGCGGCTCCATCTCGTAGGCCGCGGCGACGCGGGCCAGGGTCTCGGGCGCGATCCGGCCGGTCTGCGCGGTGATCAGCATGCGCAGCTCATCGCCTGCGATCCCCAGCGCGTCCGCGTAGGCGTCGAGCGAGAGCTGGCGCTGCATCGCATCTCGGAAGAGGCGCGCCGGCAGAGGAAGCGGTGGAGATGTCGTCATCAGCGCCGACCTTTCTACCCTGCGCGTTCCCAGGGGAAGATTCCAGCGGTGTCCGAGGCGCTCGGGGGAGCGATGGCCTGCATCAGCGCCGCCGGGACATTGTAGCACGGCGGGCCTCGCTCGGAACAGCTGTGCGCCCTCGGGGCGCGTCCTTGCTTGATGAGTCCGCGAATCTGCCCTATACTCACCGCACGCGCTTCGCACATCTGTTTGGGGGAACGGCGTGGTCCGGCAGGTGCTTCCCGGTGCAGTTGCCGAGCGGGCGGATGAGGCGCTCCAGGCGCTGTTCCGCCACCCGGAGCGCGCCCTGCTCCCGTGGTACCGCTACGCGCTCTACACCGCGCTGGAGGCGGACGACGCCGAAGCGGGCCGGCGGGCGCGGGCCTGGCTTGACCTCCTCGCCGCGCGCAAGGCGCTGTTCTGCTGGAAGCCGCTCGCCGCGCACCCGCGCCACCCCGTGCGCGCTCAGCCGGACGCGCTGCTGGCGCTCGCCCTGGACACGCTCCGCGGCGCCGCCGAGCCCTCGGCCAGCCTCGCTGAGCTGAACTACGCGCTCGCCTACTGCGATGTGGCCGGCGAGCAGCCCGCCTCGCCGCACTACGCGGCCTGGTGCGTCTACGAGAGCGCCGTCCGCGCGCTGGAGAGCGGGTGCGTCTCCGCGGGTCTGATACAGCGCGGGGCCTCACCTCTCGATGATGCCGCGGGCTACGCCGCGATCGCCATCGCCGATCACGCGCACCGGGCGGCCGCGCCGTCCGATGAGGCCGCCGAGGAGGCCCGGCTGCGGCGGGCGGTGTTCTGGGAGTGGTGGTTGCGCGAGGCCCTGCCGCACGCAGTCAGCCAATCCAAGCGCTCCAGGTGAGCGCAAAACAGGACGATCTGGAGGCGTAGGTGAGACCGTTTCTCGGCTTCTACTGGTCGCCGTCGGAGGCGCATCTGGACGAGGACCGGGCGGCGCTCCGCGAGAGCGGCGCGACCGGAGTCGTCATCCCGCACCGGGCGGTGACGCCCGAGCTGCTGGCGGAGCTCCGCGAGCAGGGAGTGTCCGCCGCGGTGGACCTGGCGATGTTCGCGGGGGCGGCGCTGCGAGACGCCTTCCCCGGCAGCGCGCCGATCGACGAGCACGGCGCGCCGATGGGGCCGGACGAATGGTACGTGCCCCTCTGCCCGAACGACGAGCGCGTCCGCGCGCACCATCTCAGCACCCTGCGGGAGCTGCTGGAGCGCCACGGCGACGCGATCGACGGCATCTGGCTCGACTTCATCCGCTACCCGATGCGCTGGGAGGTCGCGCAGCCGCGGCTCGTCCAGGCCTGCTTCTGCGACCGGTGTCTGGGCGGCTTCCTGGGCGAGCCTGGGCGCACCTACACCGCCGAAGAGCGCCGGGCGGCGACGCGGGCTATCCTCTCGGAGCAGCCGGACGCCTGGGCTGGCTGGAAGTGCCGCCGGATCGCCGGGCTCGTGGAAGCGATCGCCGCGCTCGTCCGGGCGCACCGCCCCGGCCTGCGCCTCGGGATCTTCGCGCTGCCCTGGCGGCTCACCGACCACCAGGGGGCGATCCGGTCGATCGTGGGCCAGGACATCGCGCTGCTCGGCGGCATCGCCGGCGTGATCAGCCCGATGGTCTACCACCGGCTCTGCTACCGCGACGTCGCCTGGATCGAGGAGATCGTCCGCGACGCGCGCGAGCGCAGCCCGGCGCCCGTTCTCCCCGTCGTGCAGTCGCTCGACCAGCCCGAGCCGCTTCCGGAGGGTGAGCTCGCGCAGGCGCTGGAGGCTGCGCTGAGCCTGTCCGGCCAGGGCGTGATGATCTTCGACCTGCGCTCGGTCGCGCGCAGCCCCGCCAAAGTGGCGGCGGTGCGGGATGTCTTTCGCGGCGCCGGGCGGCGATGACAGCTCAGACGCTCTCGCGCGGCGAGAAGCCCTGCGCGAGCAGGTTCTGGATCGGCAGGAACAGGGGCTGCGGCAGCTCCCCCCAGCCAAACCAGGCCCACCCGTCGCACTTCTCCGGCTCGCGGGCCTGCGGCTCGCCCTCCGGGCAGTCGGCCAGCACGAACAGGGTCACGTAGTGCCGCCCCTCGTCGGCGAAGATATCGTTGGTGAACGGCCCGCGCCGCAGGCCCGTGACGACCAGCCCGGTCTCCTCGAGCACCTCGCGCCGCGCGCACGCCTCGATTGACTCGCCCCACTCGAGGTGGCCGCCGGGGAACTGCCACGTCCCCGCGCCGTGGCCGCTCCGCCGCCGGCCAAGCAGCACGCGCTCGCCGCGCATGACGATCGCCGCCACGCCCACCGCCGGGCGCTGTAGCGCCATACTTCCTCCTCCTAGAGCAGCCTGCCCACCCGCGCGCCCTGGTAGGTCGCGGCCTCGACCGTCTGCGGCTGGTTGGCGTCCCCGATCACATAGAGCTCCGGAACACGCCCCCGCAGCGCGTCGGCCAGCGCGCTCTCGCTCACCGAGCCGACCGTCGCGACAAGCGCGTCGGTCTCGACGACGCGCTCCGCGCCGGTCGGCACATCGCGCACCACCAGGCGCCGCGCGTCCAGCCAGGCCACCGGCGCCTCACCCGCCGCGAAGCGCACGCCGCGCTCGGAGAGGCGCTGGATCAACTCGTCGCGCATGTGGCCGTCGAGCAGCGGGCCGACCTCGGGCAGCGCGGTGAGGAACAGCACCTCAGCCCCGCGCGCCGACAGGTAGTCGGCCGCGACGAACGCGCGCGTCAGGCCCTCGCGGTCGAAGACGACGACGCGGCGGG
>CALJIC010000122.1 GCA_937974195.1 uncultured Roseiflexaceae bacterium | reverse complement strand
CTGGAGTGGTCGTCCCTCGCATGCGACCGCCTGCCACACGCTCCGCCGGATGACACGGGCGCATGCTATACTCGCCATAGCACAAAGCCCGCTCCCGAGTGCAACCGAAAGAGCGGGCCTTGTGCTGGTCTTCGATTGCGCGCGACGCGCTAGCTCTGCTCGCACCCTTCGGCTGCTGGTCGAAGCGCTGCGCGACGGGGGGCTGACCCCCGACCGCCTGACGCGGCTGCCGCCTGGGCTGGAGAGCTTCGTCCGCGACTGGCTCGACGAGCTGGAACACCGGGGCACCGAGCGAAGTGCCGTTCGCACGCTGCTGGAGCTGTGTGCGGTCGCCCTCGGGCCGCTGGCCGCCGATGACCTCGAGCAGCTGGCCCCCCCCGAGCAGTTCCACATCCGTACCGAGCTGGACCAGGCCGTGCAGGCGGTCGCACGCTTCATCATCGGCAACGGGAGCGCCGAGCGCGGCTACGTGTTCAGCCACCCGCGCCTGCGCGAGCTCTACCAGGAGCGCATGCTCTCCGAGCAGCAACGGGCCGAACTGCGCCAGCGCTTCGTGGCCTACGGCGAGCGCTGGTACGCGCGGTTGTGGGAAGACCCGAGCGCACAGCCGCAGGTTCCTTCCTACGTTCGGCAGTTCTGGGTGCTGCACCTGGCTCAGGCGCAGCGGTGGGAGCTAATGGAACGTGTGCTGACGGAGGCGAGGCCGGTTCAGGGCACGTTCTACCAGCCGTGGGCGAGCTTGCGTCTGGCGGCCGAGGGCAGCTACGCCGGCTACCTGAACGACCTCGAGCTCCTCTGGCGTCACGGTGAGGCGACTGGCAATCTCGGGCTGAGCCTGCGCTGCGCGCTGTTCAGCGCAAGTATCCGCAGTCTGAGTGCGAACTTGTCCCTTGCCCTACTGGTCGGTCTGGTGACAGTCGGCACGCCGAACGGGAGATGGAGTGCCGAAGCGGCGCTCGCCCACATTGCGCAGATGCGCCTCAGCCAGACCATCAAGCGGAAGCGCTCCGAGCGCTGCTCGAGCACGGCTGCATCCCCCAGCCCCTGACGGGCGAAGCACTGAACGTGGCGCGAGCGATTGCCGATGAGGCCTCGCGCGCCCGAGCACTCGCAGCGCTGGCACCCCACCTGCCTACAGAGCTGCTCCCTCAAGCCCTCGAGGCAGTTCGTGCCATTGTCCACCAGAGATGGCGCTCCCAAGCGTTCGCAGCGCTGGCTCCTCATCTGCCGGCTGATGAGCAACCTGCCGTCTTGCAGGAAGCCCTGACCTTTGCCGACTCGGAGCGGCGCACCGAAGCGCTCCGTACCCTGGCTCCCCACCTGCCAGCTGAGGAGCAGGCAGCCGTCTGGCAGGAGGCCTTGGACGCTGCGCGTGTCGTTACCTACGAGCCCTCACGCGCCGATGCGCTCGCAGCCCTGGCTCCACATCTGCCTATGGACCTGTTTCCCCAAGCCCTCGAGGCGGCGTGTATCACTGCCGACGCGAGCAAGTGCGCTCGTGCGCTCGGTGCCTTGGCTCCCCACCTGGTCGCAGAGCCAGCCGCGGATCTGCAACAGCTCCAGATGACACTGCGTATGGCTGCGGCCCATGGACGAGCAGCGCTCCTGCGTGATCTGAGCGCCCTGATGCCCTGGCTCATTGACTTCGAGCAGCGCTTCCCGAGCGCGATCGAAGCCACGATGGCTGGCGGCTAGCCTTCGAAGCGCAGCACCGCACCAGGGTGAGGGCACTGAGTCTTCGCCCTGGCTGCGTTTCAGCCTCAGGGAGGACCTCGCCAGACTAGGTGGCGGCCCGCCACCACGCCAGCGTCTCGCGGATCGCCCGGTGCACCACGGCGGCCTCCTCGGCGTTGCCCTCGCGGAGGAAGTGCGCCAGGTAGCCGATCTGGAGCCCCGCGCCGGCCAGCAGCAGCCTCCGCTCGAAGCGCTCGTCGAACGGCTCCTGGCCGCCGTAGCCATCGCGCAGCCACCGCAGGTCGACATCGGGCTCGTTCATCCGCAGGTTCGCGATGTCGCCGATCCGCGGGCCGCCCTGGAAGTCGCCGAAGTCGATGACCCCGCGCAGCCGGAGGCCGTCGTCGACGAACAGGTGGCCGGGGAGGTAGTCGCCGTGGAGCAGCGATGGCGCGTGGCAGGGGAACTCGCTCAGCCCTGCCTCGAGCATCTCCCATAGCGCCTCGAGGTCCGCCTCGCCATAGCCGTGCCCGCGCAGCTCCTCCAGGTCGCTCCGCCGATCGCGGCGGGCTGCCTCCGCCACGCTCTCCCAGTCGGGGAAGTCCCAGCTCCCCGGGCGGCGCATCTTGTAGAAGCCGCCGGCGGGGACGCTGTGGATGCGGGCGAGCGCCTCGCCGGCCTGCGTCCAGACGCGGGCGAGCTCGGACCGGCTCAGCGCGCCCCGCAGCTCGCTCAGCGGGCGCCCCGGGACCGCGCGCTGCACCATCACCTCGCGCTCGGCGCCGTCCGCCGGCACCGTGTCGACGAGCAGCACATCGGGGACCGGCGCGCCCGCCGCGCGGCACGCCTCGATCGCCCACGCCTCGCTGGCGTAGCTCACCGAGCCGTAGCGCCGGATGCGGACGATGACCGGCTCGCCGGCGCGCAGCGCCACCCGGTAGACCTCGCTGTCGTAGCCGCGCACGATGCGCTCGATGCGCTCGGCGTCACGCCCGGTGGCGCGCCGCGCGACGCTGGCGACCGTCGCGGGCGGCGTCTCGACCGCGGCGTGGCGGCGCCGCATGACCTCGGTGACGTCGTCCGTTCGGTTCGGCTCCTCGTTCGTGTCTTCCGCCATTCAAGCCTCCGCCATCCCTGACTTCTGCGGGCCCGCGCAATGCTCATGCGGCGACCTGCAATAACAATGCGACGGCGCGCAACGTTCGTGCGGTGACGTGCAACGTTCGAGCGACGGCGCGCAACGTTCGAGCGATGGCGCGCAACGTTCGAGCGATGGCCTGCAACGTTCGTGCGATGGCGCGCAACGTTCGTGCGATGGCGCGCAACGTTCGTGCGACGGCCTGCAACGTTCATGTGATGGCTCGCAATGTTAATGCGACGGCCTGCAATACGATTGCGAGCCCGCGCAACGCTTCACGCACGCCGCGCTCAATCGTAATCGCCTGGTAGAAAGTAGCCCTCAGATCGCATCAGGAAGTGCTCCCGCCCGCGCCCCAACCACAGCCCGCTCGGTTGCCGCTTTGTCCATCATCTGACTCTGCTCCGATCCCCGTGATGCGAACGCGTGTGGGTACACTGGGCCAAACATCTCGTTGCTTGCGTCTGACCCAGGAACGCGGATGAACCACACCCCAATCGTTCTTACCCTGGCGCTGGCGCTGCTGTCCGCCTGCGCAGCCCCGGCGCCCGCTCCTGCTCAGCCGGAACCCGCTGGGGCTGCGCCCGCGCCGACGGCTGCCTCTGCGCCGACGGCTACGCCCGCTCCAACCACTGCGCCTGCTCCAACCGCTACGCCTGCTCCGACGGCTACGCCCACAGAGGTGCCCCCGATCCCGACCGCAGTACCCGAGCAGGCGGTGCGCGCCGCACTGCGCGCGACGAGCTCCCTGAGCACCTATCGAATCCATTTTGCGGTGACTTTGCGGATCACGCCTGAGGACGGTCCGGCGGAGGAATACCTCTATGTGGACTTCAGCGGCGCCTTTCGTGGATCCGACGTGGCCTTCCAGCAGCGCAGCCTGGATATGAGCGAGCCGGGATCGCGCGTCGCCGACGGCACGCTGAGCGTGATCATCGTGGACGGCCAGACCTATGTCCACGGCCCGATCCCGCTCGACGGCGCGTATCAGGAAGCCTGGTACTCGTTCGGCGAGTACACTCCGGCGCCCGTCCAGCCGGCGCTCGGCGCGCAGAATACGCTCGATCGATTGTTCGAGAAGATCGACCTCGCCCAGCTTCAGCCTGACGGCGAGGACACGATCGACGGCGTTCCCTGCACCCGCTACCAGGGAGGCGAGCACGTGGCGCTTCGCTTTGTCGACAGCCTCGGCACGCCGACCACGCCGGAGGCGATCGAGCGTGAGAAGCTGCCGGTCGAGCAGCGGCTGCGCGAGGACGGCATCGACTACCGCGACCCGGACGCGCGCCTGTGGGTCTGCGATGGCCTGCTGCGCCGTATCGAGTCATCGCTGACCATGATTCCGTCCGACGGAGCCAGAACGGCCAGCTACGCGCTCTGGTTCGAGATCACTGAGCCGAATGGCGACATTGCGATCGAGCCTCCCGAGGAGTGGCTGCCGGTCAGCCCTGAGAGCCAGCCCATGGCGGAGGTCTACAACGGCGGCAACGTGCGCGAGCAGCCGAGTCTGAGCGGGCGCGTGCTCGATCAGATCCACGCGTATGAGCGTGTGGCGCTTCACGCCCGGACGGCGGACGGGCGCTGGTTCCGGATCACCAACCCGCGGGGCGTCACGGGCTGGGTGAGCGCGTCGCTGCTCACGGTCGATCCCGCCACTGTCGCAGCGGTGCCGGTCGAGTGACGGCCTGGCGTCGCTTCGCCTGAAGGTGCGCCCGCCCGCGCGGAACAGCCGCGTCACCGGCGGGCGCGCCCACATCCGCTGCTGAAGCGCGCCGATCCGCCTCACGCCCTCCGTAGGACCCCGAACATCCGCCGCAGGTTCCGGTGGCGCAGCCGGAAGACGAGGAGGAACACCACGAGGAGCAGCGGCGCCGCCGGCTGCCAGCGTGGCACGAAGCTCACCTCGTCGATGACGCGGCAGCCGCCTGGGAGGTCGGTGAGCGCGCGCCGGTGCCGCCACTCGCGGACCATGAGCATCGGCGAGGCCTCCTGGAAGCCGTACGGCAGATGCTCGACGATTGTGAGGTCGTCGTACTCCACCGGGAGCACGCCGAGGAGCAGGATCCAGCTGCGGAACAGCCGGCCTGCCGGCGCCTCGTCGATGTGCAGCGTCGCGAACTCCGGCGGGTAGGTCATGCGCAGCAGCGGCGCGAGCTCGCGGTTCACGCCGGGGAGCGTCCCCGCCTGCGCCCAGACCTCGGCGCGCGGCGCGGCGAGCGCCGACTCACAGCGAAAGTACCAGCGCATCTTTCTGTGTCCTGCAAGCGGGCTACCTCAGCTTCGCCAGGAGCCTCCGCACCCGGCTCCGCACCGCCGCGCTCTCGCTGCGCTCGGCGTCCCGCAGCAGCGGGAGCACCCGCCCGCGCAGCTCCTCGTCGTCCGCCGCGAGCTGCGCCAGCGCATCGAGCGCGAAGGTCCGCACGATGGCGCTGCGGTCGCCGAGGTAGCCGATGAGCGCCGCAGCCGCCCGCGCGCGCTCGTCGCCGCTCAGCGCCAGGCGCGGGAGCATCTGCGCGACGTGCCAGCGGACCTCCTGCTGCGCGCTGGCCGCGACCGGGCCGAGCAGCTGGTCCTTGTAGGCCGCGAGCCACTCCGGGCGCTCGGCCGTGACCTTCTCGGCCGCATCGGCGGCGCGCATCGCCACCACCGGGTCGCCGTGGGTCATCCCGGCGATCAGCTCGGCGAGCAGCGCGGGCTCGCCGAGGACCGCGGCGACGACCTCGGGCACGCGGCCGATCGAGCGCCGGTCGCCGCCGGCGAGCATGGCGAGGATACCAGAGTCCTCTGACACCGCGCACCTCCTCCGCAGGCCCGGGCGGGCCGAATCACCGCGCGTTCCGCTGCAGGAACGCCTCGACTGTCTGAAGGTCGGGGATGCCGAGCTGGCCGCCCGTCCGCGTCGCCTTGATCGCCGCCGCCGCCGAGGCCAGCCGCACCCGCGCCCGCAGGTCCAGCCCGCGCACCAGCCCGGCCGCGTACGCCCCGTGGAACACATCGCCGCAGCCGGTCGTGTCGACCGTCTCGACCGCGAAGGCCGGGAGATGCACCGGCTCCGGCGCGGAGCGGTCGAGGTACCAGCAGCCCGCGTCGCCGCAGGTGACGACCACCGCCTCGCGGGTGGGGCTCATCAGCCGCAGCGCGGCCTCGGCCGGGTCCTTCGCCCCGGTGAAGTGCAGCCCGAAGTCCTGCGAGACCACCACGTGATCGACCAGGTCGAGCAGCTCGCCCGCCAGCGGCGAATCGACGCGCTCGATGTCCGAGACGATCGGCACGCCGGCCCCCCGCGCGATCTTCGCGGCGCGCAGCATCCCCTCCAGCCCGACGTGGTCGACGAACAGGACCCGCGCGGAGCGGATGACCTCCGCGGGCGGGTGCTGCGGGTGCGCGCCGGTGACACCGCCCGCGTAGGCCAGGATCGTGCGGGTGTGCTGCTCGGCGTCGACGATGATCGTGGAGTGGACCGGCTGCGCGTCCGGCTGGCGCAGCAGGTAGGTCAGATCGACCCCGCCGGCCGCCAGGCGCTCGATGGCGAAGGCGGACAGCTCGTCGTCGCCGAGGACGCCGGCGTAGGCGCAGCGGGCGCCGAGGCGCGCGGCGGCCACGAGCGCCGTCGCCGTCAGCCCGCCGCACTGACGCTCGCGGTGCTGGACCGCGATCTTCGTGTCGGGCGCGGGGAAGCGCGGGACGTACAGGAGGTCGTCCACCGCCACCGCGCCCAGCCCGAGAATATCGATTGTCGCTATGCTCAAGTCTTGCTCTCCCTGGGATTTACGCGGCCGTGCCGCCCGCCAGTGTGGTGGCTGCAAGCCCGCCTCTCCCCCGCCGGAAGGAAGCTGCTCAGCCCCTTCCGAACCATCCCCGCGGTGCCACCTCGCTGAGCATTGCAGCGCATCAGTCTGTGCTTGGGGCACGGGCATCGGTGTAGATGGGCATGACAACGGGCTGACTGGCACGGTACGAGTTCTCTTGCGGGTCCAGGGCCGCAGGCCCTGGCGCGGGTGGTGCAGGAGGGCCGGCGCTGGCCCTCCTGCCCGGGTGCAGGGCGGAGCGCCTGCATGCGTGAATGCCAGCACAAGCAGCCCGG
>CALJIC010000121.1 GCA_937974195.1 uncultured Roseiflexaceae bacterium | reverse complement strand
CGCCGGCCCTCCTGCCCGGGTGCAGGGCGGAGCGCCTGCATGAATGACAGCACAAACAGCCCGGTTGCAGGGCACAGCGCCTGCGGAACACGCCCGGGTGCAGGGCGGAGCGCCTTCATGAATGACAGCACAGGCAGCCCGGTTGCAGGGCACAGCGCCAGCGGAACACACCTGGGTGCAGGGCGGACCACCGCGTAAGTCCTGTCACACGATAAGGAAGGGAGATAGAGCATGCTGCGAATGGCCCGTGGAGCGGTCGCCCTTATTGTCATGATCGGCGCGCTCGGCGCGCTCGCGTCGCCGGCCGCGGCGCAGCAGAGCGGCGCGCGCGTGCGCATCCTCCACGCCGCGCCCGGTGCGCCGGCGATGGACGTGTACCTGGACGGTGTCAGGACGCAGCGCGGCCTGGCCTTCGGCGCGGCGAGCGAGTACGTCGATGTCCCGGCCGGCGCGCGGTCGCTCCAGTTCGTCCCCGCCGGGCAGCCGGCCGACCAGCCGGCGCTCAGCGTGAGCGCCCCGTTTCAGGCCGGCGCGTCCTACACGGTCGCTGTGGCCGGGCAGGTGTCCAGCCTCACCGCGCAGGTGCTGGCCGATGACCAGGGCGCGCCTCCAGCGGGCCAGGCGGCCGTGCGCGTGATCCACCTCGTGCCGGACGCGCCGGCGGTGGACGTGCGCGTCAGGGGCGGCCCGGCGCTGGCGACGAGCCTGGCCTTTCTTCAGCGGAGCCCGAAGGTGCACCTGGCCGCCGGCACCTACGATCTGGTCGTATCGCCGGCCGGCCTGAACATCGCCGCGCTCGAGATCCCGCAGGTCAGCGTCGCGGCCGGCACCGTCTACGACGTGTACGCCATCGGGCTGCTGGGCGGCACGCCGCGGCCGACGTACAGGGTCCTGGTGCGCCGGCCGGCCGCCCCTCCGGCTGCCTCTCCTCCGGCGGCCGAGCCTGCGCGCGTCTGCTTCCCCGAGACCGGCAAGTGCGCGGGCGGGCGCTTCCTCCAGTACTGGCGCCAGAACGGCGGCCTGGCCGTCTTCGGCTACCCGCTCACCGACGAGCTGACCGAGGGCGGGCGGACGGTGCAGTACTTCGAGCGCCAGCGCTTCGAGCTGCACCCGGAGAACCCGGCGCCCTACGACGTGCTGATCGGGCGCCTGGGCGACGAGCTGCTGCGCCGGCAGGGGATCGACTGGCAGACCCTGCCGAAGGCGGGCGAAACGCCGCCCGGCTGCCGCTTCTTCCCGGAGACCGGGCACAACGTCTGCGACCTCCCCGGCGGCCCGGCCTTCCTGAGCTACTGGAGCAGCCACGGCCTCGCGTTCGAGAGGCGGGCGTCGCAGCCGCCCACCTACGCCGAGAGCCTGGCGCTGTTCGGCCTGCCGCTGTCTGAGCCGATGGAGATGACGATCGAGGGCCGGACGCTGCTGGTGCAGTGGTTCGAGCGGGCGCGCTTCGAGTGGCACCCGGACAACCCGCCCGCCTCGCGCGTGCTGCTCGGGCGGCTGGCGGCCGAGGCGCTCGCGGGGGACGGGGCGGCCGGCGAGTGATAGGCGGGCCGGCCGCGCGGATTCGGCGCGCTTCTTGCTTATCTCTGCTTCGGATAGCAGATGAGACTGGCTGAGGAGGCGAGGATGGTGAAGCGAGCCAAGGCGTTGGAGGAGATGACCTGCGACGAGCTGCTGCGGGAGCTGGCGGCGCTCGCGCCGAAGGGCGACCGGCTGAACGAAGAGATCGCGACGACCGGCCAGGCCTCGCCGCAGCAGCAGCCGCAGGTGGCGGACCTGGTCGACGTGCGGGCGCAGATGGACCGCATCACCCAGCTGCTCAGGGAGAAGGGCTGCACGAGCGAGTGACGGCTGGCTCGCGGGAGTGTGCGAGCGGGCGCTGGCGGCTTTGTCCCCGGCGCCCGCTCGCGCGGATTCTAGGGCCTGCCGCGGAAGGAGCTGGTTTACGAGCGGGCCTCGTCCGCCTGCGCCCCGCCGCCCCCTACGCCGCGCCGACACGTGCTATACTGGCACGTGATGAACGCTCGCCCGCTGCCCTCGCCGCTGTACCTGCTGCTGTTCGCCGCCGTCGCCCTCGCGGCGGCGCTGCTGCTGCGCCCGGCCGATGAGCGCCAGCCGATCTCGCGCTGGCGCCCCGGCGAATCTGCGGCTGCCCCCGCGCCGATCGCCGCCGAGGCCGTGCCGGTGGGCGTGGTTGCGATGCAGGCCGACGATGGGCTGTACGCCGCCGAGCGCGCCGAGCTGTCGGCCGAGCTCGACCGGGCGCTGGGCTACGTGAGCGGCCGCTTCGGCGGAGCGCTCAGCGGGCCGGTCACCGCCGCGCTGCTGAACGAGGCCGGCTGCGGCCTGAGCGGCATCGCCTACACCGACATCCGCGTCGTGCAGGTCTCCACCTGCCAGAGCATCGAGCGCGGGCGGGCGGTGGCGATCCTGGCCCACGAGCTCGTGCACCAGCTGCAGCAGGACCGCTACGGCCAGCCGCACCTCAGCGCCGACCTGATCCTCCTCGAGGGCATGGCGACCTGGGGCGCCGGCGAGTACTGGCTCGGCGGCCACCCCGACTTCCGCAGCTACGTGCGCGCGCAGCGCGACGCCGGCGTGCTCTACCCGCTCGCCACCCACTACAGCGGGCTCGGGATCGGCGCGATGAACGCCCTCTACTACCAGTGGGCCAGCTTCGTCGAGTTCCTGATCCAGACCTACGGGCGCGATCGGCTCGACCAGGTCTACGTCACCGGCCGCGGCGCCCCTGGCTCGGCCGACTACGCCGCGGTCTACGGCAAGGGGCTGGACGAGCTGGAGCGCGAGTGGCTGGCCTGGCTCGACCAGGGCTGATCCGCCGCTTACCTGACAGGATTGACGCGGCGGTCCGCCCTGCACCCAAGCATGTTCCGCAGGCGCTGTGCCCTGCACCCGGGCTGTTTGTGCTGGCATTCATGCAGGCGTTCCGCCCTGCACCCGCAAGGGAACGCGTACCGTGCCAGTCTGCCCGTGATCATGCCCACGTACACCGACGCCCGCGCCCCAGGCACAGGCTGATGCGCTGCAATGCCCAGTTTGACTGGGACGTGCGGCTGGTGTGCTGAGGCTGTTACCTGACCCGCTCGAATGTGGCGCGGCTGCGGCGGAGCCGCTGCAGCGTCAGCGCCAGCCCACAGCCGAACAGCAGCCCGATCTCGAGGCTGTTGCCGGCCAGCGCGCGGGCCAGCAGCACCCCCGCGAAGCCCGTGAGCGCCCCAAGCGCAAGGTCGGCGGTGGTGAGCGGCTCGCGCTCGAGCAGCCAGGTGATGCCGTAGCCGAACAGCGTTGTCGCCAGAATAACGATGATCGCGCCCATGTGACCCTCCTCGGCGGCTCCCGCTCAGACGTGCTATACTTGGCCGTGTGCTGAATCAACGTCGGTCGACCCCGGTTTTGTTCCCTGGACATACTGATAGCCCTCATCCAGCGGGATGATGCGTCGATGACAGGGGATGTATGGCACGCCTGATACAACCAGGCGCCGCGCGGCGCGCTCGGCCGAAGTTCTCGATCGGCCGGTTCCTCTGGCGGCTCGCGCTGGCCTTCGTCAAGCTCACGCTGCTGTTCGTGGCCCTCGCCAGCGGCGCCGCCGCGGCCATCTACTACTACTACGGCCGCGACCTGCCGGACCCGGCGGCGATCGGCAGGTACCGCCCCGCCGAGACCTCGCGCATCTACGCGCGTGACGGCCAGACCCTGCTGATGGAGCTGGTGGACCCGCTCGGCGGCCGGCGCACGGTGGTCCCGTTCGACAAGATCCCCCAGTCGCTCAAGGACGCGACGGTGGCGGTCGAGGACTCGGACTTCTACCGCAACCCGGGCGTCGATATACGCGGCATCGCGCGGGCGCTGCTGCAGAACTACGAGGCCGGCGAGGTGGTGAGCGGCGCCTCGACGATCACCATGCAGCTGGTGCGCAACGTGCTGCTCTCGCCCGAGGAGCGCACCAGCGTCACCCTCGAGCGCAAGCTGCGCGAGGCGATCCTGGCCTTCCGCGTCTCGCGCGAGTACAGCAAAGACCAGATCCTCGCCCTGTATCTCAACGAGGTGTACTACGGCAACCAGGCCTACGGCGTCGAGGCCGCGGCCCAGGCCTACTTCGGCAAGCACGTCTGGGAGCTGACGCTGCCGGAGGCGACGCTGATCGCCGGGCTGCCCCAGTCGCCGACGCGGCTCAACCCGCTGACGAACTTCGAGGGCGCCAAGGAGCGCCAGCGGGTGACGCTGGAGCAGATGGTGAAGAACGGCTACCTGGCGCCTGGGCAGGCCGAGGAGGTGCTGCGCGCCCCGCTGACCTTCGCCCCGCAGGACGTCGGGATCGTCGCGCCGCACTTCACCTTCTACGTGCGCCAGCTGCTCGAGGAGCGCTACGGCCCCGACCTGCTGTACCGCGGCGGGCTGCGGGTGGTCACCTCGATCGACCTGCACTGGCAGCAGGTGGCGGAGGAGATCGTGCGGCGGCGCATCCGCGAGGGCGCGCCCGAGGAGGGCTACAGCGCCCTGCGGGACCGCGGCGCGACCAACGGCGGCGCGGTGATGCTGGCGCCCAACGGCCAGATCATCGCCATGGTCGGCAGCGTGGACTACAACGACGCGAGCATCGACGGCCAGGTGAACGTGACGCTCGCGCCGCGCCAGCCCGGCTCGGCGCTCAAGCCGGTGGTGTACGCCGCGGCGCTGCAGCGCGGCTGGACGCCGGCGACGATCATCTGGGACACGCCGGTGCAGTACCCGGCGGGCGACGGCACCGTGTACGAGCCGCGCAACTACGACGACCGCTTCCACGGGCCGCAGCGCCTGCGTATGGCGCTCGCCAACTCGCTGAACATCCCGGCTATCCGCGCGATCGAGTTCGTCGGGGTGGACGAGTTCGTGGAGCTGGCGCACCGCATGGGGATCACCACGCTGAACGACCCGACGCGCTACGGGCTGCCGCTCGCGCTTGGCGCCGGCGAGGTGCGCCTGCTCGACCTGACGAACGTCTACAACACGATCCGCAACGGCGGGCGCTTCCGCGAGCCGGTGGCGATCCTGAAGGTGACCGACGCCCGCGGCCAGGTGCTGGAGATGGCCGGCGATGACCCCGGGCGCCAGGTGCTCGGCGAGCACGGCCCGCAGATCGCCTACCTGCTGACCGACATCCTGAGCGACAGCAAGGCGCGCGAGTTCATGTTCGGGCCGAACAACGTGATGAACCTGCCCGACGGCCGGCCCGCGGCGGTGAAGACCGGCACCTCGAACGACTGGCGCGACTCGTGGGCGGTGGGCTTCACGCCCGACATCACCGTCGGCGTGTGGGTCGGCAACAGCGACAACTCGCCCATGCAGGAGGTGGCCGGGTCGAACGGCGCCGGGACGATCTGGCGCGCGATCATGGCCGCCTACCACGCCGGCCGGCCGGTGCGCGCCTTCGAGCGGCCGGAGGGGATCAGCGAGGCGACGATCTGCGGCCTGACCGGGGCGCTGGCGACTGAGGACTGCCCGAACCCGATCGCCGAGCGCTTCATCGCCGGCACCGAGCCGGACGAGAGCAGCATCAAGCTGGTGACCGTGCGCGTCGGCGGCGACGGCCGCTGCCTGGCGGCCTCCTACACCCCGCCCGAGCAGGTGCGCACCGCGACCTTCGTCGTGTACCCGCCCGAGTTCCGCGAGTGGGCGCGGGCGACGGGCGCGCCTGAGCCGCCGACGGAGTACTGCCCGCCCCCGGCGCCGGAGCCGGCCCCGCCCGGGGCGACCGCGCTCCCAAGCGGATCCGTGGCGCAGATCACCCTGCCGGTCGCCGGCTCGACGATCACCACCACGCAGGTGATCGTGCGCGGGTCGGCCCGCGGCTCCTACACGCTGGACTACGGCGCGGGCGCGGACCCGGCCGAGTGGCAGCCGATCGCCCAGGGCGGCGAGGTGCCGGACGGCATCCTGGGCGTGTGGGACGCGGCGCTGCCGCCCGGCGAGTACACCCTCCGCCTGCGGGTGACCACCCTGGACGGCGTGCCGGTCGAGGCCCGCGCGTTGGTGCGCGTTGGGCCCTAAGCCCCCGTTGCGCCCCCCGCGCCCACTGGAGGGATCTGGGGAGGTTTCGCCTCCCCGCGGAGCGTTAGCGCGGGCGACCCGCAGGGCGACCGCGTAAGTTCTACATGCAGGCGCTCCGCCCTGCACCACCCGCGCCAGGGCCTGCGGCCCTGGACCCGCAAGGGAGCGAGAACCGTGCTAGTCTGCCCGTTGTCAGGCCCACTTCCACCGATGCCCGTGCCCCAGGCACAGACTGATGTGCTGCAATGCCCAGTGTGGTTGAGACGAGCGGCTGGTGTGCTGGAATGTAACGGGCAGTGCGGTTGAGACGAGCGGCTGGTGTGCTGAGGCATGACAACGGGCGAGCGAGGGGAGGTGGCGCCGCTTGCGGGGATGGTTCGGAAGGGGCTGCACAGCCCCTTCCGGCGGGGGAGAGCGCGAGAGGGGCCGGTGCCCCTCTCGCCCGCAAGCACGCTCTGACCGCACTGCGTACGCCGCGAAATTGACAACTGCGCGGCCCCTCCGTACCATGCAGATAGCCACCACGCTTAGAGCGAGACGAACGCATGCCCACCACTATCCTCTTCAACGGGCCGATCTACACCCTGGACCGATCGCAGCCGCGGGTGCAGGCGCTCGCCATCCGCGATGGCCGCATCGTCGCGATGGGCAGCGAGGGCAAGGTCTACGGGGCGATCGGCGGCCGCGGCGAGGCGATCAACCTCCAGGGCCGGGCGGTCATCCCCGCGCTGACCGACGCCCACGTCCACCTGGTCTGGCACGGCCTCGCGTCGCGCAATGTGCAGCTGGACGGCGTGGAGGACTTCGACGAGGCGCTGCGGCGCATCGAGCAGGCCGCGCGCCGGCTGCCCGAGGGCACGTGGCTCCAGGGCCGCGGCTGGGACCACACCCGCTGGGGCGGCCGCTGGCCGACGGCGCAGGACCTCGACCGGGTCGTCCCCGACCGGCCGGTGCTGCTCTCGCGCAAGGACGGCCACTCGGCCTGGGTGAACTCGCGCGCGCTGCAGATCGCCGGGATCGACAACGACACCCCGGACCCGCCGGGCGGCGCGATCAAGCGCGAGAAGGGGCGCGCCACCGGCATCCTTCAGGAGACGGCGATCGACCTGGTCCGCCGCCACATCCCCGAGGCGACCGAGGAGGAGCAGCTGGCGGCGGTGCGCGACGCGATCGCCGAGGCCCACTCCTACGGCATGGTCGGCATGCACATCCCGGCCACCATGACCCCGGGCGATGGGAAGATCACGCTCACGACCCTGCAGCGGCTGCGCGACCAGGGCGAGCTGAAGCTGCGCTGCCTGGTGTACCTCGGGCTGGACACGCTGGACGAGGCGCTGGCCCTCGGGCTGCGCAGCGGCCTCGGCGACCGCTGGCTGCGGATCGGCGGGATCAAGATGTTCGCCGACGGCACGCTCGGCTCGGAGACGGCCGATATGCTGGCGCACTACGAGGGGCGGCGCCACTTCGGCATGCCGGTCATGCCGGTCGAGGAGCTGAACGAGTATGTGCGCAGGGCGATCGCCGGCGGGCTGAGCGTCGCCGTCCACGCGATCGGGGATGCGGCGAACCGAAAGGTGCTCGACGCGGTGGAGGCCGCGCTGGGGGCGCAGCCCGCCGCTCCCCCGCCGCCCATCCCGAACCGGATCGAGCACTGCCAGGTGCTGCACCCGCGCGACATCCCGCGCTTCGCGCAGCTGGGCGTCGTGGCCTCGATGCAGCCGATCCACTGCACCTCGGACATGGAGACGGCCGAGCGGCTGTGGGGCGACCGCTGCGCCTACGCCTACGCCTGGCGCTCGCTCAGGGACGCCGGGGCGACGCTGGCGTTCGGCAGCGACGCGCCGGTGGAGCCGCTCAACCCCTGGCCGGGCGTGCACGCCGCGGTGACGCGCCAGCGGCCGGGCGAGGTGCCGCCGGAGGGCTGGTACCCCGAGCAGCGCCTGAGCGTCGAGGAGGCGCTGTACGGCTTCACCTGCGGGGCCGCGCAGGCCGCCGGCGCGGCGCACGAGCTGGGGAGCCTCGCCATAGGCAAGATCGCTGACCTGGCGGTGCTCTCGGCCGACCCGTTCAAGGTCCGGCCCGCTGAGCTCCACGGGCTGCAGGCCGAGCTGACGATCCTGGAGGGCGAGGTGGTGTGGGAGCGGAAGACGTCGTAAGGCGGCCGGACATGGACGATCTGCTGCTCAGGGGCATCGCTGCGGCGCGCGCGGGGCGGCGCTCCGAGGCGCGCGCGCTGCTGCTCCAGATGGTCGAGCAGGACGAGCGCAACGAGCAGGCCTGGCTGTGGCTCTCCGGGGTGATGGACGACCCGGAGGATGTGCGCACCTGCCTGGAGAATGTGCTGGAGCTCAACCCCAACAACGCGCGGGCGCGCCAGGGGCTGGAGTGGCTGAACGCGCGCAGCGCGCCGCAGCGGGCGGCCTCGATGGACCGGGCGGCGACCCCGGGCCCGGAGGCGCGGGCGGCAGACGCCGGGCGGCAGACGCCGTACGATCCGCTCGAGGCGGGGGCCGCTCAGTCTCGGGCGACCGCCCAGCAGCGTGTGGCCGCCGAGCCCGCCCGGCCGGCCGCCCCCGCGGCTGCTCAGGCGCCGGCGACAGGTGCCACGGCCACGGCGGCCGCCAAGCCCACGCTCGCACCGGCCGCACCGCGGCCTGCGGGCGGCACGGGCCTGCTGGCCGAGGAGCAGGAGCAGAACCCCTGCCCGTACTGCGGCGCGCCGACGGGCATCCGGCAGCGGACCTGCCTGAAGTGCCGGCGCAGCCTCATGGTCCAGCTCCCGCCCTCCGAGACGCCGTCGCGCTGGCTCGGGTGGCTCGCGACGACGTGGCTGCTCCCCGCCCTGGCGCTGGCGCTCGCCGGCCTCGCGCTGTTCGCCGCGGCGCTGCTGGCGTACCAGGCGGCCCGCTTCTCGGGGCCGGGCGGCGAGGAGGTGCCCAACGTGCCGTTCCCGCTCGGGCTGGTGACCGCGGGCACCGCGCTGCTGGTGCTGGGCGGCGCCGCGGCCAGCATCGGGCGGGCGCTCAGGCGCCGGGCGCTGCCGGCCTACTACGCGGCGGTGCTGCTCACGCCGCTCGCGCTGGTGCTCGGCATCTTCCTGCTGCTGCGCGTGAGCCCGGCCGATCTGCTGCAGGGCGCGGGCGTCCCGGCGCAGGAGGCCGGGCTGGTGGGGGCGGCGCTGACCGGGCTGATCGCGGCGCTGGTGGTGGCGGCGGCGCTGGCCGCGCTGCTCGGCGCCGCGGCCTACCGCGACTTCTTCGGGCCGCTGGAGCGCTTCGTGGCGGTGGTGCAGAAGGCCGACCCGACGACGCACTACAACAACGGCGTGGCCTACAAGAACCGCGGCATGTGGTACATGGCGGCGCGCGAGTGGGAGGAGGCGGTGGCGCGCGCCCCGCGCGACATCAACTACCTGCGGGCGCTCGGGCTGGCCTACGCGCAGCTCGGGCGCTTCGACCCGGCGCGCGAGATGCTCGACCGGGCGCTGCAGCTCGCCCCGGGCCACACGAAGCTGGCCGAGGACCGGGCGCTGATCGACCGGCTCGCCGCCGAGGCCCAACGCCGCTAGGGGCGACGCTGGGGCTGCAGCAGGTTGGAGTCGCGATCGGGGGCCGGGCCGGCACGGCGCGCCAGGGTGCGGGAACGCGCCCGCGCGAGGCGGCGCCGTTTGCGATAGCGAAGTTCCGCGCGCGACGCGCGAGAGAGTAGAGCGAAGAGCGATGCCAGGCAACTCATTCGGACAGGCGTTTCGGCTGACGACCTGGGGCGAGTCGCACGGGGCGGCGGTGGGCTGCACCGTGGACGGCTGCCCGGCGGGGCTGGAGCTCGACGAGGCCTACGTGCAGCGCGAGCTGGACCGGCGGCGCGTCGGGCAGAGCCGGGTGACCTCGGCGCGCCGGGAGCCCGACAAGGTGCAGATCCTGTCGGGCGTGTTCGAGGGCCGGACCACCGGCACGCCGATCAGCATGCTGGTGTGGAACACCGACGCCAAGCCGGGGCACTACGAGAACATCAAGGACATGTACCGCCCGGGGCACGCCGACTACACCTGGGACGCGAAGTACGGCTTCCGCGACTGGCGCGGCGGCGGGCGGAGCAGCGCGCGCGAGACGATCGGCCGGGTGGCGGGCGGGGCGGTGGCCAAGCTGCTGCTCGCCCGCTACGGCATACGCGTCGTGGCGTGGACGGCGCAGCTCGGCGACCTGAAGGCCGAGGTGGTGGACGAGGACGAGATCGAGCGCAACATCATGCGCTGCCCCGACGCGCGGGTGGCCGAGCTGATGGTGGCGCGGGTCGAGGAGGCGCGCCGCAGCCTGGACTCGCTCGGCGGCGTGGTGGAGGTGCGGGCGCGCGGCGTGCCGCCTGGCCTCGGGGAGCCGGTGTTCGACAAGCTGCAGGCCGACATCGGCAAGGCGATGTTCAGCATCCCGGCAATCAAAGGGGTGGAGTTCGGCGAGGGCTTCGGCGTGGCGCACATGCGCGGCTCGGAGCACAACGACCCGTTCGTGCGGCGCCCGGACGGGAGCATCGGCACGGCCGGCAACCACCACGGCGGGATCCTGGGCGGCATCTCCACCGGCGAGGAGATCGTGCTGCGGATCGCCGCCAAGCCGCCGGCCTCGATCGCCCGCCCGCAGCAGACGGTAGACCGGACGGGCGAGGAGCGGACGATCGAGATCCACGGCCGCCACGACCCGACCGTGCTGCCGCGGCTGGTGCCGATCGCCGAGGCGATGCTGGCGCTGGTGCTGGCCGACCACCTGCTGCGGCAGCGCCTGGCGCGGGTGGAGGCCTGATGCCGGAGCTCCCCGAGGTGCAGCTCGCCGCGGACACGCTCGCGGCGCAGATCGTCGGCCGCCGGATCGCCGGGGTGGCCCGGCTCGACTGGCCGCGGATGGTGGAGACGCACACGCCCGAGGAGTTCGCGGCGCTGCTCGCCGGGCGCGAGGTGCGCGGGGTCTCGCGGCGCGCCAAGTGGCTGCTGGTCGAGCTGGACGCAGGCTGGACGCTGGCGCTGCACCTGCGCATGAGCGGCTACATCGCGGTGTACGGCCCGGAGGCCGAGCCGGACGCCTACACGCACCTGGCGCTGCGGCTGGACGACGGGCGGCAGGTCTTCTTCCACGACACGCGCAAGTTCGGGCGGGCGCGGCTGCTCGACGCGCAGGGCCTCGCGGCGCTCGGGCAGGCGCACGGCGCCGAGCCGCTCGACGAGGCGTTCACGCCGGAGGTGCTGGGGCGGCTGCTGCGCGGGCGGCGGCGGGCGCTCAAGCCGCTGCTGCTCGACCAGACCGTGATCGCCGGGATCGGCAACATCTACGCCGACGAGGCGCTGTGGCGGGCGCAGCTCCACCCGCTCCGGCCGAGCGACAGCCTCTCCGACGAGGAGATCGGGCGGCTGCACGCCGCGATCCGGGCGGCGCTGCGCGACGGGCTGGAGCGCGGGGGCAGCACGCTGCGCGACTACCGCAACGCCTACGGCGCGGCCGGCAGCAACCAGCAGCACTTCAACGCCTACGACCGGGCCGGGCGCCCGTGCCCGCGGTGCGGCACGGCGATCGTGCGCACGGTGGTGGCGCAGCGCGGGACCCACTACTGCCCGACGTGCCAGGTGCTGTCGGTGGGCGCGCCCAGCGTGAAGTAGAAGGCCGCCCCCTGGCCGACGGCGCTCTCGGCCCACAGGCGCCCGCCTCACCTGGCGGCCTGCGCCTGCACCAGCATCGTCGTCCCGCTCAGCGGCGTCGTCATATGGATCGCGAAGTCCATGATCTCGCCGGGGGCGAGCGGCGTCCTGCCCAGCGTGCTGCCCATGTCCAGCACCGTCCCGTCGGCGTGGTACAGCGTGACGACCACGATCGGGGGCGAGAGCGTCGCGGTGTGCTGGTTGCGCACCTTGCCGGTGATCAGCTGCCCGATCACCATGTGCTCGATCACCGCGAGCTGGTAGAAGGGCGAGGAGGAGAGCGGGGGCGCGGACGCCGCGAGCTCGTAGCGCTGCGAGGGGAGCGACGGGCGCCCGACGGTCTTGAAGGGCGACCGCTGGCCGGGGAGCAGGTAGGGCAGGCGGGCCGAGACCCGGTCGGTGCCGACCAGCGCGCCGCCCGCGTCGAGGTAGCGCATCTGGACGATCACGCCGGCCAGCGGCGCGTCGGTCTGGTTCTGGACCTCGCCGACGACGTAGGAGAGCGGGCCGTAGGAGATGATCCGGCTGCTGAGGACGCGCACGGCGACCGGGGAGGGGACCGGCGTCGCGGTCGGGTCGCCCGGGCCGTTCGCGAGCGGCAGGTACTGGCAGGAGAGCGCACCGTCGCACGGCGCGAGGACCTGCGCCTGCGCGAGCCCGGACAGCGCGAGCAGGCACCCGAGACACACCCATCCGATCCAGCGCAGCCTCATCGCTCATCCCCTTTCACGACAGCGTGAGCCATCGGCCGATGCCGACGGGCGCGAGGTTCGGGGATCGGTCCGCCGGCGCTCCGGCGGCTATCCGCTCCCTGCTATGCTCACGGAGCAGTGCGAGCGCTGCCGGAGCAGGGCGCGTACTGCTTCGGGATTGCAGGTGTTGGCTGGGATCGTGTGTGTGTGGCGAGTATACACACCGCGGGGCGGGCGAGTCAAGGG
>CALJIC010000120.1 GCA_937974195.1 uncultured Roseiflexaceae bacterium | reverse complement strand
CCCCGGCGAGACCCAGAAGTCGTTCAGCGTCGCGATCAATGAGGACGGGTACTATGAGGGCGACGAGACCTTCACGGTCAGCCTCTCCAACCCGAGCCAGGCGGTGATCGCCGGCACCGATGCGGTGATCACAATCACCGACAACGACGACCCGCCGGTCGTGCAGTTCAGCACCGCCGCTTCGAACGTGGCCGAGTCGGACGGCACGGCGCAGGTGCAGGTCCAGATCCAGCTCAGCTCGTCCATCCCCTCCGGCCAGAGCGTGTCCGTGCCGTATAGCGTGGGCGGCGGCTCGACCGCCACGGCGGGGAGCGACTACCAGGACGCGAGCGGGACGCTGACCTTCGACCCCGGTGACACCGAGAAGACGATCAGCGTCACGATCATCAACGACACGCTCGACGAGGACGACGAGACCATCGTGCTGACGCTCGGAACGCCGACGGGCGCCACGCTCGGCAGCCAGACCACCCACACCATCACGATCATCGACGATGACGCCGAGCCGACGGTGGGCTTCGCCTCCCCCGCCAGCAGCGTCGGGGAGGGCGACAGCAGCGCCCCGGTCGCCGTCGAGCTCTCGGCCCCGAGCGGCAGGACCGTGACGGTGAACTACGCCACGGCGAACGGAACTGCCGTCGCGCCGGACGACTACACCGCCACGAGCGGGACGCTGACCTTCAGCCCCGGCGAGACCCAGAAGACGATCAGCGTCACGATCAACGACGACGCCGTGAGCGAGACCTCCGAGACCGTGAGCCTGAGCCTGTCGTCGCCGGTTAACGCGATCCTGGGCGCCGACGCTCACACCCTCACGATCCACGACAACGACGGCCCGCCGCAGGTGACGTTCGACCTGTCGAGCAGCAGCGTCGGCGAGAGCGACGGGACGGCAACCGTGACGGTCCGGCTGACACAGCCTGCCGGCGCGAGCGTCTCGGTGGACTTCGCGGCCCACGCCTCGAGCACCGCGGCGAGCCCGGCGGACTACACGTTCGCCACCGCCAGCCCGCTGACCTTCGCCCCAGGCGAGACCAGCAAGGACATCACCGTCAACATCGTCGGCAACACCAGCTACCAGGCCGACCGGACGCTGGTGATCGAGCTGAGCAACGTCACCTCGACCGTTCCGGGCGTGGGGCTCGGCACGTACACCCTCCACACGCTCACGATCGAGGACGACGACGGGCCGTCGGTCAGCTTCACGCAGGCCAGCGGAACGGTCTCTGAGAGCGCCGGCAGCCACAGTGTGACGATCGCGCTCAGCGATCCGGTGCTGCCCGGCGACACCGTGACCGTCCTGCTGGTTGCGAGCGGCACCGCGGCCAGCCCGGCCGACTACAGCGCGCCGGCCTCGGTCACCTTCGCCGCCGGCGAGAGCAGCAAGACGATCACCATAACGATCGTCGACAACCAGGTCGACGCCCCGGACAAGACCGTGGTGCTGACGCTCAGCCCGGCGCCCGGGAGCAACGTGACGGTGGGCGCCCAGGGCGTCTACACGCTCACGATCACCGACGACGACAGCTCGCCCGTGGCGGTTGACGATAGCTACAGCGTCGACGAGGACGACGAGCTGAACGTGCCGGCGCCGGGCATCCTCGACAACGACAGCGACGCGGACGGCGGCCCGCTGACGATCGTGAAGCTGACCGACCCGGCGCACGGGACGCTGACGCTCAACGCCAACGGCAGCTTCAGCTACGTCCCCAGCGCGAACTACAACGGCACGGACACCTTCACCTACAAGCTCCGCGACAGCGGCGGCAACGAGTCCGCCGTCGCCACCGTGACGATCACCGTGAACCCGGTCAACGACGCGCCCGTTGCCGTCGCTGACTCCTACAGCACGCCGGAGGACACGGAGCTCGTCGTCCCGGCGCCGGGCGTGCTGGAGAACGACATCGACGTGGACGGCGACGCGCTCACGCCGGAGGTGGTGGACGAGCCGCAGCACGGCGACCTGACGCTCGACGCGGACGGCGCGCTGACCTACACGCCGCACGCTGGCTTCAACGGCGTCGACAGCTTCACCTACCGCGTCTCGGACGGCACGGACGTCTCGGAGCCGGTGACGGTCACGATACGCGTCGGGATGGCCTACACCGTCAGCTTCCCGATGGTGAACGGCAACCCCGGCCGGCCCGACCTGGTCGGCACCTTCACGCTGCTGCCGGACAGCCCGAGCTACACCGGCGACCAGCAGGTGCTGATCACCGTCACCGTCACGAACACCGGCACGGCGGAGACCACCGCTGGGTTCTGGGTGGACCTGTACGTGAACCCGCGGGTGCCGCCGAGCGGGCCGAACATGCGCTGGGACCAGTACTGCGGCATCGACCCGTGCCGCGGCATCGCCTGGTACGTTGGGCGCTCGCTCGCGCCTGGCGAGAGCGTCACGCTCGTCTCGCTGCGCGGCAACTACGAGTCCTCGGCGAGCATGTGGGACGGGCGGCTGCCGCTCGGCGCAAACAGCATCTACATCTATGTGGACAGCTGGAACCCGACCGTGCCCTACGGCGCGGTGCAGGAGAGCGATGAGAGCAACAACCGCTTCGGCCGCACCGACTTCATCGTCGCCGGCGTCGCTGCGATGCCGAAGAGCAGCGACGCCGGGCTGCCGCCGCGGCCGGCGGTGCCGCGGTGAGGCAGCGCGCGGTGCGTCAGCGTCATGCTCTCAAGGCGTTTATAACCATCAGCTATAAGGAGATCGGGCCGATGCGCAAACATCTTGCCACTTTCCTCGCCTGCCTCGGTGCGCTCTCGATCCTATTCGGGGCCGGCAGCCTGGCCGGGCCGCCCGTCGCCAGCGCGCAGGGCATCGTGCCGCAGCCCTCGCCGCGCCCGCCGGTTGATCGGAGCGGCGGCTCGGACCGCAAGAACTCGGCTGCGACCGCCACCGGCCACGTCACCGGCACGGTGATCGACGTCGTGACCGGCGTGCCGGTCCCGGGCGTCGCGGTGGTCATCGGCAGCGACACCGTGACCACCGACGAGAACGGCAACTACGACCACTGGCTGCCGCCGGGCAGCTACGCGGTGCAGGTGGTGCCCGACCCGGCCCGCGGCGAGCCGGCCCAGGCGCCGGTGATGGTGGAGGTGCAGCCCGGCGGCCTGACGCTGCAGCACCTGGGGCTGCGCGGCGCGCCCGCGGAGGCCGCCGTGGCGCCGACGGTGGAGGTCGCGCAGGTGCCGGTCGGGCGGTCGGCCGCGCCTGTCGCCGACGACGGGGCGGCTCCGCTCGCAGTCGAGGAGGCGGCGGAGGACAGCGCCCCGGCCGAGGCTGCGGCCGCGCCGGATGCCCCGCCGGCGATGCTGCCGCGCACCGGCATCGAGGTGGACGAGGGCTGGCGGTGGATCGGCGCGGGGCTGCTGCTGATCGCGCTCGGCTGGCTGGTGTGGAGCCAGACGCGCCAGCGGCCGGCCCCGGCGCTCAACCGCCCGTCGCGGCTCGCGGCCGACCTCGACGAGCAGGCGCTGCTCGAGAAGCTGCTCACCCGCAGCCAGCGCAGGCGCTAGCCGCAAGCCAAGCTCGAGCGCTAAAGAACACACAGAGGGCACGGAGAACCAAATCTCCGTGCCCTCTGTGCCCTCCGTGGATCGCTAGGCCACCACCTCGCCGACCACGGCCTTGCTGAAGGTGAAGGAGCCGCCCGGCGCCACGTCCACCAGGATCGTATCGCCCTCGCGGAACTCGCCCTGCAGCAGCGCCAGCGCCAGCGGGTTCTGGATGCGCTGCTGGATCACCCGCTTCAGCGGGCGCGCCCCGAACACCGGGTCGTAGCCCTCCTCGGCGAGCCGCCGCCGCGCGTCCTCCGTCAGCTCCAGGGCGAGCTTGCGGTCCGCGAGCAGCTTGCGCAGCCGCCCGAGCTGGATCTCGACGATCTGCCCGATCTGCTCGCGGCTCAGCGGCCGGAAGACGATGATCTCGTCGATGCGGTTCAGGAACTCCGGCCGCAGCTGGCCGCGCAGCTCGTCCATCACCGCCTCGCGCACCGCCTCCGGGTCCTTCCCGCGCTGCGTCATCTCCTGGATCAGCGGGCTGGCGATGTTGCTGGTCATGATGATCACGGTGTTCTTGAAGTTGACCACCCGCCCCTGGCCGTCGGTCAGGCGCCCGTCGTCCAGGATCTGCAGCAGCACGTTGAACACGTCCGGGTGGGCCTTCTCGACCTCGTCGAACAGCACCACCGCGTAGGGCCGCCGCCGCACTGCCTCGGTCAGCTGGCCGCCCTCCTCGTAGCCGACGTAGCCGGGCGGCGCGCCGATCAGCCGGGCGACGGTGTGCTTCTCCATGTACTCCGACATGTCGAGCCGGATCATGGCCTGCTCGTCATCGAACAGGAACTCCGCCAGCGCCCGCGCCAGCTCCGTCTTGCCCACGCCCGTCGGGCCGAGGAACAGGAACGAGCCCAGCGGCCGGTTGGGGTCCTGCAGGCCCGAGCGCGCCCGCCGCACCGCGTTCGAGACGGCCGAGACCGCCTCCTCCTGGCCGACGACGCGCTGGTGCAGGCGCTCCTCCATCTTGACCAGCTTCTCGACCTCGCCCTCGAGCAGCCGGGAGACCGGGACGCCGCTCCACTTCGAGACCACCTCGGCTATGTCCTGGGCGTCCACCTCCTGCTTCAGCAGGCTGCTGCCGCTGGCGCTCAGCTGCGCCTCGGTCTCGGCCAGCTGGCGCTCGAGCTGGTTGAGCGTGCCGTACTGCAGCTCGGCGGCCTTGTTGTAGTCGTACTCGCGCTGCGCCCGCTCGATGCGGATCTTGGTGTCGTCGATCTGCTCCTTGAGCTGCTGGATGCGGGCCAGCACCTCGCGCTCGCGGGCGAGCTGCGTCTCCAGCGCGCGCTTCTGCTCGCCGAGGTTGGCCAGCTCCTGCTCGATGCGCTCCAGCCGCTCCTGGCTGGCCTTGTCCTTCTCCTTCTTCAGCGCCTCGCGCTCGATCTCAAGCTGCATGATGCGCCGGTCGAGCGCGTCGAGCTCCTGCGGCTTGCTGGTGATCTCCATGCGCAGCCGCGCCGCCGCCTCGTCGATCAGGTCGATCGCCTTGTCGGGCAGGAAGCGGTCCGAGATGTAGCGGTCCGAGAGCACCGCCGCGGCGACGATCGCCCCGTCGGTGATGCGCACGCCGTGGTGGGTCTCGTAGCGCTCCTTCAGGCCGCGCAGGATCGAGATCGTGTCCTCGACCGTTGGCTGGTCCACGAGCACCGGCTGGAAGCGCCGCTCGAGGGCGGCGTCCTTCTCGATGTGCTTGCGGTACTCGTCGAGCGTCGTCGCGCCGACCATGTGCAGCTCGCCGCGCGCCAGCATCGGCTTGAGCATGTTGCCGGCGTCCATCGCGCCCTCGGCGGCGCCGGCGCCCACCACCGTGTGCAGCTCGTCGACGAACAGGATCACGTCGTCGCGCTCCTGGATCTCCTTGAGCACCGCCTTGAGGCGCTCCTCGAACTCGCCGCGGTACTTGGCGCCGGCGATCAGCGCGCCCATGTCGAGGCTGATCACCTCTTTGTTCTTGAGCGCCTCGGGCACGTCCTCGCGCACGATGCGCTGCGCCAGGCCCTCGACGATCGCCGTCTTGCCGACGCCGGGCTCGCCGATCAGCACCGGGTTGTTCTTGGTGCGCCGGCTGAGGATCTGGATCACGCGCCGGATCTCCTCGTCGCGCCCGATCACCGGGTCGAGCTTGCCGCGCCGCGCCAGGTCGGTCAGGTTGCGGCCGTACTGCTCGAGCGCGGCGTAGGTGCCCTCGGGGTTGGCGCTCGTCACGCGCTGGGTGCCGCGCACCTCGCGCAGCGCGATGAGCAGCTTCTCGCGCGTGAGCCCGGCCTGCTTCAGCAGCCGCTCGGCCGCGCCGCCGGCGTGCTGCAGGATGGACAGCAGCAGGTGCTCGGTCGAGACGTACTCGTCGCCGAACTGCGCCAGCTCGTCGTACGCGCGGGTGACGACGACGCGCATGCGGCTGGAGTACTGGAGCTGCACGCCCTGCCCGCTCACGCGCGGCAGCCGGTTCAGCTCCGCGCGCAGCTGGGCCAGCAGGGCGCCGGGGGCGATATTGAGCTTCTCCAGAACGCGCGGCACGACGCCGTCGCTCTGCTCCAGCAGCGCGACGAGCAGGTGCTCGGGCTCAACCTGGCTGTTGCCGTTGCGCTCCGCCAGGCTCTGGGCGCCGAGCAGCGCCTCCTCGCTCTTCTGGGTGAAGCGGTTGGTGTTGAACGACATGGCCTAACTCCTTCGTGTCAATCTCTGCGTGTAGCATAGCACGCGGGGCGTTAGAGGAGCGTTAGCGCTCTATATGAGAAGCCATCAAACCTTGCGCGGCCGGCTCGCCCTCTGGCGAAGGTCTTCCTGCGCTATACGAAGCTGGCATCTGATGAATTGTTGCAGATCGGGCGCCGGCGCATGCTATACTCAGGCTATGAGGCCCGCACGCTGAATCGGAGGACGCGTGAGCACACCGCTGAACTTTGCGCTTTGGAAGGACATCACCGCCCGCAGGGAACGCATCCTCACCGCGTTCTCGGAGTTCCGCGCCGGCTTTCGGGCCGGGCTGCAGCACTTTCTCGCCGCCGCGGCGAGCGAGGGGATCTACGGGGTGAGCGAGCTGTACAAGGTCGAGGGCTACACCGACCTGTACCGCTTCTCGTTCGGCCCGTTCAGGTTCATCGTGGTCAGCAATGACACCGTGCTGGAGCCGTTCGAGATGGCCGGCGTGCTGCAGGCCCGCATCGCGCTGTACTACGAGTCGCAGGACGTCCACGCGCCGCCGGTGTTCATCGTCGAGTTCGGCGAGGGGTACGGCGACCTCAAGTGCGACATCGGCCGCATCGCGGGCGGTGAGTGGCACGACGTCGACGAGTACCGGATCACAGCGCCGCGCGACGATGGGGAGCGGGCGGCGCTGACGGTCGGCGCCGTGATTGCCTCCACGCCCGCCGCGTGGCGCCGGAACATCCCCTGGCCGTTGCTGGCGCAGGAGCAGGAGGTTGTCGAGCCGGCCAACCCGCTCGGCTTCCAGCCCGACGGGCGCCGGTAGGCTGGTCTGGCGGGAAGCCTCGCCCGCCGCGCCTTCTGTTTGAGGTGCCGACTGCGAATGTATCAATGACAGGACTGTCCTGCACCCGGGCGTGTTCTGCAGGCGCTCCGCCCTACACCCGCAAGAGAACGCGTACCGTGTCAGTCTGCCCGTTATCATGCCCACCTCCACCAATGCCCGTGCCCCAGGCACAGGCTGATGCGCTGCAATGCCCAGTGTAGTTGTGATGAGCGGCTGGTGGGCTGCAGCTCAACGGGCAGTGCGGTTAAGACGAGCGGCTGGTGTGCTGAGGCATGACAACGGGCGAGCGACGGGAGACAGCATCGCTTGCGGGGATGGTTCGGAAGGGGCTGCACAGCCCCTTCCGGCGGGGGAGAGCGCGAGAGGGGCCGGTGCCCCTCTCGCTCAAGCATGCTCTGACCGCACCGCGTAAGTCCTATCAATTCAATGGGGTAGGAGACTCAGATGGATCTCTGGATCGGACTAGCCGCCGGCGCTGTCGTCGGCGCGCTGGTTGGGGCGATTGTGGCCGGGCTTCTCTTTCTCCGGATACGGGACAGGCTCGAGGCGGAGCTGCGCGCCGCCCGCAGCGAGGCGCGGGAGGCCGGCGAGCAGCGGGCGCGTGCCGAGGCGCTGCAGGCCCAGCTGGCCCAGGCGAACGCGGATCTGGCCGCCGCACGCGATGAGGCGGCGCGGCTGCGCGATGAGATCGCCGCAGTGCGCGGCCAGCTTCGCCAGCTCGGCGCCGAGAACGACCGGCTCAAGATCGACCTGATCATCGCGCGCTCGGGGCAGGAGAGCAGAGCGTAGCGCCGGACAATCGAAAATTGTGAAGAGCTTGACAAACAGGGGCGATCCTGGTAGAGTACCCTCTGGTTGGGGAGTAGCCGCCCGCACCGGCGCGGGACATGCAGTCGTCAGTACGGGATAGCACCCCGGCTGCATAATCGCACAGCGCGACCGGCGAGACCACCACGACAGACACTGCCGTGGAGGTCTCGCTTTTCGATTCTCCGCGGCCCATGCGAAAGGACTTTCGGAGAATGGACATGGTCTGGCTGTGGGTTGGGTTCAACCTGTTCGTCCTGGCGATGCTGGCCCTCGACCTGGGGGTGTTCCACCGGCACGCGCACACCGTCTCGGTCAAGGAGGCGCTGGCCTGGAGCGGAGTGTGGATCGCGCTCGCGCTCGCGTTCAACGGGCTGATCTTCCTGTTCTGGGATCAGATGGTGCCCGGGAGCGGGTACACGTCGAGCGAGGCCGGGCTGGCGTTCCTCACCGGCTACCTGATCGAGAAATCCCTGAGCGTCGACAATATCTTCGTCTTCGTGCTGATCTTCAGCTACTTCGCCGTGCCCGCCAAGTACCAGCACCGGGTGCTGTTCTGGGGCATCATCGGCGCGCTGCTGATGCGCGGCACGATGATCGGCGTCGGCGCCGCCCTGATCAAGCAGTTCCACTGGGTGATCTGGATCTTCGGCGTGTTCCTGATCTTCACCGGCATCCGCATGGTGTTCCACAAGGACGAGGAGCTGCACCCGGAGGATAACCCGCTCATCCGCCTGTTCCGCCGCATCGTGCCGGTGACCGAGCGCTACGAGGAGGACCGCTTCTTCCTGCGGCGCGGCGGCGTGCTGATGGCCACGCCGCTGTTCCTGGTGCTGCTGATGGTCGAGACGACCGACCTGATCTTCGCCGTGGACTCGATCCCGGCGATCTTCGCGGTGACGCAGGACCCCTTCATCGTCTATACCTCGAATGTGTTCGCCATCCTCGGGCTGCGCTCGCTGTACTTCGTGCTGGCCGGCGTGGTGCACAAGATCCACTATCTGAAGCTCGGCCTCTCGGCAGTGCTGGCGTTCGTCGGCGCGAAGATGCTGCTGCCGGACGTGAGCAGCGCGCTGCTCGGCGTTCGCTTCGCGATCCCGACCGCGCTCTCGCTGGGCGTGGTCGCCGCCATCCTTGCCGTCGCAGTGCTGGCCTCGCTGGTCCGCGCGCGCGCCCTGGCCGCTGCGAGCGGCGACGGTGCGGCTGCGGAGCATCCGGCGGGCGCGTCGCTCGAGCTTCCGCAGGACAGGCCGATCGAGCGCCCGCAGGATAGGCCGGCGCGGGCGCTGTGACCCGCAGTTGACACGCGGGAACCCCTCTGCTACCATTCCGCATAGGAAAGCAGCCATCATGTAGATAGGGAGCGGCGGTCACCAACACGGGGCACCTGTCCCCGGCCGCCGGTCGTGACGATGTGCGATTGGCGAGGCCGGCAGCGCAGTGGAGCGCAGCGGTCTCGCCATTTTGGCTTGATTCTCAGGAGTGTGGCATGGGCTGGTCGTTTCCAATCGCACGGGTCGCAGGAATCGATATCAAGGTCCACATAACGTTCTTCCTGATCTTGATACTGGGGGCGATCCAGGGTGGGGCGAGCGCCGGCACGACGGGCGCGCTGTTCGGCGTGCTGCTCATGCTGCTGCTGTTCCTCTGTGTGACGCTTCACGAGCTGGGGCACAGCGTGGTGGCGCAGCGGCTGGGGATCCCGGTGCGCGAGATCATCCTGCTGCCGATCGGCGGCCTGGCGCTGCTGTCGCGCAACCCGACGAAGGCCTGGCACGAGCTGGTGATCGCCGCGGCCGGCCCGCTGGTGAACGTCGTGATCGCGCTGGTGCTGGCGCTGGTCACCGGCACGGCGGCGGCCGTGGGCGCGCTCGACCTCGAGGCGCTCGAGCTGGTGCCGCAGCGGCTGACGCCGTCGGTCACGTCGCTGCTCGTCTGGCTGATCTTCGCCAACGTCACCCTGGTGATCTTCAACCTGATCCCGGCCTTCCCGCTCGACGGCGGGCGCATCTTCCGGGCGCTGCTGGCGATGTTCATGGGCTTCCCGCGCGCGACGCGCATCGCCTCGGGCGTGGGCCAGCTGGTCGCGATCGTCCTGGGCGTGTTCGGCGTCGTCACCGGCAACTTCTCGCTGGCGCTGGTCGCGGTGTTCATCTTCCTGGGCGCCGGGCAGGAGAACGCCGAGGGCCAGGCGAACACGATGCTCGCCACGCTGCGGGTGGGCGACGCCTACAACCGCCACGCGCTCACGCTCAGCATCAGCGACCGGGTGAGCAAGGTGGTGAGCTACATCCTGACCAGCTACCAGCCGGACTTCGCGGTGATGCAGGGCGGGCGCCCGGTTGGCATCGTCACCCGCGACGACGTGCTGCGGGCGCTGGCCACCGGCGCGGGCGACGCCTACGTGACGCAGATCATGCAGCGCGAGATCGTGCGCGTCGATGCGGAGGAGACGCTCGACCGGGTGCGCGAGCACATGGCCGAGCGCGGCGTGCGGATCGTCGCGGTGTACTCGGGGGACACCTACCTGGGCCTGGTGAGCCTGGAAGACATGGCCGAGGCGTACGCGGTGCTGACGTTCCTCGAGCGCCAGCGGTCGCTGGCGGGGGCCTCGCCCGGCGGCGGCGCGGCGATGTGGACGAACATCACCAGCGCGCAGGCCACCTCTTCCCAGGCGCCGGATGGGAATCCGGGGCGCGTGTCTGCGCCGGCGGTGCGCCAGGAGCTGAACGAGCCGGAGCCGGTGCCGCCCGAGAAGCGCGCGGTGGCCGAGGAGCTGCGGGCGAAGCGGCGGCGCCTGTACGCGCTCGAGGTCCAGTACCGCTACTTCGGCGAGAAGACCCCGCCGCAGATCCTCACGGAGCTGCACGAGCTGCGCGAGACGGTGCGGGAGCTGGAGCGGCAGCTCAGCGCGTGAGAGCGGCGCGCCGCCCACACCCGCGCCCGCTCACTCCTGGAGCCGCCAGGCGAGCCCGGTGTAGCGCCTCGCGACGCGGTTGTTCTTGACCGCCATCGCCACGGCCCGGAAGTCGCCGACCAGCACCACCAGCTGCTTCGCCCGCGTGACGGCCGTGTAGAGCAGGTTGCGCTGCAGCAGCATGTAGTGCTGCGTCAGCAGCGGCACGACGACGCAGGGGTACTCGGCGCCCTGCGCCTTGTGCACCGAGATCGCGTAGGCCAGCGCCAGCTCGTCCAGCAGCCCGAAGTCGTACGCCACGTCGCGCGCGCCGTCGTAGCGCACGACCAGCAGCTGCTCCTCGGCGTCGATCGCCACCACCTCGCCGATGTCCCCGTTGTAGACGTCGAGGTCGTAGTTGTTGCGCAGCTGCAGCACCCGGTCGCCGACGCGGAACACGACCGAGCCGACCCGCTGCTCGGCGCGCGCCGGCGACGGCGGGTTGAGCGCCTGCTGCAGCGCGGCGTTCAGCCCGGCCACCCCGGCCGCCCCGCGGTGGGTCGGCGTCAGCACCTGGATGTCGCGCAGCGGGTCCAGCCCGAAGCGGGCCGGGATGCGGCGCTGCACCAGATCCACCACCAGCGCCGCGCAGCGCTCCGGGTCCGGCTCGCTGAACAGGAAGAAGTCGTCCAGGTTGCGGGTGAGCGGCAGCTCGCCGCGGTTGATGCGGTGGGCGTTCGTCACGATGCCGCTGCCCTCGGCCTGGCGGAAGATCACATCGAGGTGGACGCTCGGCACCGCGCCGCTCTCGAGCAGGTCGCGCAGCACCCGCCCCGCGCCGACGCTCGGCAGCTGGTCGGCGTCGCCGACGAGCAGCAGGTGCGCCTCGGGCGGCACGGCCTTGAGCAGATGGTTGGCGAGCAGCACGTCCAGCATGCTCACCTCGTCCACCACGACCATGCTGGCGGGGAGCGGGTTCTCGGCGTTGCGCTTGAAGTGCGGCCCGCCGACCGGCGAGAACTCGAGCAGCCGGTGGATGGTCTTGGCCTCGGCGCCGGTCGCCTCGCTCAGGCGCTTGGCGGCGCGCCCGGTGGGCGAGGCCAGCACGAACGGCTCGCCGCGCTGCTGCAGCGCCGAGATGATGATGCTGAGGATCGTCGTCTTGCCGGTGCCGGGGCCGCCCGTCAGCACGCTGACCTTCTCGGTGAGCGCCATCTGCACCGCCTCGCGCTGGCGCCCGGCCAGGTCGATGCCGCGGCGCTCGGCCAGGTGCTCGAACACCCGCGGCCAGTTGGCGGCGCGGAAGAAGTCCGCCATCGTCGACGGGGCGGCCTGCAGCGCGCGGATCCGCTCGGCGACCGAGCGCTCGGCGTGGTAGAACGGCAGCAGGTAGACGTGCCGCTCGTCGCCGCGCCGCTCGACGTGGACCTCGCGGGTGATCGCGATCGCCTCGAGCACCGCGTTCACCTCGGGCTCGCCCACCTCCAGCAGCCTGGCCGCCTGGGCGACCAGCTCCTCCCAGGGCAGGAAGCAGTGCCCGTCCTCGGCCGCCTGGCTCAGCGCGTAGCGCAGGCCGGCGCCGATCCGCTGCGGCGAGTCGTGCGGGATCCCGACCGACTGGGCGATGCGGTCCGCGGTGAGGAACCCGATCCCGTACACGTCGTCCGCCAGGCGGTAGGGCGAGGTCCGCACGACGGCCAGCGCCTGGTCGCCGTACTGCTTGTAGATCCGCACCGCCAGCCCGGGCGAGATCTGCAGGTCCTGCAGGAACAGCATGATCGCCTTGATCTGCTGCTGCTCCTCCCAGGCGCGGGCGATGCGCGCGACGCGCTTCGGGCCGAGGCCGGGGACCTCGCGCAGCCGCTCGGGGGTGTTGTCGATGATCTGGAGCGTCTCGGCGCCGAAGGTCTCCACGATGCGCCGCGCCGTGACCGGGCCGATCCCTTTGATCAGGCCGCTGCCGAGATAGCGGCGGATCCCCTCGACCGTCGCCGGGAGCACGGTGCGGTAGCGCTCGACCTCGAACTGGCGGCCGTGCTCGGGGTGCTCCACCCAGCGCCCCTCGAGCTCAAGCGACTCGCCGACCTGGACGCCGAGCAGCTTGCCGACGATCGTCACCTGGTAGGCGCGGTCGCGCGGCTGGATCCGGGCGACGGTGTAGCCGTCCGTGTCGCTCTGATAGGTGATGCGCTCGAGGATACCGGCCAGCTGAGGCATACGCAGATTGTAGCACGCCTGGCACAGAATCTGCGATTCTGCGGTGAGCGACGAGGGAGGTGCGATCCATGTTTGCGATCAACGGCACAGAGTTCGGCCTGGTTGAGCTGATCGTGTGGGTGATCATCGGCGCGATCTGCGGCGTGATCGGCGAGGCGATCGTCGGCTACAGCCCCGGCGGCCTGCTCGCCTCCGTGGCGATCGGGCTGGTCGGCGCGCTGCTGGGCGCCTGGCTCGCGCGCCAGCTCGGCCTGCCGCCGCTGCTGACCTTCACCTACGGCGGGCGGACGATCGAGATCATCTGGACGATCCTGGGCGCGGCGCTGCTGGTGCTGCTCCTGAGCCTGGTGCGCCGCCCGCGGCGCTACAGGCGGGTGTAGCGCCTCTCGCTTCCGTTTCCTGCCCCTCTGCAGAGACTTCGTCGCCGCAGAGGGGCTGTGATTTGTTCGGGACTTACGCGGTGGCCCGCCCTGCACCCGGGCTGCTTGTGCTGGCATTCATGCAGGCGCTCCGCCCTGCACCTGGGCAGGAGGGCCGGCGCCGGCCCTCCTGCACCACCCGCGCCAGGGCCGCAGGCCCTGGACCCGCAAGGGAACGCGTACCGTGTCAATCTGCCCGTTGTCATGCCCACCTACACCGATGCCCGTGCCCCAGGCACAGACTGATGTGCTGCAATGTCCACTGAGACGAGCGGCTGGTGGGCTGCTTCCGGCGAGGGAGAGCGCGAGAGGGGCCGGTGCCCCTCTCGTCCTCAAGCACGTTGTCCCTCCTGTAATTTTCAAGATCTCGGTGGGCCAGCGGCCCGCCGAGCCTCCGTGTAGTGCTCGCGGGCGCACTCGCTGCACCAGATAGCGCGGTTGTCGAGCGCCCACATATCGCCGCCGCGGTGCGGAGGGAGCACGTAGTACGCGGCGAGGCGCACGTTGGCCAGCCCGCAGCGCTCGCACCGGCCGCCCGCGCGCCGCCAGAGCCGCCGGTCGTAGTGCGGGATCGACACGTCCATCGCCAGGTGCAGCGTGAGCCCCACCGCGATAGGCCGCAGCGCCGGCCAGATGAGGCTCAGCGCCCAGATCAGCGGCAGCGTCAGCAGCGGCCGGTGGGCGGCCGAGCGCAGCGACCCGTAGCGCGGCCGGGTGTCGCCCGGGCGCACGCGCCCGTGGCGCCGGCGGTCGTAGGCGATGGCGCCCGCGAGGCTCCAGTCGCCGCTGCGGGTGGCGTAGAGCAGGTAGTGGTCCGCGTCCAGCCCGACCCCGCCCAGCACCACCAGCGCCGCGCGGCGCAGCGAGCGCGGGTAGAGCGCGAGCCCGGCGACGGCCGAGGCGATCAGGTGCGTCCGAAAGTGCATGGGGGCTCAGTCGGCCCAGCCGAGGTCGTCGGGCGCCGACTTCTTCGGGCGTGCGCCGTCCTCGTCGCCGTCGGCCTCGTCCCCCTCGCCCGCCTCGCGGCCCATCTCCTCCTCGAGCATCTCGTCGACCATCTCGTCCCAGTCCTCGCCCGCGTCCTCGCCGAGCTCCTTGCCGAGCTTCTTCGCCCAGCGGGCGATCGACTTCGGGTCGTTCTCGTCGAGGCCGGCGAACATGGACGGGTCGGCGAGCGCCTCGGCGCGCGCCTCCTCGGACTTGAGCACCGCGACGCGCGAGATCGCGCGCCGCACCTCCTGGCCGCCGCAGCGCGGGCAGGCCAGGCCCGGCGGGTCGCTGAAGCCGGAGACGAGCTTCTGGAAGCGCCCGTTGCAGCTCGGGCAGAGATACTCGTAGATCGGCATGCGTTGCTCCTGCTCACCTAACCCTTGAGCTGCTTGATCGCCAGTGGCAGACGCACGAGCAGGTCGCTGGCGAGCGCGCCCATGTCGCCGAGCTCGTCGCGCACGATCCGGCCCGCCGCGCTGTGCAGGTACACGCCGAGCGTCGCGGCGTCGAACGGCGCCAGCCCCTGGGCGATGAGCCCGGCGATCGCGCCGGCGAGCACATCGCCGGTGCCGGCCGTCGCCAGGGCCGCGTTGCCGCCGTCGTTGATCCGCGCGCGCCCGTCCGGCTCGGCGATGACCGTCGTCGCGCCCTTCAGCACGACGATCTGGCCCCAGCGCGCTGCGGCTGAGGTGGCGGCCTCGATTGGATCGCCGGGGAGCTCGCCCTCGCCCAGCAGCCGTTTCATCTCGCCGGGGTGCGGGGTGAGCACCAGGCTGCCGCGCGGCACGCGCTCCCACCAGCCCTCGACCTGCGCGAGGTAGTTGAGCGCGTCGGCGTCCAGGACGGTGGGTGGGAGCGAGGGGCGCTCGCGCGTGTCCTGCTTCTCCGTGCTCGCGCCGATGCGGAAGCCGATATGCCCGCGCTGGCGCGGCGCGTCCAGCCCGAGCAGCCGCGCCAGGAACTCGCCGGTCGCCTTCTCGCGGCCGAGCCCCGGGCCGACGAGCAGCGCCTTGTAGCCGTCGAGCGCCTTGAGCAGCTCGTCGGCGGCCGCCTCGCCCAGCACGCCCCACTCCGCTTCCGGCAGCAGCTGGAGCGTCACCTCCGGCGCCCGGCCGGCCACCGCCACCGTGCTCCGCCCCGTGGCGAGCGTCACCAGGCCGGCCCCGATGCGCGCCGCGCCGGCGCTCGCGAGGACGGCCGCGCCCGGGTACTGCAGCGACCCGGCGACCACCATCACCTTGCCGAAGGTGCCCTTGTGCGAGTCGGCCGGCCGGGCCGGCAGAAGCTGGCGCGCAACAGCGGCGCTGATCTTCTCTGTCATGATTGCCTCCACATCCGCCGGCGGAAGCCCGATCTCGACGACCTGCAGCTCGCCGGCGTACGCTCGTCCAGGGTACAGCAGCAGCCCCGGCTTGAGCAGCCCGGTGGCCACAGTGATATCGGCGCGCACGGCGACCCCCAGCACCGCGCCGGTGTCCGAGTCGATTCCGGTGGGGACGTCCACGCTCAGGACGACCAGCGGCGAAGGGCGGGCGTCCGGCGAGCCCTGATCTTCGGCCGGCGGTTGGTCGCTGGGCGCCGGGGCGAGGCGCGCTGCGCGCTCGCCTCGGTGGTCGTTCAGGGTCTCGATGATCCGCGCCAGCTGGCCCTCGGCCGGCCGGCGCGCGCCGATGCCGAGCAGCGCGTCGACCGCCAGGTCGCAGCCGGCGAGCAGGCGGCGCAGCGTCTCGCAGCCCGGATCGGCTGCGGCGTCGTGCTCCGCGATGCCGCGCTGGCGGCAGAGCTGCCAGTTCTCGTCGCGCTCCGCGTCGCGCCGCCGCCAGAGGTAGAGCTCCACGTGCGCGCCGGCGTCGTGCAGGTGCCGCGCGACCACCAGCCCGTCCCCGCCGTTGTTGCCCGGGCCGGCCAGCACGAGCACCCGCCGCCCGGCGGGGTCGCCGAGCAGCGCAAGCGCCCGGTCGGCGACCCCGCGGCCGGCGCGTTCCATCAGGCCCGGCCAGGTTGCGCCGGCCTGCACGGCCGCTTGTTCGAGCGCGCGCATCTGCGCCGCGGTGACGACCTGCATAGGTGATTGCTAGCTTCTCCTCTGCCACAGGATATTGTACTCTACGGCGCGGTGGTGAGCAAAGGGCGTGGTACAATGGGCCTGTGACCTCCCCCGGCACGCCAGACAGAGCCACACGTCCGAGGCGATCGCTGCAGTCGCCGGATGCTGGCCGTCATCCTCGGCTGATTTCTGCAGGTGGTGGAGTCGGGGGAGGCGAAGCTGCTTCGGAAGCCCTTCTCCCGCTGGCGCGCGCCGCGCGGCGGGCGAACAGAGTTCCAACCAAGAGGAAGGAACCATGGCTGGCTACTACGACGACGTGTACGAGATGGTGAGCCGCATCCCGCGCGGCCGGGTTTCGACCTACGGCCGGATCGCGGCGCTGATCGGCACACCGCGCGGCGCGCGCGGCGTCGGGTTCGCGCTGCACGCGCTCGGGCATGGCCTGGAGCGGGTGGTGCCGTGGTGGCGGGTGATTAACGCCGCCGGCCGCATCAGCAACGTCTACCACGCAGATCTGCAGCGCCAGCTGCTCGAGGAGGAGGGGGTCGTCTTCGACGCCCAGGGCTACGTCGATCTGTCCCGCTACCTCTGGCGCGGCCCGGCCGTCGGGCTGCCGTCTGCGCCATCCGACCGCGCATCGTAGCGAAGAAATGCCCGGCTGTGCCGCGCTTCTAAACTGCATCTTGACGAATGCCGGGAATATGATAAAATTGTGAACGGTCACACCACACTGATACACCTTCTGACACACCATATATAGCAGCGGTTCTCGGTATTACCCGCCGAGATTTTGGCGCACGCGAAGGTTGCACAATGAGGCGCAGCACCATTCGGGAGGTTGCTCTCCGCGCGGGCGTTTCCCACCAAACCGTTTCACGGGTCATCAACAACAGCCCGGATGTCGCCGAGGCGACCCGCGAGCTGGTGCTGCGAGTCATTGACGAGCTCGACTACCACCCGAATGCCCAGGCGGTCGGCCTGTCGCGCAACCGCTCCGAGATCGTGGGCGTGGTGGTCGACACCGTCACCGAGCCCTTCTTCACCCAGATCCTAGACGGCGTGCTGCGATCGCTGCGCAGCCGCGGGCGGCTGCTGCTGCTCGCGACGGTGGACGACGCCGGGCAGCTCGACGCGATCGACACCCTGCAGCGCAGCCGGCGGATCGACGGGCTGGTGATCGTGCTGCCGCTGGCGACGAGCCTGAACCAGCGCCGGCTGACCTTCAGCCACGTGCCGACGGTGCACGTCGACCTGCAGTACGATCTCGATGTGAACGGGATCTCGGTCGACAACTTCCGCGGCGCCTATAAGGCCGCCGAGCATCTGATCGAGCTCGGCCACCGGCGGATCGGCATCATTACTGGCCGGCGGGACATCCCGGTCGGCCAGACGCGGCTGGACGGCTTCCGCGCGGCGCTGAACGACTACGGGCTGCCCTTCGACGAGTCGCTGGTGGCGCACGGGGACTTCTCCCACGCCAGCGGCATCGCGGGGGCCGAGCAGCTGCTCAAGCTCGACCCGCGGCCGACGGCGATCTTCGCCTGCGACGACCAGATGGCCTTCGGGGCGATCCACGCGCTGCGGCGAGCGGGCCTCGAGGTCCCGCGCGACTGCTCGGTGATCGGCTTCGACGACACCTACGACGCGGCGCGGTTCAGCCCGCCGCTGACCACCATACGGCAGCCGCTGCGCGAGATGGGCGAGCTGGCGGGCGATCTGATCTGCCGGCTGATCGACGGCAAGCCGCTCGAGCAGCCGCGCATCGTGCTCGACACCGAGCTGGTCGTCCGCGAGTCCACCGCCCCGCTGCTGGCAGAGCTTCCGCAGCAGTCCGCCCCGGTCAGCATCGAGGCTCGCGGCGAGGCCGCGTAGCAGTTTTTGACATCGCAGAGTGGGCATCCTATAATGCCGAAGCCAAGAGCGGTCACCCAAATAGCAGCGCGGCGCAGCGGCGCCGTCACCTCTCCTCAGCGGCGGACGACTCAGTCTGCTTCGACCCATGCGTCAGCGAGGAGCAAGACAGGCATGGCCCAGACCAAGCATCGTGGCTTGTGGATGGTCTCGATCGTAGCCCTCCTCGGCGCGCTGGCGTATGTGATGCTCCAGCCGCGTATCACGGCGCCACAGGCCCCCGCCCAGAGCGCCAGCCTGTCTGACCCCGCCGCCGCCCCCGCCGCCGCGATGCGTGGCCCGCTCGCCCCCTTCAAGATCGACACCAGCTCCCCCTCCGGCCTGTCCCCCGCCGCCTCGGGCGACTGGTCGATGGAAGGTCAGAATCCCGGACGCACCCGCGCCGTAGCCAATAGCCTCAGCCTGCCGCTCACCCACCAGCGCCTCGTCGCGATGCCGCGCGACAACGAGACCGGCTCGCCGCCGGTGATCGCCAAGGGGCTGATGCTGGTCGAGACCAAGGACCACCTGCGGGCCTTCGACCTGCGCAGCGGGCGCGAGCGCTGGTCGTTCGACCAGCCGGGCAGCTACATCTCGCCGGCCATCGCCGGGGACCAGGTGTTCATCCGCGCCGAGGCGGGCAACAAGGGGGAGCTGATCGCGCTGAGCCTCGACAGCGGCCTCCCGGCCTGGCGGTTCAGCCCGAAGCGCCTCAGCAGCGCCGATAACAACTACTTCGGCGGCCACCTGACGTCGCCGGTGATCGCCGACGGGACGGTGTTCGTCGGTGCCGGCAAGGAGCTCTACGCGCTGGACGCCGCGAGCGGCGCCCTGCGCTGGGAGTTCGCCACACAGAACTACGTGACCTCCTCCGCCACGGTCGCCGATGGCCGTGTCTTCATCTCCGACTTCGACTACATCTACGCGATCGATCAGAATAGCAGCGCGCTCCTCTGGACCTACCCGGCCAAGGACGCGATCTCCTTCTCGGCGGTGGCGACCGACCGCGCCGTGATGGTGACGAGCGGCTCGGCGGTGCTCGCGCTGGATGCCGCCACCGGCCAGCCGCTGTGGGAACACAGCGTCATGGGCGAGAAGCTGATCCCCGCCGGCGCGATCGGCGATGTCGCCTTCGTCAAATCCACCGAGACGCTCTACGCGCTCAACCTTGCCGACGGCAAGGAGAACTGGCGCTACCACAATATCAACTTCGTATCGCTCCCGGCGCTGGCCGGCGAGCAGGTCTTCGTCGTGAGCGGCATCGGCGCTGACTCGGCCGTGCTGGCGCTCAACGCCAGCAGCGGCGAGAGCATGTGGGAGCAGCGAATCCGATCGCTGGCGTCCACCGCGCCGATCATCGCCGGCGGCGCGCTCTACGTGCGCATGGAAGACGGGCGAGTGTTGGGGCTGTGGAGCTAGCAGCGGCACGGTAACAGCGCGGGAGTCGTGTGGCGGGCGCAGATCGCCCAGTACCGGATGCCTACGTGAGGAGCGAGCGATGGCGGTACAGTCACTACCGGGAGCGAGGCCGAAAAAGAAGGCGGCGCTGTTCGGCCTCATCCCAGCCGGTAAGATCGAGCGTCGCGAGGCACTGTGGTTCTGGTTCTTCATCTCGCCGTGGGTGATCGGGTTCCTGGCGTTCACGCTGTACCCGATTCTGGCGTCGGCCTACTACAGCATGACGGTCTACACCCTCGGCAAGGAGCCAGTCTGGACCGGCTTCGACAACTACATCCAGCTGGCGGGCGACCGGGTCTTCTGGAAGTCGCTGCAGGTGACGAGCTACTACACTCTGCTGAGCGTGCCGCTCGGGATCGTCTTCGGGCTCCTGCTGGCGGTGCTGCTGAACCAGAGGGTGCCGTTCCTGGGCATCTTCCGCACGCTCTACTACCTGCCCGCGCTGCTGACCGGCAGCGTGGCGGTGGCGCTGCTGTTCAGCTGGCTGCTCAACCCGCAGTTCGGCATCATCAACCTGGCGATCGCCAACCTGGTCGGGCCGGAGGGGCTGATCCCGCTGGGCATCAAGGGGCCGCGCTGGCTGCAGGACCAGAACTGGGTCATCCCGTCGTTCACGATGATGTCGCTGTGGGGCTTCGGGGCGACCATGCTGATCTACCTCTCGGCGCTGCAGGGCGTGCCGACGCACCTGTATGAGGCGGCCGAGATCGACGGCGCCGGGCGCATCAGCCAGTTCTTCAACGTAACCATCCCGATGATCTCGCCGGTGATCCTGTTCACCTTCATCACCGGCGTGATCGGCGCGATGCAGCAGTTCACCGCCGCCTACGTGATCAACGGCGGCACGAACCTGGGCGCCCCGGCCTACGCCTCGATGTTCTACAACCTGTACCTGTTCCTCAACGCCTTCCGGCGCTACCGGATGGGCCTGGCCTCGGCGCAGGCCTGGATCCTGTTGGTGATCGTGTTCCTGCTGACGCTGGCGATGCTGTGGGCCTCGCGGCGCTACGTCTACTATGAAGCAGACGAGGAGGGGGCAATCTAATGGCTACCACGACTGCACCCCGGCAGGTGACGGCCGCCCGGCGCGGCGCGTTCGCCAGCAAGAAGCGCCAGGACATGATCATCCGGGTGCTCTCGACGGTTCTGTGTATCATCGGCGTGCTGATCATCCTGTTCCCGCTGGCCTGGATGATCTCGACCTCGCTCAAGACCAAGGCTGAGGTGGCGCGCTTCCCACCGACCTGGATCCCCGCCGTCCCGCAGTGGGAGAACTACGTGGTGGCGCTCACCGGCCAGAACCGCTTCGACATCTACGCCAAGAACACGATGATCTACTCGATCGGCTCGATGCTCGGCGAGCTGATCTCGTGCTCCCTGGTGGCGTACGGCTTCGCCCGGCTGCGCGCGCCCGGCAAGAACGCGCTGTTCATGCTCGTCCTGGGCACCATGATGCTCCCGGCCTGGGTGACGCTCATCCCGCAGTACATCATCTTCGCGCGCCTGGGCTGGCTGGACACGTTCCTGCCGCTGGTGGTGCCGAAGTTCTTCGGCAGCGCCTACCTGATCTTCCTGCTGCGCCAGTTCTACAAAGGGCTGCCGCGGGACTATGAGGAGGCCGCGCTGATCGATGGCGCGAACTACCTGGGGATCTGGTGGCGGATCATCCTGCCGCTCTCGCTGCCGGCGCTCGGGGCGGTGGCGATCATGAGCTTCATGTACCACTACCAGGACTTCTTCGGGCCGCTGATCTACCTGAACTCGCAGAGCAACTACACCATGTCGCTCGGGCTGCAGCAGTTCCGGGCGCCGTTCGGCGGCACGTCGTTCCACCTGCTGATGGCGGCGTCGGTGGTGACGGTGATCCCGCCGCTGATCCTGTTCTTCATCGCGCAGCGCTACTTCATCCAGGGCATTGTCGTATCCGGCGTGAAAGGGTAGTCCGCAGATCCTGATGGGGCGGCGGTTGGGCCGCCCCCGTCTACCCCACACCATCGCTCGATACCTCTCCCGGCACGCGGCACGTCCGCGGTGTCATGGTTCAGTTTTGTCGCAAAAAAACTGGAAAGGAGGTCCGCCGTCGACGAACAACGCTGGAACCGTACGCACTCCTCGAGAACACAGGTGTTCCTTACGCACAAGGAGGCACGAGCATGACGCTCAAGAAGCACGCCCCCTGGTTGACCCTCTTCGCCGCACTGTCGCTCCTGCTGAGCGCCTGCGGCGGGGGCTCCCCGGCACAGCCGGCGGGCGAGGAGCCCGCGGCCCCAGCAGCCGAGGCGCCGGCCGAGGAGCCCGCGGCCGAGGGCCCGACTCCCACCCCTGTGCTGGAGTTCGCGCAGGAGCCGTCCGAGGGTCAGAAAGTGCTGGTCTGGATGGTGCGCACCGGCCTGCAGGAGAACCGCTGGGAGCGCGATGTAGTGCTGCCGGCCTACCAGCAGGTCGCGCCTGATGTGTTCGTCAAGGTGCTCAACATCGTCCAGGACGACATCGCCGTCAAGCGCGAGGCGATGATCGCCGCCAAGGAGCCGCTGCATGTCTGGTCGCCCAACTGGGGCGGCGACGGCTTCGCCTCGGACCGCTTCCGCGGGCTGCTGGCCGACCTGACGCCGCTGATGGAGCGCGACAACTACGACACCAGCGACTTCATCCCCGAGGTCTTCAACATCTACAACATCGAGGGCAAGCAGTACGGCATCCCGTTCCTCTCGACCGGCAGCTACGTCTACTACAACATGAAGCTGTTCGACGAGGCCGGCATCCCGTACCCCACCAGCGACTGGTCTGACAAGAGCTGGACCTGGGAGGCGTTCGTTGAGCTCGGCAAGCAGCTGACGAAGAACTACGACGACCCGAACACGGCGGTCTACGGCATCGCCACCGGCGACCTGTGGCCGAAGTTCGACGCCGTGCCGATGATCTGGGGCAAGTTCCCCTGGTCTGAGGAGGCCATGAACACCGGCTTCTCGGGCCCGCTGACGCTGACCGACGAGACGACGATCAAGGCCTACCAGGAGTTCCACGACCTGGCGTACGTCCACCGAGTCGCGCCGGATGACGCGGCCAGCCAGGCGCTGGGCCAGCTGGGCGGCGCGTTCCAGTCCGGCCGCGTGGCGATGTCGATGGCCGGCGGCTGGGGCCACTGGACCTACAAGGATCTGATCGACGACCCGAACGGCTTCTGCTGGGGCGTCGCGCCGATCCCGTGGGGCACGCCGGACGCCACCGTGCGCGCGACGATCTTCACCGACCCGTGGGCCATCACGGCCGGTATGGATCAGGAGAACACCGACCTGGCCTGGGACTTCGTGAAGTTCCTGACGGCGCCGGAGTCCGCGCGCGCGTACATGGAGGCCACCGGCGCGCCGCCGGTCCGCCAGTCGCTGCTGGAGGAGTACTACAAGCAGTACGAGAAGTGCGTGCCGGCTGAGAAGACGAAGCAGTCGTTCACCGGCGCCTTCGAGTACGGCCACGAGTCCTCGAACCACCTGCTGGTCAAGTACGACGAGCTCAGCCAGGTGTGGGATAACCTGATGAGCCCGTTCTGGAGCGACCCGGAGGCCAAGGCGGCTGACCTGCTGCCGGTGCTTGAGGCTGACGTCAACGATGCGCTGCAGCGCATCCGCGAGGAAGCTGGGCAGTAGCGCGGCCCGAGGATATGACGGCACGGGGTGGCTGCATACGCAGCCACCCCATTGTTGTTGGCGGGTGCGGGGCCTGCGCCCACCGATGCGCTAATCTGGTGTAAGATAGCGGTTCAGCAGGCTGTGCGTCGTGTCAACCTGACACGGCTCGGTGAGGCTTCAGTAGACCTTGTAGAGGAAGAACGTCGCGTAGATCTGCTCCCAGCGGCTGCGCCGGCGCTCGAGGTCCGGGCTGGAGCAGCGCGGGCAGCACAGGTCGCCCCAAGCGCCGCGGGTCAGCTCGCTGGCCGCCGCAAGCGCGCCGCAGGATCTGCACGAGTAGCGGGCGCCGCGTCCTGTCTTCATCGCTGTCCTTCGCTTTCGCACATGTCGATCGCGCGCCACAGAGGCAGATTCCGGGGAGGCGAAGCTTCCCAAACCCCTTCGGCTGCTACCGCACGACGTAGCAGCGGGCGGGCCGGCGCTGCAGCGCCTGCGGTTTCCTCTGCTACACTATTGTACCCATAGTCCACGCACCCTTGCAATGGAAGGTATCGCCATGGACTCCAAGGTGAAGGTCGGTGTGATCGGCGTCGGGCAGATCGGCAAGCGGCATGTCGCGGGCTACGCCGAGATGCCGGACGTTGAGATCGTCGCGGTGGCGGATGTCAACGAGGCCGAGGCGCGGCGCGTGGCGGCGGAGTACGGGATCGAGCATGTGTACACCGACTTCCGCGAGCTGCTCGCCCGGCCGGATATTCAGGCGGTGGACGTCTGCCTGCACAACAACTTCCACGCGCCGGTGAGTATCGCGGCGATGGAGGCTGGCAAGGACGTGTACTGCGAGAAGCCGATGGCCGGCACCTACGCCGACGCGCTGGCGATGTACGAGGCCAGAGAGCGCACCGGGCGGCGGCTCGCCATCCAGATGGCGACGGTCTTCTCCGCCGAGACCAAGGCGGCCCGGCGCCTGATCGACGCCGGCATGCTCGGGAAGCTGTACTACGCGCGGGCGGTCTCGTTCCGCAGGCGCGGGCGGCCGTACGTGGACGGCTACGGCACCTACAACTTCGTCCGCAAGGCGACGGCGTCCGGCGGCGCGCTGATCGACGCCGGCATCTACGAGATCTCGCAGATGCTGTACCTGCTGGACAACCCGCAGGTGCGGACGATCTCCGGCTCGACCTACCAGGAGATCGATATGTACGCCGACCGCCGCGAGACCAGCGGGTACGACGTGGAGGAGATGGCGCTCGGGTTCGTGCGGCTGGAGGGCGGCATCACCTTCGACATTGAGGTGAGCTGGGCGCAGCACTACGCGGCCGGCGCGGAGTCGAGCAAGCTGCTCGGCTCGAAGGGCGGCGTGCGGCTGAACCCGCTCGGGTACTTCACCACGATCGCAGACATGGAGCTTGATGGCGCGTTCGACCTGCAGCGCGCCGAGTTCCGGCTGCACTCGGTGGACCCGACCTACGAGGCGTACGACAGCCCGCAGCGCCACTGGGTCGCGACGCTGCAGGGGCGCGTGCCGGGCATCGACACCGCCAGCCTGGCGCTGAACACGGCGCTGATCAGCGAGGGGATCTATCTCTCGCAGCAGCTCGGCCGCGAGGTCACGCCGCAGGAGGTGCGCGAGCGATCGGTGTCCACGGCCATCAAGATCTAGCGCGATCCACGGGGCGCGCGAAGGCGCGGAGACGAGGGTCCTGGAGGAGCCGAACAGGGTAGGTCTGTGTGTGGCCGCATAGCCGCCACACACAGACACTACCGGGAAATAGTGGATCGTATGCGCTGGCTCAAGGTGCGCGACCGGGCGGCCTACCTGCAGCTGACCGGCGTGCTGTTTCTGGTGTTCGCGGCCGCGGGCACCATCTCCCCTCTTCTGTCGAACTATATCGTCTCGCTGGGCGCCGACACCGGGCAGATCGGGCTGGTGTTCGCGGTCTACCAGGTGTCGTCGCTGGCGTCCCAGTACTGGTGGGGGCTGCGCTCAGACCGGATGGGCAGGCGGAAGCCGCTGGTGCTGATCGGCACCGCCGGGCTGGCGCTGGCCTACCTGGCGGCGGCGGGCGTCGGGTGGTATGGCTGGCTGTTCCTGGTGCGGGCGCTCGAGGGCATTGCGTTTGCGGCCTACAGCACCGGGGCGCTGGCGCTGATCGGCGACGTGCTCGAGAACGAGCAGGCGCGCGGCCGGCTGATGGGCATGTACCGCATGTTCGGGTCGCTGGCCTTCTCGATCGCCGCCCTGAGCGGAGGGCTCCTGGCGGATGTGGCCGGCCTGCGGGCGCCGGTGCTGATGGCGGCGGGGTTCTACGCGCTGGCGTTTCTGCTGGTGAGCCGGGTGCGGGAGCGGCCGCGGGCCAGCGACCAGCGGCCGGCGAATGACGAGCAGCCGGCGCCAGGTCCGCTACAGCAGGAAGACGCTGCGCCGCCCGCGGGGAGCCGGTGGTCCCTGGGCGACGCCCGGTCGGTGGCGCTGCTGTCGTTCCTGGCGCTGGCGGCGGCGTGGTTCATCGGCATGGGCTCGGTGGTGGCGCTGTGGCCGGTGTACATGCGCGGCGCGGGGCACAGCCAGACCACGATCAGCGCGCTGTGGGCGCTGGCGGCGCTCGGCGAGGTGCCGTGCCTGATGCTGGCCGGGTACCTGGCGGACCGCTTCAGCCGCAAGTGGGTGATCATCGGCGGCGTGTCGGGGATGGCCTGCGTCTACCTGGCCTACACGGTCTCGACGGCGCTGGCGTGGCTCATCCCGGTGCAGATGGTGCGCTCGCTGGCCTACTCGTGCTTCGAGGCGCCGGCGCTGCTGTACGCCACGGAGCTGGGGCTGCGCGAGCGCCGCGGCCGGATGGCGGGGCTCTACAACACGGTGACTGGCGCCGGCGGGGTATCGGGCTCGGCGGTGGGCGGCGCGGTGGCGCAGCAGATCGGCATGCCGGCGATGTTCCGCGGGGTGGCGCTGCTGATGCTGGCGGTGGCGCTGGCGGCGGCGCTGGTGATGCCGCGGCTGCGCGGCGCGGCCGCCGATGCGCAGCGCGCCCCCCGGCCGGCATCGTGACGCGCCGGCCCAACCCTGCAGACAAAGGCTGGAACGGCGGTACAATGGGGGTAGGGCGCAGCGGCACATCCGCACAGGCGCCATGCGCCCCGGTATGTCCTCAGCAACGGAGCAAGGAACAACCATGAACAGACTCGGCGTGGCGATCCTCGGGCTGGACCACTGGTATGCCGCGTTCCACCTGGCCGAGCAGGTGGGCGATGACGCCGGCCTGCAGCTGGTGGCCGTGGCGGACGACGACAGCGCCCGGGCGGAGCAGGTGGCGCGCAGGTACGGCGCGGAGGCGACGACCGACTACCGCGCGGCGCTCGACCGGCCCGAGGTGCAGATCGTCGCGGTGCTGTACAGCAGCGAGCGGAGCGGCGCGATCTGCCGCGAGGCGGCCGCGCTCGGCAAGCACATCCTCAGCGTGAAGCCGATGGCGCTCGACCTGCGCGGGGCGGACGAGATCGTCCAGGCGGTCGCGGCGGCCGGCGTCCACTTCTTCCCGCTCGACTGCCTGTGGCGCCTGAACCCCGACGCCCGGCGCATCAAGGCCTGGGTGGACGAGGGGCGCATCGGGCGGCCGCTGCGCTACACCCACACGCTCAACTCGAGCCTGCCGCAGAGCTGGCCGGGCGCCAGCGACAGCGGCTGGTGGCTGGACCCCGCGCGCGTCCCCGGCGGCGGGTGGCTCGACCACGCGATCTACGCGGTGGACATGGCGCGCTGGCTGTTCGGCGCTGAGCCGGTGAGCGTCAGCGGCACCGTCGCGAACATGCGCTACCCGGACCTGAAGCTGGAGGACTACGGCGCCGCGGTGTTCACCTTCGCCAACGGCGCGGTGGCGCTGATCGAGGACACCTGGACGGCCGACCGCGGCTTCGGCTTCCAGCGCAGCGAGGTCATCGGCAGCGCCGGGACGATCTGCGACGACAAGGGGCCGTGGGGGCGGATCGCGGCGCGGGGCGCGTTCGGCTACGACGGCTGGGTCGGCCTGGAGCCGGCGAAGGACCAGGGCGGCGTCATGGCGCACATGGCGGCGGTGGTGCGCGGCGAGAGCGCCCCGATCGTGTCGGCGGCGGACGGCCGGGCGAACCTGGCCGCCTGCCTGGCGTTCTACGAGGCCGCGCGCACCGGCAAGACGGTCAAGCTGTAGCGGCGGGCGGCCCCGCCGTCCCATCGCGCCGCCGGATGGCCGCCACGCTGCGGTGGCGGCGATCCGGCGCTCGGAGCGAGCGGTGCGGCTGTGGCGTCGCCGCCCGCATCAGCGGCGCCACAGCCACAGCACGGATCTGAGGTTTGTCTAAGGGAGACACACGTCATGGCAGACAAGATCCGCGTCGGCGTGCTTGGCCTGACGCATGACCACATCTGGGACAACCTGAAGGCGCTCGACGCGCACCCGGACGGCGAGCTCGTGGCCGTGGCTGAGCCGCACCCGGAGCCGCGCGAGCGCGCCCGATCGCTGGGCATCGAGAAGATCTACGACGACTACAGCGACCTGCTCGACGGCGAGCGGCTCGACGCTGTCTACGTCTACTCCGATAACCTGCGCGGCGCGGAGCTGGCCGAGATGGCGGCCTCCCGCGGGCTGCACGTCATGGTCGAGAAGCCGATGGCCTCGACCTACGCCGGCGCGGCGCGGATGTACGGGGCCGCGAAGGCGGCCGGCGTGCAGCTCATGGTCAACTGGCCGATCATGTGGTGGGCCTCGCTCCAGGAGGCCTTCCGCCTGATCGCCGAGGGGCGCATCGGCCAGGTCTGGCAGGTCAACTACCGCGCGGCGCACGGCGGCCCGACCGCCATCGGCCACGCCACCTACTTCGAGGAGTGGCTGTTCGACCCGCGGCGCAACGGCGGCGGCGCGCTGATGGACTACTGCTGCTACGGCGCGGCGCTGACCTGCACGCTGCTCGGCCTGCCCTCGCGCGTCACGGCTGTCTCCGGGCGCCTGTTCAAGGCGAACCTGCCGGCCGAGGACAACGCCGTGATGATCATGCAGCACGCCCGCGCGCTCAGCACCACCACCGCCTCCTGGACGCAGTCCGGCCACATGACCAGCTACGAGCCGATGATCTACGGCAGCGACGGCACGCTCGTGATCCGCAACATGGGCCAGGAGCTGTGGCTGGCGAACTCGGAGCACGACGAGGGGATACAGCTCGAGATCCCGCCGCTCAAGGAGGGCATGCGCAACAGCGCCGAGTACTTCCTCGGCCACATCCGCTCGGGCGAGCCGATCACCGGCCTGTGCAGCGCGGAGGTCGGGCTGATGGCGCAGGAGGTGCTGGAGGCGGGGATCCTCTCCGCCGCCGAGGGCCGGGCCGTAAGCCTGCCGCTGCCCGTGGCTACCCTGCAGTACTGATATGGCTACGCTATCGCTTCTCCCGGCCCCGCGCACGCTCACGCCGCTGCCCGGCGTGCTGCCGATCGCCGGCGGCCGGCGCATTCTCATCCAGGGCGCGCCGCCGGCGGCGCTGCTGTTCACCGCCCGCCGCCTGCAGGGCGCGCTGCGCGAGCACGCCGCCGTCGAGTGGGAGATCGCCGCCGCGCCCGGCGGCCCGCCAGACGAGATCGGCGTGGCGCTGCGGGTGGTGGCGCCCGACGGGCTGCACCCGCAGGGGTACCGGCTGGCCATCAGGGACGGCCAGATCACCGTCGAGGCCGGCACGCCGGCCGGCGTCTTCTACGGCGTCTGCACGCTGATCCAGGTGATCGAGCAGAGCGGGCGCCAGCTCCCGTGCCTGGAGATCGCCGACTGGCCGGACTTCGCGGCGCGCGGCGTGATGCTGGACGTCAGCCGGGACAAAGTCCCGACCATGGAGACGCTGTACGGCCTGGTGGACATGCTGGCCGGCTGGAAGGTGAACCAGCTCCAGCTCTACACCGAGCACACCTTCGCCTACCGCAACCACCCGGAGGTGTGGGCGAACGCCTCGCCGCTCACTGGGCAGGAGATCCTCGAGCTGGACGCCTACTGCCGCGAGCGGTTCGTCGAGCTGGTGCCGAACCAGAACTCGTTCGGCCACATGACCCGCTGGCTGGTGCACGGGCGCTACGCGGCGCTGGCCGAGACGCACGACGACTTCGAGACGCCGTGGGGCATCACCGCGACCGGGCCGTTCAGCCTGGCGCCGGAGGACCCCGGCAGCCTGGCGCTGGTCACGAGCCTGCTCGACGAGCTGCTGCCGCACTTCAGCAGCTCGATGGTCAACGTCGGCTGCGACGAGACGATCGACCTCGGCCAGGGGCGCAGCGCGGCGGCGGTGCGCGAGCGCGGCGCGGGCCGGGTGTACCTCGACTTCCTGCTCAAGATCTACGCGGCGGTGCGCGAGCGCGGCCGCACGATGCAGTTCTGGGGCGATATCATCAACCACCACCCGGAGCTGATCGCCGAGCTGCCGAAGGACGCGATCGCGCTCGAGTGGGGCTACGAGGCGAACCACCCGTTCGCCAGCAACTGCCCGCGCTTCGCCGACGCGGGGCTGCCGTTCTACGTGTGCCCCGGCACCTCGTCGTGGAACTCGATCGCCGGCCGCACCGACAACGCGCTCGGGAACCTGCTCAACGCCGCCGAGTCCGGGCTGAGCAGCGGCGCGACCGGCTACCTGATCACCGACTGGGGCGATAACGGGCACTGGCAGCCGCTGCCGGTGAGCTTCCTCGGGTTCGCGGCCGGCGCGGCGTTCTCCTGGGCGCTGGAGGCCAACCGCGGCATGGACGTCGCGCAGGCGGTCGGGCGGCACGCCTTCGGCGACCCGACCGGCGCCATGGGCCGGGTGGCGTACGAGCTGGGCAACGTCTACCGCCACGCCGGCTTCGAGCCGGGCAACTCGTCGGCGCTGTTCTGGGTGCTGCAGGGGCCGCCGGGCAAGCCAGGCGAGGTGAAGATGCCGCCGGTCACGCCCGGGCCGGCGCTGGAGGCGATCGACGCGGCGATGCAGCCGCTGGCGGAGGCGCGCATGCGCCGGCCCGACGCGGCGCTGGTCACGCAGGAGTTCGAGCTGGCGGCGCGCATGCTTCGCCATGCCTGCCGCCGGGCCGAGCTGATGGCCGCCGGCGAGGGTGCCACGCCGGAGCAGCGGCGCCTGCTGGACGGCGACCTGCGCGAGATCATCCGCGAGTACGAGCGGCTGTGGCTGGCGCGCAACCGGCACGGCGGCCTGCGGGACAGCGTGGCGCGCCTGGAGGCGGCCCGGGCGCTGTATCAGGTGTAGCTGGCGTAGCGATGTGCGGGGAGGGCGCAGCTCTCCCCGAAAGTGCTTCTCCCCCTCTCCGAGGCGGGGAGGGGGAAGGAGGAGGGAATACCTGTGATCCGGATCGGAATCATCGGCTGCGGCCGCATCCTCAACGCCCACCTGCAGGGCTACCTGCGCCTGCGCGAGCTGGGGATCGATAACTTCCGCATCACTGCGCTGTGCGCGCGCCGCGAAGAGGACGCGCTCATGTTCCGCAAGCGCGGCGAAGGGCCGCCGCCGCGGCCGCCGGTGCTCGACCCCTCCACCGGCGACCCGCTGGCCGCGCCGCACACCTACGTCTCGGACATCCACGACGACGTCATCCCCGACATCTACACCGACTACCGCGATCTGATCGCCTCCGGCAAGGTCGACGCGATCAACGACACGACGACGCTCGCGCTCCACCACCAGGTCGGGCTGGCGGCGCTCGAGGCCGGGCTGCACCTGCTCTCGCAGAAGCCGCTGGCGATCTCGGTGCGCGCGGCGAAGAAGATGGTCGAGACGGCGAAGGCCAAGGGCCTGACCTTCGGCGTGTTCGAGAACGTGCGCCAGAGCCGCGCCGTGCGCGCCATGGCCTGGGCGGTGCGCAGCGGCCTGATCGGCGAGCCGCAGGTCTCGGTGATGGGCAGCCTCGGCGGGCTGTGGAGCCCGGACCGGGTGGTGGCCGACACCCCCTGGCGCCACGACAAGCTGCTCGGCGGCGGGGGCGGCTCGATCGACATCGGCGTGCACCAGATGCACTGGCAGCGCTACGTGGTCGGCGAGATCGCGGCGGTGAGCGCCGTGGCGCGGACGTTCAGCCCGGTGCGCTACCGGCGCGACGCGAGCGGCCGGGTAATCGAGGAGGTCCGCCCGAACGTCGACGACACCTACATGGCGACGCTCACCTTCGAGCGCGGCGCGATCGGCCAGCTGTGGTGGAGCTGGGCGCTCGAGCAGGAGCCGCTGGAGATCAGCGGCGGCCCGGCGGTGCTCGGCAGCAAGGGCAGCGTGCGCGGCGACACGATCTACACCGAGCAGGGCAAGCTGCCGCTGATGCAGACCTTCGAGGAGCGCATCACCGAGGCCGAGCGCGAGCAGTACTTCCCGCTCGGGCTCAGCGACCCGTGCGCCATCCAGAACCTGGACTGGCTGCGGGCGATCGAGCGCGGCACGGACCCGGAGACCAGCGGCGAGGAGGGGCTGCGCGACCTCGCGTGCGCCTTCGCGATGCTCGAGTCCTCGGCGCTCGGCAGGCAGGTGACGATCGACGAGGTGCTCTCGGGCGCGGTGGACACCTACCAGCGGCCGATCGACGAGCACTACGGGCTGGTGTAGGGGAACGCTCGGAGCGCGCCGGGGCGCAGGCAGGCGAAGCGTCGAACGCCCCGGCGTGCAACACATAGACGCGAACGGAGGACTACTGGTGGCATCGCGACAGTTCCCCGCCGGCTTCCTCTGGGGCGCTGCGACGGCGGCGTTCCAGATCGAGGGCGCGACGAAAGAGGACGGCCGCGGCGAGTCGATCTGGGACCGCTTCTGCGCCACGCCCGGCAAGGTGCGGAACGGAGACACCGGCGACCCGGCCTGCGACCACTACCACCGCTGGCGCGAGGATATCGCGCTGATGAAGGAGCTCGGCCTGCAGGCCTACCGCTTCTCGATCGCCTGGCCGCGCATCATCCCCGATGGGGACGGCCCGGTCAACCAGGCCGGGCTGGACTTCTACGACCGGCTGGTGGATGGGCTGCTCGAGGCCGGGATCCGGCCGTTCGCGACGCTCTACCACTGGGATCTGCCGCAGGCGCTGGAGGACCGGGGCGGCTGGCCGAACCGCGCCACGGCGCACGCCTTCGCGCGCTACGCCGACGTGGTGGCGCGGCGGCTGGGCGACCGGGTGAAGGACTGGATCACCCACAACGAGCCGTGGTGCGCGTCGTGGCTCAGCTACTTCATCGGCGAGCACGCGCCGGGCATCCGGAATGGACCGGCGCTCGAGGCGGCCCACCACCTGCTGCTCTCGCACGGCTTGGCGGTGGAGGCGATCCGCGCCGCGGCCCCCGCCGCCCAGGTCGGCATCACGCTCAACTTCTCGCCGGCCCACCCCGCCAGCGAGAGCCAGGCCGACCGCGATGCGGCGCGCCGGCACGACGGCTTCTTCAACCGCTGGTTCGCGGACCCGGTCTTCCGCGGCAGCTACCCCGAGGATATGGTGGAGCTCTACCAGCAGATCGGCGCGGCGGCCCCGGTGCAGGCCGGCGACATGGAGACGATCGCGGCGCCGATAGACTTTCTGGGGGTAAACTACTATAATCGGGCCGTGGTCCGGCACGACGAGGACTCGCACGGCCTGCGGTACAGCACGCTGGAGCCGGAGGGCGAGTACACCCACATGGGCTGGGAGGTCTACCCGGACGCGCTGCGCGAGCTGCTCGTGCGGCTGCACCGGGACTACCGGCCGGCCGCGATGTACATCACCGAGAACGGCGCGGCCTACCCGGACGAGGTCTCGCCCGACGGCCAGATCCACGACGAGGCGCGGCGGAGCTACCTCGAGCGCCACCTCGCGGCCTGCCACGCGGCGATCGGCGAGGGGGCGCCGCTCAAAGGCTACTTCGTCTGGTCGCTCCTCGATAACTTTGAGTGGGCGTGGGGCTACAGCCGGCGCTTCGGGATCGTGTATGTGGACTACGCGACGCAGCGGCGCATTCTGAAGGACAGCGCCCACTACTATCGCAGGGTGCTCGCCGCGAACGCCGTGTAGGCGCGGCTCGCCCCGCGTTCCCGTCTCGGCGACCTGCCGCTCGGCAGAGAGGGGTGATGGTTGTCTGGGGGACAGCCACGGAACGTCTCTCTGACATTTTGGATTGACTATGGCGTCAACGATCGGCATCGTCAGCATCGGCCAGGAGCAGAGCTTCTTCGCCGGCCGTTACTTCCGCGAGATCGTCACCTCCGTCGGGCGGACAGCCGTGGAGCGCGGCTGCCAGGTGAAGATCATCCCGCTGAGCCACGCGCAGGCCACCAGCCCGGAGACAACCCGCGGCGTGCTGGCCGCGCAGGGGATCGACGCGCTGCTGGTGGTCGCGCCGAGCGAGGCGCTGATGGCAGCGCTGGGCGAGATCTTCCACGAGATGCCGGGCATCATCATCAGCCCGCCGTCGCTCGACATCCCGCTCAGCTACGTGGCCTCCGACAACTACGGCGCAACGCGCCAGCTCGTCGACCACCTGGCGGGGCACGGCTACAGCCGCATCCTGCTGCTGCAGCCCGACATCCTGACCGGGGACTACTGGGAGCGGGCGCGCGGCTACGAGGTCGCGACGCGGACGCTGGGGCTGCCGCACCTGGTCGACTCGATCCCGGCCCAGATCAGCGCCGAGCGCCTGCAGGAGATCCTCGCCGCCCGCATGCCCGACGCGATCATCGCGCCGAGCGACCCGGAGGCGGCCGAGCTGATCGGCCTGCTGCGCAAGCTGGGCCGGCGCGTCCCGCAGGATGTGGCGCTGGTCGGCTTCGACGACGAGGAGTTCGCCTCCGAGACGAACCCGCCCCTGACGACCGTCGCGCAGCCGATCGCCGAGATGGCGCAGCGGGCGACCACCTACCTGGCCGACCGGCTCGACGGGGTGGACCGGCGCATCTACCACGCGGTGCTCTCGAACCGGCTGGTGGTGCGGGCCTCGTGCGGGAGCCATAAGGGGTGAGGGTTGCGGATGAGTGAGACGACTCTTCGCGTGGGCGTGGTGGGCGCCGGCGCCAACACAGTCCAGCGGCATATCCCCGGCCTGCGCAAGCTCCCGGGGGTCGAGATCGCCGGCGTGGTCAACCGCAGCCGCGAGTCCTCGGAGCGCGCGGCGCGCGAGCTCGGCATCCCCAGGGTCTACGGACACTGGCGCGAGCTGGTCGAGGACCCGGCGATCGACGCGGTGGTGATCGGCACGTGGCCGTACATGCACGCCCCGGTGACGATCGCGGCGCTCGAGGCGGGCAAGCACGTGATGTGCGAGGCGCGCATGGCCATGGACGCCCAGCAGGCCCGCGCGATGCGCGACGCGGCGCGCGCCAGGCCGCACCTGGTGGCCCAGATCGTCCCCTCGCCGATCACGCTCGGGGTGGACCGCACGGTGCAGCGGCTGATCGCCGAGGGCTACCTCGGCGAGCTGCTGGCGGTGACGGTGCGCGACGGCAGCGCGTTTCTGGACCGCGAGTCTCCGCTGCACTGGCGGCAGGACGCCGACCTGAGCGGCTACAACATCATGACGCTCGGCATCTGGTATGAGGCGCTCATGCGCTGGGTCGGCACGGCGACGCGCGTGATGGCGATGGGCCGCACGTTCGTGAAGATGCGCCCCGACGCCAGCGGGACGCTGCGGGCGGTGCGCGTGCCGGAGCACCTCGACGTGATCGGCGAGCTGGCCTGCGGCGCGCAGCTGCACATGCAGATCTCGCGCGTGACCGGCCTGGCTGGCCCGGACGAGGCGCGGCTGTACGGCAGCGAGGGGACGCTGCGCTTCAGCGGCGGGAAGCTCTACGGCGGGCGGCGCGGCGACCAGGAGCTGCGCGAGATAGCCATCCCGCCCGAGGAGGCCGGCGGCTGGCGCGTCGAGGAGGAGTTCGTGAACGCCGTGCGCGGGCGCGAGCCGATCACCCGCACCACCTTCGACGACGGCGTGAAGTACATGGAGTTCACCGAGGCCGTGGCGCGCAGCATCGCCACCGGCCAGTCCGTGGCGGTGCCGGTGTGACCGATGTCACCGTGATCGGCCTGATGTCCGGCACCTCGGTCGACGCGGTCGACGCCGCCACGGTGGCGTTCCGCCGCGAGGGCGACCGGCTCGGGCTGCGGCTGCTGGCCTACGTCGAGACGCCCTACCCACCGGAGCTGCACGGCCGGATCGTGGCGCTGCTTCCGCCGGCCCAGGGCTCGACGGCCGATGTGTGCGAGCTGAACGCGCTGGTCGGGGAGGTGTTCGCCGAGGCGGCGCGCGCGAGCGCGGCCGCCGCCGGGCTGCCGCTGAGCGACGTGGACCTGGTGGCCTCGCACGGCCAGACCGTCTACCACCAGGTGGCGGCTGGGCGGCCGCGCTCGACGCTGCAGATCGGTGCCCCGGCGGTGATCGCCGAGCGCACCGGGCGCACCGTGGCGGCCGACTTCCGGCCGCGCGATGTGGCCGCCGGCGGGCAGGGGGCGCCGCTCCTGCCGCTGCTGGACGCGCTGCTGTGCGGGGGCGGCGCGCGCCCGCGGGTGCTGCAGAACATCGGCGGGATCGCCAACCTGACCTGGCTCCCCGCCGCCGGCGCGGCGCCCGAGCGCGGCGGGGATGTGACGGGGGCGATCGCGTTCGACACCGGCCCCGGCAACTGTCTGATCGATGAGGTCGCGCGGGCCCTGTCCGGCGGCCGGCTGCACTTCGACGAAGACGGCGCGTGGGCTGCGGCCGGCACGCCCGACGAGCGGCTGCTGGCGCTGTGGCTGGAGGACCCGTACTTCGCGCTGCCGCCGCCGAAATCGACCGGGCGCGAGCGCTTCGGGCGGGACTACGCGCTGCGGCTGATCGAGGAGGCGCGCGGCCGCGGCCTCGGCGACGCCGACACGCTGGCGACGGTGACGGCGCTGACGGCGCGGTCGATCGCGCTCGCCTGCCGCCGCTGGCTCCCGTCGGCGCCGGCCGAGATGCTGGTGAGCGGCGGCGGGATGCGCAACCGGACGCTGATGGGCATGCTGGCCGCGGCGCTGCCCGAGACCAGCGTCAGGCCCTTCGACGGCACGGGCATCCCGGGCGCGGCGAAGGAGGCGGTGGGCTTCGCCCTGCTCGGGTACTACACGCTGCACGGGTGGCCCGGCAGCCTGCCCGGCTGCACCGGGGCGGCGCACGCCACCGTGCTCGGCAGCCTGACGCCGGGCGGCAACTACCGCGACCTGATGCGGCGCGTGCTCGCGGATGCCTCCGGCCCGCCATCGCGCGCCGTCGTGCTGTGAGGCGCGGCCCACGCCGCGCGGCTCGTGTGCTCGAGAGGCCACCGACGTGCGACGGGGAGCGTGGCTCCTGCGCCGCTGTCTCCGCCGGGAGGTGTGGAAGTCCTGTGGCCCTCTAGAGGACTCTCCTCCGCCGCTTCGCAGCGGAGGAGGGGGAGATATCTCTCACTACAACGTAGCTCGCATGTACTAAGGAGTCCATCATGGCGGATGTTGTCCGAATGGGAGTCGTCGGGGCGGGCGCGATCGCGCAGCGCGGTATTCTGCCGCACCTCAGCCAGCCCGACGTCCAGGATCGAGTGCGGCTCGCAGCAGTCTGCGACCCGGTGCCGGGCCGCGCTGAGGCCGCCGCCGCGAAGTACGGCGTCGAGCGCCACTTCCTGACCTTCGAGGAGCTGCTGGAGAAGGGCGACGTCGACGCGGTCACGATCTGCTCGCCGATCGGGCTGCACTACGAGCAGGGCAAGCTGGCGCTGGAGGCCGGCAAGCACATCCACTTCAACAAGACGATGACCACCACCGTCGCCGAGGCGACCGAGCTGATCGATATAGCGCGGGCCAAGGGGCTGAAGATCGTCGCCTCGCCCGGCGAGATGCTGCGGCCGCACAACCAGCGCATCAAGGAGCTGATCCAGGAGGGCGCGCTCGGCACGCTGGTCTGGGCGGCGTGCGGCGCGGCGTTCGGCACCTACCACGAGGAGGAGGAGTTCCGCAAGGGCGACGACGTGCTCTCGAACGTGAATCCGGCCTGGTACTGGCGCAAGCCCGGCGGCGGCCCGCTGTACGACATGACCGTCTACGCGCTCCACGGGCTGACCGGCATCCTCGGGCCGGCCAAGCGGGTGACGGCCCTGTCCGGCACGCGCATCAAGGAGCGCACCTTCCGCGGCGAGACCTTTATCACCGACGCGGACGACAACACGCTGATCCTGATCGACTTCGGCGAGAACCTGTTCGCGCTGGCCTACGGCACGGCCGCCGGCGCGCTGACGCGCGGCTTCAGCGGAACCTACTTCGGCACCAAGGGCTCGATCGTCGGGCGGGAATTCAACGGCCAGCCGCTCGACTACCCGGGCCGCGAGGAGGCCGCGAACCACCCGGCCGGCGACCAGATCCTGCTGCCGCACGTCGTCGGGCCGCACCGCGACATCGGGGAGCAGCACGTGTTCGAGGACGTGATGCAGCTGGTCGACTGGGTGCGCGAGGGCAAGCCGACGATCGTCACCGCCGAGCACGCCCGCCACGTGATCGAGATCATCGAGGCAGCCTACCGGGCCGCCGAGACCGGCCAGACGCAGGAGCTGACGACCACGTTCTAGGGCGTGTCGCCGCACGCTGGCCCTGACCGCCAGTCTCTCTCCAACATGTGTGGAGGAGGGCGTGCTGGTGCAGCAGCGTAGCTGCTCGCCAGCACGCCCTTTGCACGTCTCCGGCGTGTGGGGAGGCGGCCGGGGGCCGGCGAGATTCTTCCAGGCATTCCACCACAGTATTTGGCGGCGAGGCCGCCAGCGCGAGCGACTATGCAGGACGGAGATCGGCTTGTGCTCGGGGTCGACGGGGGCGGCAGCAAGACGGTGGCGCTGCTCGCCGACGGCGACGGGAAGGTGATCGGGCGCGGGACAGGTGGCGGGGCGAACGTCCGCGCGCTCGGAATGGCCGCGGCCGGCGCGGCGATCGAGGCCGCCATCGACCGGGCGTTTGCGGCCGCCGGAATCGCCCGCCGGCCCTGCGACGCGATCTGCCTCGGTCTGGCGGGCGCCGGACGCCCGGCCGAGCGTGCGCTGGTCGAGGCGTGGGCGGCTGAGCGCGAGCTCGCCGAGCGCGCGCTGGTGCGCGACGATGCGGCGCTGGTGCTGGCCGCCGGGTGCCCCGCCGGCTGGGGAGTCGCGGTGATCTGCGGCACCGGCTCGATCGCAGTCGGCCGCGCGCCCGATGGCCGGCTGGCCCGCGCAGGCGGGTGGGGCTACCTGCTCGGCGACGAGGGGAGCGGGCGCGACATCGCGCTCGCGGGCCTGCGGGCGGCGTGCAGGGCCGCCGACGGGCGCGGCCCGCAGACCGCGCTGCTGCCGATGGTGCTCGAGCGCTGGGGCCTGTCGCGGCCCGAGGAGCTGATCGCGCGGGCCTACGAGGGGGACCAGCGCGCGCTGCTGGAGGCCATGCCACCGCTGGTGGGCCGGGCGGCGGCGGAGGGCGACGGGCCGGCGCTGGCGATCCTCGAGGCGGCCGGCGTGGAGCTGGCGACCGCCGCGGCGGCCGTCGCGGCGCGCCTGGGGCTGGAGCCGCCGCTGCCGCTGGCGCTCGCCGGGGCTGTGCTGCTGAATATACCGCTGCTGTCTGCGGGGCTGCTGGCTGCGCTGGAGCGGCGCGGCTACCCCGCACATCCCACCCACGTGCCCGAGCCGGCGCTGGGGGCCGTGCGCCTGGCGCTCGACACGCTCGCCTGACCTCACCTGGGGCCGCTATGTCACCCGCGCGGCCCCTGCTTCGTTTTCTTAAGTAACACGGCTAATACGGTCGCCCTGCGATTGCCCGCGTTAGCGCTCCGCGGAAGGGGGGAGGCTTCGTCTCCCCGAACCCCTCCAGCGGGAGCGATGTGAGGCCGCCGCGCAACTCGCGTTCTGTGACGCGACGTGGGCGATCGGTCGCTCGTCCATGCCTTCAAAGGCGAGCTGGCGGGTCTGCGCCTGCCGCGGTCGCTTCTTTTCCGCAATCCTGCGCAGGCTACGCCTTCGCAGCGCTGCAGAAGAAGGATTCCCGGGGAGGCTTCATCTCACGCGACTCCACGGCCGGGTATGAGGCGGTGCCCGACGCTTCGCCGCAGAGCCGTAGAAAGGAGGGCCTATGTGGCGGCGCGGCATCCTGGAGGAGATCGAGCGGCTGGACCCGGTGAAGGACCACGAGCGCATCGTGTTCCTCGACACGTGCTGGGAGTTCTCGTGGGACACGGCGCGGGCGCTTGAGCTGGCGCTGTTCCGCACCTTCGCGGTGGCGAAGAGCACCCCGCTGCTCGCGAGCACCGGCGAGTTCACCCTGCGGACGCAGAAGCGCTATGACGACACGGTGCTGCTGCTGGCGCAGCTGCTCGAGCACGGCTACGACAGCCAGCGCGGGCGCGCCGCGCTGCGGCGGATGAACCAGCTGCACCGGCGCTATCAGATCCCGAACGACGAGTACCAGTATGTGCTGTCGACCTTCGTCCTCGAGCCGATCCGCTGGAACGCGCGCTTCGGCTGGCGCAGGCTGACCGAGGCCGAGCGGCAGGCTGCCTTCATCTACTGGCGCGAGGTGGGGCGGCGCATGGGCATCCGCGACATTCCGGAGAGCCTGGAGGCGCTCGAGCGCTTCAACCTGGCGTTCGAGCGGGAGCACTTCCGCTACGCGCCGACGAACCACCAGCTCGCCATCGCGACGCGCGACCTGTTTCTGAGCTGGGTGCTGCCGCGCCCGCTGTGGCGCCTCGGGGCGCCGGTGGTCCACGCCCTGATGGACGACCGGCTGCTCGATGCTGTCGGGCTGCCCAGGCCGCCGCGGCTGCTGCGCTGGCTGGTGGAGGGCGCCCTGCGGGTGCGGGCGCGCGTGCTGCGGCTGCTTCCGCGGCCCCGGCATCCGCGGCTGCCGACGCGGATGCGCACCCGCACCTACCCGCACGGCTACCGGATCGAGGAGCTCGGGCCGCCCTAGTCCGAGTAGCGCTCCTCCTTCCAGGGGTCGGCGTTGTTATTGTAGCCGTAGCGCTCCCAGAAGCCGAGCCGGTCCTCGGCGAGGAACTCGAGGCCGCGCAGCCACTTGGCGCTCTTCCAGAAGTACTTCTTGGGCGTCAGGAGCCGCAGCGGGTAGCCGTGCTCGGGCGTCAGCTCCTCGCCCTCGTACTTGTAGGCCAGCAGCGCGTCGTCCTCCATCAGGATCTCGAGCGGGACGTTGGCGGTGAAGCCGTACTCGCAGTGGGCCATCACGAAGCGCGCCGTGGGCTTGAGCGGCGGGATGTGCTTCAGGAACTCCTTGAACTGCACGCCCTCCCAGTGCGTGTCCAGCTTGCTCCAGCGGGTCACGCAGTGGATGTCGGTGGTCACGCTGATCGTCGGCAGGGCGCGGAACTCCGCGAAGCTGAAGGTCGCCGGCGCCTCGATCTCGCCCCACACCCGCAGGTCCCAGGTGTTGGCTACATCGCGGTAGATCGGCACGTCGCCGTAGTGCAGCACCGGGAACTTCTCGGTCACGTACTGGCCGGGCGGCACGCGGTCCTTCGTCTCGGCCGTGGTGCGGTCATACTTGTTGCGGAAGGCATCGAACATATCGGCATGCTCCTGCTCATCATAACGTAGGGGCGAGGTGAACCCCGCCCCTACGCGCTTATCGTTCCCTCGGCTGTTGGTGCGCTTACATCGCGACCGCTTCGTACGACTGGCCGCGGCGCATCGCGCGGCGGTAGGGGGCATCCCCGGCGATCTGGCGCAGCGCGCGGTGCAGCGAGTCGCGCTCGAGCGGCTCGTTGTAGCTCTGGATGAGCCGCTGGATCGGCTCGATCAGGTCCGGCGCCGGCCGGTAGCGGTAGGTCGGCTCATCGCGCCCCGGCGTCGCCACCAAGATGCCATCCTCAGCTAGCTCCCGCAGTGCCTCGCGCGTGCTCCAGATATCCCGAAAGATGCGCTGGGCGATCTGTGTCGACGTCGCCTCGAGCGATGGGTTTTCGTGGAACAGCAGGAGCAGTTGCAACTTGATGGGCGAGTCGACGGCCTGCTCGAGCAGGCACCGTATCGTTGGGTCGATCATCGACCATCCTCCTTTCGAGGTCGCCATCGACCTCCTCAGCATGCGGTTGCCGAACTATGTTGCGTTTCACACAACACAGGCGCTGGCATCCTGCAGCCGTGGGAGGAGCCAACCGGGCCGTGAGCCACGTGGTGGGTGGGATGGGTGGTCGGGCCACTAATTACAAATTATACATCACTCGCGCCGCAGTTGCTAGTACGAATTCGCACGATTTCGGCCGCTGGTGGCTGCTTGGCCCACACACCGCTGCGCGAACAGTCGACTCGTGTGGTATAATGCGCCCACACCTGATCGGCAACGAATGCCACGCGAGGCGAATGCGGCCGGCCCCAGCTGGGGCGGGCTTTTTTTGTCCTGGCCGCCGTAGGAGGCTTCCATGGTACAGCGACAGACTCACACAACCCATACCTGCCCGCAGTGTAGCGCGGCGCTTGTACGCGACAATGGGGTCCTGCGGTGCGATAAGCACGGGACGTTCTTTGTGTACGGCCCGCAGCTGCTGGTGCGCACGCCGCGCATGAGCGGCAAGCTCACCGACACCGCGTTGCCCTGGGAGAACGGGCAGCCGAAGCTGCAGCGCTAGGGCCGAACCCAGAAAGTACGCGAGGGCGTATCGCAGGAAGGGGCGTCGTTTGCCACGCTCCCTCCAGCGACACGCCCTTTCCTGTTCCTGCTCTACCAGCCGCCGCCTCTCCGGCTGCCGCCGCCGAAGCTTCCGCCGCTCCGGCTTCCGCCGCCCCAGCTTCCGCCGCTCCGGCTGCCGCCGCCGAAGCCCCCGCCGCTCCGGCTTCCGCTGCTCCGGCTGCTGCTGCTGCGCCCGCCGCTGCTCCCGCTGCCCCAGCCGCCGTGCGGCCTGCCTCCGACGATGATGACCGGCCCTCTGCTCGCCGTGTCGCGCCGGTGCCGGGCGACCTCCTGCTCGATCAGCCGCTCGGCTTCGGCGGCGCGCTCGCGGGCCTGCTTGGCCTGCGCGAGCGCCCGGCGCAGATCCTCTTCGTTGTGGACCTGCGGGATGGTCCGGTAGAGCTCGCGGGCCTGCTCGAGCAGCACGACCCCTCGCGAGTGCCGGCTGATGGCGCCGCCGCCGCGGGCGAGCTCCTGCTCGGCCCGCCGGATCGCCTGGTACGCGCTCTGCGCCGCCTCGCCCGCCTGGCGGCGCATCTGGTCGGCCCGCTGGAAGGCCGCGTAGACCGCGCTGTAGACCTCGCCGGCCTGCTCCTCGAGGGCGGTGTAGCGGTCGAGCGCCTCGCGCAGCGCGGCCAGGCGCTCCTGATCCTCCACCTGCTCCGGCCGCTGCGCGGCGGCGTAGGCGGCCTGGACGCTCGCCTGCAGCTCGCTCAGGCGCTGCCTCTCGGCCGCGGGGATGTCCGCCTCGTGGAGGCCGACGAACTCGACGATCTTCTGGACCTCGGCGGTGGCTACCTGCTGCGCGCGCTGCAGCTGGCCGCGCAGCTTCTCCATCGTCTCCACCTCGTCCCGGGCGCGCGCCAGCGCCTCGTCGGCGAGGCGGTTGGCCTCCTGCGCGTCGCGCACGATCGCCAGCCAGTCCGGGCGCGGCTGCTCGAGCATCGCCACCGCGCGCGCCAGCAGCATGTCCGCCTTGACCAGCAGGTCCTCCGGGTCGCGCCCGATGTCCGGGTCATTGGCGGCGACGAACGCCCGGCCGCGCTCGATGTCCTGCTGCGCGGCGGCGATCTCGTCGCGCGCGGCGGCGCGGGCGGCCTCGAGGTCCTTCAGGCGCTGGATGATCGTGTCGATCAGCTTGCGGGCGTAGGCGATGCGCTCCTCGGCGGCGTCGAGGTCAGCGGCGGCCTCGTGGAACTCCTGGACCTCCATGGTGTTGCGCGCCCGCGCCTGCTCCCACAGCTCCTGCGCCAGGTCGGCAGCGGCCTGCGCCTCGCTGCCGTTGCCGCGGATGTCGCTCCAGGTGCTCTCGGCGAACTCGTCGACGATGTCGAAGGTCTGCCGGCCCTCCTCGATGTAGGCCGCCAGCTGCTCGCCGGCGATGCGCACCGCCTCGATCCGCTCGTCGTTGGCGCGGTGCAGCGCGGGCAGCCCGCCGCCGCGGCTCACCCCCTGCGCGCGCGCGTCCTCGGCCTGCTGGAGCAGCGGGAGCGCCGCGGCGACTCCGCTGCGGGCCAGGGCCTCGGCGGCCTGGCGCAGCAGGCCCTCGGCGGTGTTGAAGGCCGCCATCCCGGCATCAACCCGGTACCCCTGCGCGGCGGCGCGCTCGGCGGCCGAGCGGCCGGCTGCGATCCCCTCGCGGATGTCCGCGTAGCGCGCCAGCGTGCTGCTCACCTCGTCGATCGCGGCTGACGCCACCCCCGCCGCCTCGATCGCATCGGCGGCGCGGCGCTCTGCCAGAAGCGACTCGGCGCGCTCGACCAGCGCCTCCAGCGGGCGCGTGATCTGGTCGGGCTGAGGGAAGTCCTCGCCCAGCGCCTCGAGCCGCCCGGCGACGTCAGCCAGGGCTTTTTTTGCGCGGTCCACCTCGCCCGGCGCCGCCTGGTTGAGGCGGTCGAGCTCGGCGCGGCGGGCCTCGGCCTCGGCCAGCGGCGCGCGCGCCTCCTCCACCATCTGGGCCACGCCGTCGAAGACGCCGGCCACCTCTTCGTACTGCTGCGCCGTCGGCGCCTTGTTGAGCGCCAGGCTCTCGTTGGCGGACGAGAAGCGCTCCTGCGCCGCGACGAAGCGCTCCTCCGCGGCGGCGTGCAGCTGCGCCAGGTGCTCCGTGTCCGCCGCGCTGTAGGACACCCGGTCGAAGGCGGCCTTCTCGCGCGCCGCCTGGAGCTCCTGGGCCAGGTCGGCGATCGCGCTGCCGGCCTTGCGCTTGGCCTCCTCGGCGCGCGAGCGGGCGCGCTCGAAGATCTCGCGCTCCTGGCGGCGGCGGCGGTACGAGCGGTAGACAGCCGGGCCGCCGAGCGCCAGCGCGGCGATCCCGGCCCCGCCGACCACCAGCGGGGTGAAGTCGACGTTCACCTCGTCGCCCTCGTTGATCACCGTCGTGCCGCCGGATGGTGTGGGCGGCTGGACGATCGAGCGCTCCACGGCGGTGAAGGTGTTGACGACGGCGGCGGTGTAGTCGCCGGACGCCAGGCCGGGGTTGAGCTGGTTCTGGCGGATGATCTCGGAGTTGTCGTTCGTGCTGAGCGCCGCGTTCCAGCGGTCGCCGTGCGCGATCTCAGAGTAGCGCGGGTCGAACGACACGTAGATCGCGATCGTGTCGGCCAGGACGTCCGAGCCGCTGGCGAGCCCGGCGCGCCGGTAGCGCGCGAGGGCGTCGTTCTCGCCGCCGCGCTCGATCAGGAAGACTCCGACATTCGCGCCGCGCCTGAGCAGCGGGGCGGCTGCCGCCTCGACGGCCGCGCGGTCCAGCTGCCCGGTCTCGTCCTCGATCGTCAGGCGGCCCTGCTGCGCCAGCGCCGGGGAGACGACCAGCAGCAGCCAGGCCAGCGGGACGAGCAGGCGAAGGATGCTCTTCGCCGGGAGTAGTCTCATAGCTCTCAATACTCCTGTTCTCCTAGCGCCTTCGCACAGCCGGAGGCAGCATACATCAGCGCGTGGCGAGGGTCAAGTGCGCCGGTTCGCGCGGTCCAGGCCGGTGTCCTGCCACGACGCCGGGTCGCCGAGCGGCTCGAGGTGGGTGAAGACCGTGACGCTCGGCAGCGCGGAGCGGATGTCGTGCTCGATGCGCTCGAGCAGCGCGTGGCCCCGGCGCACCGTCCAGGTGTCCGGCACGAGCACGTGGAACGACACGAAGCGCCGCGCCCCCGACTGGCGCGTGCGGAGCGCGTGGGTCTGGATGCCGCTGCGCTGGTAGGACTCCAGAATGCGTATCACCTGCTCGCGCTCGTCGGGCGGCAGCGCCGTGTCCATCAGCCCGAGCGCCGAGCGGCGCATCAGGCTGACGCCGGACCAGACGATGTTGGCGGCGACGGCGATCGCGATCAGCGGGTCGAGCCAGGTGAGGCCGGTGAGCGCGACGGCCCCGACGCCGGCGATCACCCCGGCGCTCGTCCAGACATCGGTCAGCAGGTGGTGGGCGTCGGCCTCGAGCGTGATCGAGCCGTGCTGCCGCCCGGCGCGCAGGAGCACGCGCGCCACCACCAGGTTGATCAGCGAGGCGGCCGCCGAGACGCCGATGCCGAGGCCGATCTGCTCGATCGGCTGTGGGCGCAGCAGCCGGTCCACCGCGGCGTAGCCGATGCTCGCGGCGGCGACGAGGATCAGCGTGCCCTCGATCCCGCTCGAGAAGTACTCGACCTTCCCGTGCCCGTAGGCGTGCTCCTCGTCGGGCGGGCGGGCGGCGATCGTGAGCGCGGCCAGCGCGACGATCGCGGCGGCCAGGTTCACGAGCGACTCGAGCGCATCCGAGAGCATGCTCACCGAGCCGGTGATCGCGAACGCGCCGGCCTTTAGTCCAATTGTGATCGCCGCCGCGGCGATCGAGAGCCACGCGAAGCGCGCGAGCGAGCGCGGCTGTGCTGTCATCCTTAACAATCCCTTCCTGCAACGCGGCTTGCAGCGGCCATGGTACAATACGCGGCCAATAGCGCGCAGGTTGCTTCAAACAGTTGTGGTGGCGTTTTCGCTACCACAACTGATGTTTCGTCTTCCGCCGCTCTGCGGCGACATAGTCGCCGCAGAGCGGCGAGAGATACTCCCGGCGGGAAGCGTCCGGGGCGGCCAGCGACCCTCCGCACCTCCCGGCGGGAAGCGTCCGGGGCGGCCAGCGGCCCTTCGAACCTGCCGTAGGGAGGCGGCCGGCACGACCACGTACTTCCCGCCACTGAGATTGTGCCATGCGAGTAGAACCAACCGTCGTCGAGCTTGTCGAGCAGATCCACGACGCACCGCAGCAGCTGGTGTTCGAGTTCGCCGGCGCGGGCAGCCTGGCGCTGTACTGGCTGCACAGCGTCGCCGGCTCGTCGCGAACCGTGCTGGAGGCGACCGACCGCTACTCGTCGCTGTCGATGGCCGACCTGCTCGGCGAGACGCCGGAGCAGTTCGTCAGCGAGGAGACGGCGCGGGCGATGGCCGCGCGCGCCTACCGGCGGGCGATGCGGCTCACCGACGGGGGCGGCGCCTGCCTCGGGCTGGCCTGCACGGCGACGATCGCGACCGACCGGGTCAAGCGCGGCGAGCACCGCGCCTGGGTGGCGGTGCAGGACCGGCGGGAGGCGCGCGCCTACGGCCTGACGCTCACCAAGGGCGCCCGCGACCGGCTCGGCGAGGAGACGGTGGTCGGCCAGCTGATCGTGCGGGCGCTGGCGCGCGCCTGCGGGATCGCGCAGCCCGCGCCGCTGGACCTGCTCGACGGCGAGGCGGTCGAGGAGCGCGCGCTCGCGGCCGAGGACCTGCTGGCGCAGCTGCTCGACGGCGCAGTGCGCACGGTGGTCGTCGCGCCGGACGGGAGCGTGGCGGCCAACGCGCCGGTGAGCGGCGGGCTGCTGTCGGGGTCGTTCAACCCGCTGCACGCCGGCCACGAGCAGCTGGCGCAGGCGGCGGCGGTGATCCTCGGGCGGCCGGTGGCCTTCGAGCTGCCGGTGGTGAACGCCGACAAGCCGCCGCTGTCCTACGGCGAGCTGGAGCGGCGGCTCGACCAGTTCCGCGGCCGGCACACCGTGGTGCTGAGCCGGGCGCCGCTGTTTGTGGAGAAGGCCGCGCTCTACCCCGGCTGCGCCTTCGTGCTCGGCTACGACACGGCCGTGCGCCTGGTGGACCCGCGCTACTACGGCGGCGAGGCGCAGCGCGACGAGGCGCTGGCGGCGATCCGCGCCCAGGGCTGCCGCTTCCTGGTGGCCGGGCGGGCCGTGGACGGGGCCTTCCGCACGCTGGCGGACATCTCGCTCCCGGCCGGCTTCGAGGAGATGTTCAGCGCCATCCCCGAGACGGTGTTCCGAGCGGACCTGTCGTCGACTGCGATTCGGGCTTTAGGTGACAAGGTGACTGGGTGATCGGGTGACAAAGCGTTTCCTGGTGTCGCACGAGTTTCCGGCGTCAAAGGGTCACCCCCTCACCCCTCACCCAGTCACCCCGTCATACAGGGTCACTCCATCAGTAGCCCGAGGACCGCGGTATTGAACGCCTCCGGCGCCTCGAGGTTCGACAGGTGCCCGGCGTGGGCGATCTCCAGCAGCCGGCTGTTCGGGATCGCCGCCCGCATCGCGCGGGTCTCCTCGAGCGTGATGATCGGGTCCTGGCCGGCGCCGATCACGAGCGTCGGGACGGCGATGCTGGCCAGCAGCCCGGTGGAGTCCGGGCGCCCGGCCATCGCGCGCTGGGCCGCGGCGATGCCCGCGCCGCTGTTGGCCTCGATCATGCGGCGGACGCGCTCGCGCAGCTCGGCGGGCGCCCCGGGCGAGAGCAGCCGCGGCAGCATGGCCTCGGCCACCGGCGCCGGCCCGCGCTCCTCCGCCGTGCGCGCGCTCTCCTCGCGCCCGCGCCGGCCCTCCTCGGTGTCCGCGCCGGCTCTGGTGTTGGCGAGCACGAGCGCGCTGACAAGCTGCGGGTGGCGGCGCAGCAGCGCGAACGCGATGTAGCCGCCCATCGACAGCCCGACGATCGCCGCGCGCTCGAGGCCCAGCGCCCGCATGAGCCCGGCCACATCGTCGGCGTAGGTGTCGATCGTCACCTGGCCCTCGCCGAGGCTGCTGCCGCCGAGGCCGCGGGTGTCCGGCGCGATCACCCGCCGGTGCCGTGCCAGCGCGACGATCTGCCCCTCCCACATGGCGCTGCTGAGCGGGAAGGCGTGCAGCAGCAGCACCGGCGGGCCGGAGCCCTCGTCGCGGTAGGCGATGCTGGCGCCGTTGATCGTCACCGTCGGCATCTCTCTCACCTCCTGACTTCTCTCTAGAAACGCGGCCGAGCGCCGGACGCGCACGCCCGGCCGGCTGGCGAATCCTGCACGATCTAGGCCCAGCCCGTCCGGCGCGCCAGCCAGTCGCGCGCAACAGCCCCCTGCGCCGCCTGGAAGGCCCGCAGGGTCGGCAGGCCGGGCGGAGCCGGCTGGAGCGCGCGGTGGGTGAAGAAGCCCGCCACCGCGGCGACGACGGCTGTGACCGCGTCCGGCTCGGCGGCACGCGCGGCGGGGTGGCGCGCGATGACGTCTTCCGGCGGCGGGCCGCCCTGCATGTGCACGCTCGGCGCGAAGAACACGGCGTCGACCCACGCCGCCCCGGTGCAGGCGTGCGGCCAGTCCAAGAACCAGACCCGCTCGGGCGTGAGCAGCAGATTGTCGGCCCGCACGTCGAAGTGGAGCAGCGTGTCGCCGGCTGCGGCCGCCACGGCCTGCGCCTCGAGGGCGACGAGCGCCTCGAGGTGCCGCCGCGACCAGTCGTCGAGGCCGCTGGCGCGCTCCGGGCCCTCGTCGCGCAGGAGCCGCCAGCCGCACAGGTCATGGGCCAGCCGCTCGCTGGCCGTCGCGACGGCGCCGGGGTGAAGCGGCGATGGCGTGAGCATGTCCGCCAGCGCGCCGAGCACGCGCTCGAGCTCGTCCGGCCGCCAGGGCTGCGCCGGGTGCTGGCCGGCGATCTCCTCGAACGCCAGCACCACCCATCCGGTGCCGGCGTCGTCGTGGACTGCGAGCAGGCGCGGCACCGGCGCCTCGGGCGGGAGCGCGGACACGACGCGCGCCTCGCGGCGGTGGAAGCCCGGCGCATCGGGGTTGGGCGCTGGGCCGACCGCCTTGGCGAAGACGCGCCGGCCATCTTCGAGCTGCAGGCGGGCGGCGACGCCCGGGGAGAAGCCGGTCGGCTGGGTCGCCGCCGCCACCACGGCGCTGCCCAGCGCGCGCTCGACCGCCGCCCGAACCGGCGCCGGCACCGCGTGCCATTCGAGCCTCACGCCCTCGGCGGGAGGCGGGCGCTGGGTCATCGCGTGTACCTCCACTTCACTCCCTGGTCGCGGCGCGAGCTTGATTATACCCTGCGCGCTACGGTCCGAGAGATGGGACAAAATGGCTCTTCCTCGGGAACTCTGCCGCCCGCCCGCTGGCTATACTCGCCCCATAGCGTTGCACTGGCCGGTGAGGCGGCCTGCCTCAGCAGAGCGGCGCCGGCCGGACACACGAGGCGAAAGAGGAGGAACGGCATGAGTCTCGTTGTCATCAAGGACAATCACATCAAGTTCATGGGCACGAAGTACTTCGTGGCCAACGCCCAGACCATCTCGATCGGCAGCTGCGGCGAGAAGGCGACGCCTCTTTTCGGGCAGAACAAGCTCGAAGTGAAGACGCACATCCCCGTGCCGAAGCTCGACGGCAAGATCAAGATCGCCGGCCCGTTCGACATCGACGTGGCCCAGTCTTCCAAGAGCGACTTCACGAAGGCGGTGGGCGCGTCCATCAAGGTGATCGGCTTCAACGGCTCGCAGAGCGACGTCTACGAAGAGCTGACCCGCAAGCGGCTCAAGCTGGTGCAGCTCTTCGTCGAGGAGGAGGCGATGCGCGCGGCGACGAACAGCTCGCCGAGGGTGCTGGACAACCTGGAGCGCTACGGCGGCGACGCCCGCATCGCGCATCAGCTGTTCGTCGTTATGGAGGCGAGCTTCGCCACCTCGTTCACCAGCGGCACGAAGAGCGAGGTCAGCGCCGACGCGTTCGGCATCATCACCATCACGGCCAGCGGCGGCTCGACCGTGCGCGGGAAGGACAGGGTCACCCTGGCCCCCGGCACCGGCCTGGCCTATCTGCTGCTCAAGCTGGACTGGAACAGGGGCAGGACGCGGATCGACAGGACGATCGTGGACGAGTGGAGCGTCAACTGACGTGGCCGGCGCGACCGCGCTTGCGAGAAGGTGTGGAGGGCTTTCCTTCCACACCTCTTCTTCTGCCAGGGCGAGCAGGCCCTACCGATCCAGGGAGTCAGCCTCCCGCGGCTCAGTGAGCGCCGCCCACAGGAACAGCGGCACGGCGGTGATGATGCGCCGCCAGCGCTGCGGCTGCTGGATCAGGCGGTGCAGCCACTTGAGGCCCAGGCGCTGCACCCACGCCGGGGTGCGCCGCACCACGCCCGCCAGCTCGTCGAACGTGCCGCCCACCCCGATCGCCACGGGGACGCGCAGCAGCGGCTGGTTGCGCGCGATCCACAGGTCCTGCTTGGGGTGCCCGTAGGCCACCAGCAGCACGTCGGGGCGCGTGGCGCGCACCAGCTCGCGGATCGCCGGCTCCTCGTCCGGGCTGGGCGAGCCGGCGTAGCACCCAGCGATCCGCAGCCCCGGGTTCGCCGCCTGGAGGGCGCGCGCCGCCCGCTCGGCGACCCCTGGCGCCGCCCCGAGCAGGAAGAGCGACCAGCCGCGCACCGCCGCCTCCGCGGCGATGCGCTCGGTGAGCGCGATGCCGGTGACCCGGCCGCGCAGCGGGGTCCCGCGTAGCCGCGCGACGAGCAGCAGCCCGAATCCGTCCGGCGTCGCCAGGTCTGCGGCGGCGAGCACGCGGCGGAAGGCGCTGTTCCGCCGCGCCTCCATCACGAACTCCGGGTTCACGGTGACGATGTGGTGCGGGCCGCCGGCCTCGATGTACTCGGCGACGCGCGCCAGCGCCTCGTCCTCGACGACGTCGTCCACGGCGACGCCCAGGATGCGGATACGGCGTGTGGTCTTCTCGGTCTGGCGCATGTGCGGATTGTCTCGGCCACCGCCTTCCGCGATGGCTTCGGAACGGGACCGGTCTGTGCTATCATACCACGCGCCGCCCCTCCGGACGGGGCGGCGTGGCGGGCGGCGCGCCCTCCGCGAGCCGTTTCCTCCGCCGGTCTGGCGAAGCATCGCTTCGGCACGCCGGCGGAACGAGCTTGAGTATGGCAAACGACGACTACCTGGCCCTCGTTCGCGAGAGCATCCTGGACGAGCGCTTCGTGAGCGCCACGCTGAGCGGGCGGCAGGCGGGGCAGGCGCTCCGCTGGGAGAAGGTGCGCATCCGCCCCGTGCTTGTCAAGGATATCAGGCACCTGCAGTTCTCGTACTTCGACGGGCAGAAGGACATCTCCAAGAACTACACCGGCGCCGAACTGCGGCAGCAGCTCGACCGGCTGCTCGCCGAGCCGTTCCGCAACTACAACGTGCTGATCCAGGGCGAGCGCATCCAGGTCAACCTCTCGCGGAAGGGGCGCCCGGTCGTCAGCCGGCACGCGGCGAACACGCCGGCCGAGCCGTCGCTGGCCCACAACCAGCGGAAGAAGCGGGTGCTCAGCGAGGGCGAGCCGATCCCATACCTGCGGCTGGTCGGGATCACCGACGGCGAGGGCCGGGTCAAGGCCGGCATGCAGAGCAAGTTCAAGCAGATCAACGAGTTCCTGCGCCTGCTGGCCGAGACGGGGCGGCTGGAGAGCGTCGGCGGCGACCCGGTCGAGGTCGTCGACTTCGGCTGCGGCAACGCCTACCTGACCTTCGCCACCTACCACTACCTCACCGAGGTGCTGGGCCGCCGGGTGCGCCTAGTCGGCGTGGATTTGAAGGACGACCTGCTGGCGAAGCACGCCGCGCACGCCCGCAGGCTCGGGTGGGACGGCATGGAGTTCGTGCACGCGCCGATCGCCGAGTACCGCCCGGCCGCGCCGCCGGACATCGTCGTCGCGCTGCACGCCTGCGACACCGCGACCGACGATGCGATCGCGCAGGGGGTCCGCGCCGGCAGCGCGGTGATCGTCTGCGCGCCCTGCTGCCACCACGACCTGCAGGTGCAGCTGGCCGCCTCCAGGCCGGCGCCGTTCGGCCCGCTCATGAGCTTCGGCCTGCTCCACGAGCGCCTGGGCGACGTGCTCACCGATGGCTTCCGGGCGCTGCTGCTCAGGGCCCTGGGCTACCACGTGGACATCGTGCAGTTCGTCTCGCCCGAGCACACGCCGAAGAACCTCATGATCCGCGCGGTGAAGGTGGCGCGCGCCGGCAGCCCCCGGCAGGTGCGCGAGTACCTGGCGCTCAAGCAGTTCTGGGGCGTCGAGCCGTACCTGCACCAGCTCCTGCGCGACGAGGTCGACGCGCTGATCGCCGCCTACGAGCGGGGCGCGGGGGAGGCGCCCCAGCCCTCAGCAGTGGAGCAGAACGATGCCGTCATCCAACCGCCCCGGGAGACGCCGGCGTAAGTACGAGCACCAGCCCGCCGCGGCCAAGTTCGCCGGCCGCCTCACCGCCCTGCGCGCGCTGCGCGCCGAGGACTACGCGGCCGCCGGCGACCAGGCGCTCAAGCTGATCGAGGAGTACCTCGAGAGCGTCGCCGAGGACTACGGCTACCGGAACGAGGGCAGCCTGCGGCGCTACGCCCAGTGGCTGCGCGGCAAGCGCGTGCTGCCGGACGACCTGCTCGACCGGGTGGAGATCTACACCGAGGCGCGCAACTGCCTGGCCCACACCTACGGCCTCCAGACCACCCCCGCCTTCGCCGACGAGCTGCTGGACTTCGCCGCAGCGCTCATGAAGAAGAGCGCGCTGACCGCCGGCCAGCTGATGACGCGCGACGTGCGCACGGTGAACGCGCACGACCCGCTCTCCTCCGCGCGCGACCTGATCGTCGAGGAGGGCCACGGCCGCCTGCCGGTGATCGCGGACGAGGAGCTGGTCGGCCTGCTGACCGAGCGCGACGTGGTGATCGCCCAGGCCGAGCACTCCCCGGAGGCGTTCAACGGCATCACTGTCTTCCAGGCGCTGCCCGCGGACGCCATGGACCGGGTGGCGCTCGTCACGCCGGACACCGACCGGGACACGGTGGTCAAGCTGCTGCGCCGGCCGGGCGTGGTCGCCTGCCTCGTGACAACGACGGGCACGCCGGACGAGCGGCTGCTCGGCATCATCACCCACGCCGACCTGCTGTACCGCATGTAGCGGGGCGCGGCTCAGACGAGCGAGCCGTCGGCCCGGAACGGCAGCGGGCGCGGCGGGCACACGAGCTCGATCCCCGGCCGGTCGAGCAGCGCTGGCAGCAGGCTCTCGCTCACCTCGAGCTCCTCCAGGCTCAGCGTGTCGCGGATGCGCAGCGCGGTGACCTCCGCGATGCTGCCGCCGCGCGCGTGGCGGGCGAAGGCGGCCTCGATCGCCGCCCGGTCGGTCGGCTCGGCGGGCGGGATGCGGCCTCTGCGCAGGAACCCGCTCGTCTCGATGTTGATGCGCGTGACCTCGTAGTCGATCGCGTCGAGCAGCGCCTGCGGCACGATATCCACGAAGCCGATGCCGCAGGCGTTGCCGTGCGTGCCGGGCGTGAGCCGCAGGGCCACCACCGTGCCGATGCGCGGCTCGGGCGGCTCCGGCTCGCCGTCGATGTACATCCTGCCGAGCACGTTGTTGTCCAGCCCCGCGCCGCTGATGTCCTTGCCCATGCGGTCGACGATCAGCACGTCGCAGGCGCTCACCGGCAGGCGCGCTGTGAGCTCGCGGGCGCGGTCGAGCAGCGCCGGCTCCTCGCGCGGGATGTCGGCCGCGAGCAGCGCGCGCACCATGCTCACGTTGTGCGCGCCGTCCTCGACGATCCCGACGCCGCACAGCACCGGCGAGCGCGCCAGCTGCACCGCGGCCACCTGCGGGATGATCTCGCGCAGGCCGCGCGTCCCGTGCCGGTGGATCGGCTCGGCGCCGGCGCGCTTGCCCAGCCCGATCGCCAGCATCTTCGTCAGCCCGCTCTCGGTCGGGCCGTGGAAGTCGGTGTGGATCTTCACCCGGTTGACGACGATGATGCCGTCCGAGGCGTGGGCCGCGGCGTCGCAGAACACCGGCACGTCGCCGACCTCGCCGACGCGCACCACGTCCATGGAGCTGATGACCGGGCAGCCCATCGTCTCCGGCGTAATCCCCCACTCGGCCAGGACGGCGCGCTGGCCCTCGGCGGTGGCGCCGCCGTGGCTCCCCATCGCGGGGAAGATGAACGGCTTGGCGCCGTGGGCCTGCAGCACCTCGACCACCGTGCGCACCACCAGCGCGTAGCTGGCGATGCCGCGGCTGCCCGCGCCAATGGCGATGCGTGCGCCGGGGCGCACCCGGTCGCCGATCCCGATCCGCTCCAGCTCGCTGCGCACGGCCGCCGCAACATCCGGCAGCGGCGCGCGGGGCACCTGCTGGCGAACGGTCGCGAAGCGTGGTAGCTCCATCGGTCCCTCCTCACTTGCTCGCTGCTTGCCTGGCGCGCGCCATCTGCACGGCCACCGCGATCGCCTCACGCATGCTGTCCGGCCGGGCCCGGCCGGTCCCCGCAATGTCGAAGGCCGTGCCGTGGTCCACCGACGTGCGGATGATCGGCAGGCCCACGCTCACGTTCACGCCGCTGTCGAACGCCAGCAGCTTCATCGGGATGTGCCCCTGGTCGTGGTACATCGCCACGACGATGTCGAACTCGCCGCGCACGGCGCGCAGGAACACCGTGTCCGGCGGCTGCGGGTCGGAGACGTTCAGCCCGCGCGCGCGGGCGGCGGCCACCGCGGGCGCGATCGCGCGCTGCTCCTGGTCGCCGAACAGCCCGCCCTCGCCGGCGTGCGGGTTGAGCCCGGCCACGGCGATGCGCGGCTCGCGGATGCCGAGCGCGAGGCACGCCTCGTACGCCAGGTCGATCGTCGCGCCGACCCGCTCGGGCGTCACGCGCCGGATGGCCTCCTCGAGCGAGACGTGCGTGCTGACGTGCACCACGCGCAGCTGCGGGCCGGTGAGCAGCATGCTGACGCGCTTGGCGCCGGTGCGCGCGGCGAGGAGCTCGGTGTGGCCGGCGTAGTGGAAGCCGGCCAGGTTCATCGCCTCCTTGTTGAGCGGCGCGGTCACGATCGCGTCCACCGCCCCCGCCAGCGCGAGGTCGCACGCCCGCAGGACGTACTCCACCGCGGCCCGGCCCGCCGCCGCGCTGATCTTCCCGACCGGGCATGTCTCCGGCGCGGCGTTCGCCAGGTCGAGCAGCGTCACTGTTCCCGGCGCGTACACCCCGGCCGCCGGGTCGTCCACGATGTCGTAGCGCAGCCCCTCCGCGCCGACCCACGCGCTGGCCCGCGCCAGAATGCGCCGCTCGCCGACCACCAGCGGCCGGCAGTCCCGGTAGACGTCGCCGGCCAGGAGGGTCTTCAGCACGATCTCAGGGCCGATGCCCGCCGGGTCGCCGAGCGTGATCGCGACCAGCGGCCGGTAGCTTGTCATAACGAAATCTCCTCGTCACGTGTCCGGCGGAGCAGCTCGACCAGGGCGTCGTCCTCGCCGTGCGCGCCGGCCTTGAGCACGACGCGCCGGATACGCCCGCGCGAGTCGGCGCCGGCCGCCAGCGGCATCCCGGGCAGCAGCTCGTCGAGCACATCGAGCCGCCGCACCCCGAGCCGCCGCAGCACCGTGCCGGCGGTATCGCCGCCGGACAGGATCAGCAACCCAGGCTCCAGCCGCTCGACCAGGTCGCAGGCGGCCGCGGCCAGCCGTTCGGCCAGCGCCCGGGCATCCGGGCCGTCGAGCGGCGTCCCGGGCGCGGCGGGCGGAAGCTGCAGCAGGACGGCGCTCCAATCGCCGAGGCCGCCTCTTTCTTCCGCCCCATGCAAGGCTGGAAGAAGAGCCGGCGCAGCGGAGTACAGAGCCGGCGTCCCTTCGGGCGCGAGCGTGAGGCAGCGGACGCGCTGGCGCTGCCGCAGAACGGCGATCTGGCGCCCGGCGGCGGCGCTCGCGCTGCCGATCACCAGCAGCGCCGGCCCGGCCGGGTGCGAGTGTCCGTGTGATAGCGGGTGAGGGTGTGGCGCGTGGCCGCCACGGCCCTGCGCGCGAGCCAGGCGGCGGGCGAGGGCGCCGGCGAGCCCAGCGCTCCCGCAGCGCAGCGCGTCCGGCAGGGCCGCCGCCACGCTCGCCTCGATCGTCTCCAGATCCGAGTCGTCCTGCGCGTCGACCGCCAGGAGCTCAGCGCCGGCGCCGGCGAGCTCCGCGAGGCGTCCGGCCAGCGCATCGACTCCCGCGCGCACCGTCTCCAGCCCGATGTGTGCGGCTGGGCGGCGCGCGGCGGCCAGCAGCTCCGGCAGCGACGGCGGCGGCCCGACGAGGTCCGGTGCCACCAGCAGCCCGTCGACCAGAGCGCGGCGCTGCGCCGGGAACGCCGGGCAGACCACTGCGCAGCGCCGGCCGAGCGCATCGAGCATGGCGTCCAGCTCGGCGGCGATGTGCCCGCGCAGGGTTGAGTCGATCTTCTTGTACCAGATCGCCCCCGGCCGCGCGCCGATGGAGGCGACCGCCGCCCGCACGCGCTCGGCGGCAGCGCCCGCGTCCACGTGGCGCGAGTCGGAGGTCAGCGCCAGGGCCTGCCCGCCCGCCGGGCCTGGGCCGAGCAGGATCGCCGCGTCGAGCCCGGCGGCGTGGATGCGAGCGGCCGTATCCGCAGCCCCGGTCACGTCGTCCGCGAGCACGATCAGCGCCAGAGGCTGTGGCGGCACGTCCTACTCCTGATCCGCACTCTACCGGCGTGGCGCGGCTACCCGTTGCAGTGCTGCGCCACAGTGTTTATCAGCAGGTCGAAATCGATCGGCTTGGCGATATAGGAGACCCCCTGCATCTCAGCAGCGGCTTGGGCGACGTCGGTCCGCGCCGACAGTATCACCACCGGGATGTCGACGAGCTCCGGCTGGCGCAGCTGCGCCTCGCGAAACTCCCAGCCGTTCATCACCGGCATCATCAAGTCGAGCAGGATGAGGCACGGCAACGGCTCTGATCTGAGCAGCTCGAGCGCCTCGCGGCCGTCGGCGGCGGACAGCACCTGGTAGCCCTCGTCCTCGAGCGTCTGCGCCAGCATCTCGCGAATATCGCGGTCGTCGTCCACGATCAGAACTGTCATCACACCTCATCGTCAGCAGCTACACGCTCGACTGCGTGTAGGGCCTCACAGCGGCCTCGGGAAGGCGCGGCCGCCCGTACGGGGCTCGCGCGCAAGCGCTCCGCCAGGAGATGGAGAGGGCCTCATGCGCTTCCCGCGCCCCGCGACATTACGCCATAAGCACGATCGATGCCTATTATAGCCCGCGAACGGCGGGCGCGCACATCCCAACGCTTAACATACCCTTAACACGGAGATCGATCCGGCTTAACTCAGGCCGGCTATTGTGCGGGCGCAACGAAGAGTGCGGCAGGTGCCACAACGGCCGATCCCTTTCCGCCGCAGCCACCTGGGAGGGGACGCCACAGCGCCGGCCGCCGCGAAGATGCTCGCGCCCGTCGGGCGCGGAGAAGGAGAGACAACAATGGCTCTGGTTTGGAAGCGCCCGCTTGCGCTCACGCTGCTCCTGGCGCTCGTCCTACCCGCCCTGGCCGCGTGCGGCGGGGCAACCGCCGCCCCGCCGGCGGCGACCGCAGTTCCGGCGACAGCTGTGCCGGCGGCGACCGAAGCTCCGGCGGCGGACGAGGCCCCGGCAGCGGCCGAGGGCACGGCGCTGCCCGAGGTCGACCCGGCGGCGGTGAGCGGCAACATCATCACAGCCGGGTCCAGCACCGTGTTCCCGCTGACGCAGCGCATGGCCGAGCGCTTCAACGACGAGGGCTTCGCCGGCGAGATCACGATCGACAGCATCGGCTCGGGCGCCGGCTTCGAGCGCTTCTGCGTGGCGGGCGAGACCGACATCGCCAACGCCAGCCGCCCGATCGACCGGGAGGAGATCGACGCCTGCGGCCGGCTGAGCCCGCCGCGCACGCCGATCGAGTTCCGTGTCGGCACCGACGCCCTCGCCGTCGTCGTGAGCGTCGAGAACGAGTTCCTGACCGACATCTCGCTGGAGGACCTGGCGCGAGTGTTCAACGGCGAGGTGCGGGCCTGGAGCGAGCTCGACCCGAGCTACCCGGCGGAGCCGATCCAGCTCTTCAGCCCCGGCTCGGACTCCGGCACCTACGACTACTTCGTCGAGGAGGTGCTGGGGGATGACGACACGCGGCTGCAGGCCTCCGGCGCCCAGTTCAGCGAGAACGACAACGTGCTGGTGCAGGGGGTCGAGGCCAGCCCCTACGCCATCGGCTACTTCGGCTACGCCTACTACGCCGAGAACCGGGACCGGCTCAGGGCGCTGAGCATCGAGGGTGTGGTGCCCAGCCAGGAGAACGTCGACGCCGGCGCCTACCCGCTGGCGCGGCCGCTGTTCATCTACTCCGACGCGACGATCATGCGCGAGAAGCCCCAGGTGGCGGCGTTCATCAACTTCTACCTGAGCTTCGTCAACGAAGAGATCGTCGACGTCGGCTACTTCCCGGCGCCCGCCGCCGACCTCGACGCCGCGAAGAGCGCCTGGCTCGCCGCCGTCGGCCAGTAGCCCCGGGCTACCGGGAGGCGTGGCGGACCGCGGACCCGCCCGAGCAGCTTCCCGCTGGGAAGCCCGCCGGAGCAGCGTTCGGCCGGGAGGAGTGGAGAGCCACAGGCCACCGGAGCTCCTTCGAAGGCGTGGCAGGCCGCAGGCCATCGAGCTCCTTCCGGAGGTGTGGAGGGCCGTCGGCTTACCGGAACAACTCTAGCCGGGAGGTGTGGAGGGCCGTCGGCTTACCGGAACAACTCCAGCCGGGAGGTGTGGAGGGCCGCAGGCCACCGGAGTTCCTTCGAAGGCGTTGCAGGTCGCAGGCCCAGCGGGGTTCCTTCGGAAGGCGGGCGGGCCGCAGGCCATCGAGCTCCTTCCGGAGGTGTGGAGGGCCGCAGGCCCTCCACGGACACTTTTTCCCGTCGCTCTGCGGCGACGCAGTCGCCGCAGAGCGACGGCAAGAGAGCAACCTGCAGGTAAGACCATAATGCTATACTGCGGGGCGGGCCGCGCCCCGCCCCGAACGGAGGGCGACCATGGAACCAGGCGCGCGGGCAGGGACGCGCCCGCTGGCCAGATACAACGGGGCAGGAGCCGACCTGCGGCGCAGGCCGCGCATCGGCGAGGGCATCGTCCACGCCCTGCTCCTGATCTGCGGCGCGATCTCGATCCTGACCACGGTCGGGATCGTGTACATTCTGTTTCAGGAGGCCTGGCTGTTCTTCGGGCTGCCCGAGGTGACGCTGGGCGCGTTCCTCACCGGCACCACCTGGGCGCCGCAGATCAACGAGTTCGGCATCCTGCCGCTGCTCAGCGCGACGCTGATCACCAGCGCGATCGCGATGGCCGTGGCCGTCCCGCTCGGGCTCGGCGCCGCGATCTACCTGAGCGAGTACGCCACGCCGCGCGCGCGCAGCGTCCTCAAGCCGGCGCTCGAGATCCTCGCCGGCGTGCCGACGGTGGTGTACGGCTACTTCGCGCTCACCTTCGTGACGCCGGCGGTGCTGCAGGCGATCTTCGGGCGCGACCAGGTCCAGATCTACAATATGGCCGCGGCCGGGCTGACGATGGGCATCATGATCCTGCCGCTGGTGGCCTCGATGAGCGAGGACGCGCTCTCGGCCGTGCCCCGCGCGCTGCGCGAGGGCGCCTACGGCCTCGGCGCCACCCGCCTCGAGGCCGCGCTGCAGGTGGTGGTGCCGGCCGCGATCTCGGGTATTATTGCCGCGTTCATCGTCGCCGTCTCGCGCGCCATCGGCGAGACGATGATCGTCGCGCTGGCCGCGGGCGCCGGCCCGAGCTTCACCTTCAACCCGTTTCAGGCGGCCGAGACGATGACCGGCCACATCGCCCGCATCTCGGGCGGCGATATCAGCTACGGGTCGGTGCAGTACACGAGCCTGTTCGCGATCGCGCTGACGCTGTTTGTGATGACCTTCGGCCTGAATGTGGTCAGCGGCTGGGTGGTGCGGCGCTTCCGCGAGGTGTACGAATGAGCGTCTCTCTCAGCGCCGGCACGGAGGCCCCCGCCCCCGAGCGGGCGCTGGGCAGCCTGCCGAGCACCGACGCCGAGATCCGGCGGAATATCGCGGCCCGGCGCGCGCGCGGCGCCGTCTGGCGCTGGCTGTTCGCCGGCGCCCTGGCGTTCGGCATCCTCGCGCTGGCCACGCTGCTGTGCACTGTCGTGGACGGCGCCTTCGGCCTGGCGGTGTACGAGCACAGCGTCGACCCGCGCGAGCTCTCGGACCGGTCGCTCGAAGAGCTGTCGCAGCCCGAGCTGGTCGAGATCTTCCGCGCCAACGTCTCGGCCGGGCTGTTCCGCCGCTACGACCGCGAGCGGCCGCTCGCCGAGCGCAGCGCCGAGGATGTGCGCGAGCTGATCTACGAGCGCGTCGTCGAGCGGCGCGTCGTCGCCTCCTACGGCCTGGGCGAGTCGCTGCTGCGCCGGGCGGCGGTGGAGCGCGAGACGGCCGAGCGGCACCCGGGCGGCGTGCTCGAGTGGCGCTCGTGGGTCAGCCTCGACTTCCTGACGCGGCCGATGAGCAGCGTCCCGGAGCGCGCCGGCATCCGCACCGCGCTGCTGGGCTCGGTCTGGATGATCGCGCTCACCATGCTGATCGCCTTCCCGGTGGGGGTCGCCGCGGCGATCTACCTGGAGGAGTTCGCCGGCAGGAGCTGGTGGAACCGGCTCATCGAGACCAACATCAACAACCTGGCGGGCGTGCCGTCGATCATCTACGGCATGCTCGGGCTGGCGATCTTCGTGCGCGCGCTCGAGCCGCTGACCAGCGGGCGGGCGCTCGGCGCCGAGGGGGTGAACGGAAGGACGATCCTCTCGGCGGCGCTGACGATGGCGCTGCTGATCCTGCCGCTGATCATCATCAGCGCCCGCGAGGCCATCCGCGCCGTGCCGAGCTCGCTGCGCGAGGCCAGCTACGGCCTGGGCGCCACCCGCTGGCAGACCGTCTGGCACCACGTGCTGCCGAGCGCGCTGCCGGGCATTCTCACCGGCACGATCCTGGGCATGTCGCGGGCGGCCGGCGAGACCGCGCCGCTGATCGTGGTCGGCGCCTCGACCTTTATCGTGAGCGACCCGAGCGGGCCGTTCTCGAGCTTCACCGCGCTGCCGGTCCAGATCTACAACTGGACCTCGCAGCCGCAGGAGACCTTTCGGGATATCGCAGCGGCGGCGATCCTCGTGTTGCTGGCGCTGCTTCTGAGCCTCAACGCGGCCGCGGTGCTGCTGCGCAATCGGTTTCGGAGGATGTACTGAGATGACTGTTGCCCAGGGCGTTTCGAACGGGACGTACGCGATCGAGACGCGCGATCTGAGTGTGTACTATGGGAGCTTCCGCGCTGTCAAGAACGTCAACCTGCGCCTCGAGCCGCGCAAGATCACCGCGCTGATCGGCCCCTCCGGCTGTGGCAAGAGCACGGTGCTTCGGACGCTCAACCGTATGAACGACCTGGTGCCGGGGGCGCGGGTCGAGGGCGAGGTGCTGTTCCAGGGCAAGAACCTCTACGCCCGCGACGTGGACGCGGTGGAGGTGCGGCGCCGGATCGGCATGGTGTTCCAGAAGCCCAACCCGTTCCCGAAGTCGATCTACGACAACATCGCCTTCGGGCCGCGCATCAACGGCTGGAAGGGCTCCAAGGCCGATATGGACAACCTGGTGGAGGCGTCGCTGCGCGGCGCGGCGCTGTGGGACGAGGTGAAGGACAAGCTGCACGAGAGCGGGCTGGCGCTCTCGGGCGGGCAGCAGCAGCGCCTGTGCATCGCCCGCGCGCTGGCGACGCAGCCGGAGATCATCCTGATGGACGAGCCGTGCTCGGCGCTCGACCCGATCTCGACGCTCAAGGTCGAGGAGCTGATGTTCGAGCTGCGGCGCAACTACACGATCATCATCGTGACCCACAACATGCAGCAGGCGGCGCGCGCCTCGGACTACACGGCCTTCTTCCTGATGGACAGCGACCGCGCCGGCCAGCTGATCGAGTACGGCCCGACCCAGCAGCTGTTCACCAAGCCGTCCGACAAGCGCACCGAGGACTATATCTCCGGCCGGTTCGGCTAGTGGCGGCGGGCTGCAGAGCCGTCTCGCCGGGCCGTCTCTGCAGCCGCCGCATCCCCTTCTTCGGCGGAAGCGAAGGAACCTGGAGGCGAAGCCCACCCAGACCCCGCCGGAGGCTACGCCCTCCGGAACCGCCCGCCGCGGAACGCGGCCCAGAACACCAGCGCGCTCAGGCTGGTCAGCAGCGCGCCGAGCAGGAACAGGCTGCGGAAGCCGAGCAGCGCGACCAGGAAGCCGCCGCCGAAGGCCATGGCCGTGAAGCTCGCGCCCCCGGCCATCTCCATCACCCCCGCCACCGTCCCGCGCCGCGTGGGCGGCACCAGCTCCATGAAGTACACCAGCGACGACGCGTAGCGCACCGACGAGAGGCCGATCACCCCGACGAAGCTGACGCCCGCCGCCGCCCAGTGCGGGATGAGCGCCAGCGGCAGCAGGCTCAGCCCGGAGGCGAGCGATGCCCACAGCACGACGCCGCGGTTGCCGTAGCGCGCGGCGAGCGGCGCGGTGACCAGCGCGGCCGGCGCGGCGATCAGCCGTCCCACGCCGGTGATCAGACCGATCTGCCCGGTGGGCACGGCCAGCTCGGTGTCCAGGTAGACGTTGAAGAAGGTCGAGACGGCGGCCATGCCGGCGAGCTGCAGCACCCGCACCAGGCCGACCAGCGCCAGCAGCCCGAGCAGCGCGGCGCCCACGACGCCCGCCGCCGGCGCATCGTCGGCCGCCGGGCGCGCCTCGGGGGCACGCCGGGCCGGGCGGGCGGCCGCGAGGGCGGCGATCCCCGGCACGAGCGCCAGCGCGCCGGCCAGCAGGCTCGCCCGGAAGGCGGCCGGGGCGTCGGCCGGGACCCCGAGCGCGGCGCCGAAGAGCTGGGGCAGGAAGCCGCCCACCAGGCTCCCGGCGCACGCCGCGATCGCCAGCGCCGCGACCTGCGTGGAGAAGAGCGCGTTGCGCTGCGACTCGTCGATCAGGCCCATGAGGAAGGGCGGCGCGTTGACGAAGTAGAGCGACATGCCGAGGTACAGGACGGCGATGTTGACGAGCAGCCAGACGAGGCGCAGCTCGGGCGGCAGCTGGTCCGCGAGCGCCAGGCAGGCGCCCCCGGCGACCATGAGCGCCATGCCGACGACGATCATCGGGCGGCTGCCCCAGCGCTCGCCGAGCACGCCGGCCGGCAGGCTGGCGAGCGCGAACGCGAGCATGCCGGCGGCGTTCACCAGGCCGATCGCCTCCGGGCCGTAGTCGAGGCGCACCAGGTACAGGTTGAACAGCACCGAGAAGACGCCGCCGTCGACGGCGAACCCGACGAGCGCGGCGGCGGCGAGGGCCAGGAGGACCGAGGGTTGGAGGAGGCGGATGCGCTCCAGGCGACGGGCGATCATGGTGTTTCTGTGCTCCGCATGGTGGCAGTGCCCCAGAGTGTAGCATACTTGGGGCGCTGCGCTCCCGGGGCTCTTCTGCGGGCGCTGCGCCCCGCACCCGGCTCTCTTCTGCGGATGCTGTGT
>CALJIC010000119.1 GCA_937974195.1 uncultured Roseiflexaceae bacterium | reverse complement strand
GGAGCGGCTGCGCGCCCTCGGCGCCGTGCCCCTGGTCTGCGCGGCGATCGCGGCGGCCCCGCCCGCCGACCCCGGGCCGCTCGACGCCGCGCTCGACGGGCTGGCCGGCTACGACTGGCTGGTCGTCGCAAGCGCGAACGCGGCGCGGGCGCTCCTGGGCCGCCTCGCGGAGCGGGGCCTGGGGCCCGGCGCGCTCGGCCACCTGCGGGTCGCTGCGGTCGGCCCCGCGAGCGCGCGGCCGCTGGCCGACGCCGGGCTGCGCGTGGACCTCGTGGCGGCCGAGCACACCGCCGCGGGCCTGCTGGCGGAGCTCGGCGACCTGGCCGGGCGGCGGGTTCTGCTGCCGCAGGCCGACATCGCCCGCCCTGGGCTAGCCGAGGGGCTGCGCGCCCGCGGGGCGCTGGTGGACGCGGTCACCGCCTACCGGACGGTCCCGGGGGACGGGGTGGCGGCGCTGCTGGAGGCGCTGCGCGCCCGGCAGGTCGACGCGGTCACCTTCGCGAGCCCGTCGGCGCTGCGCTTCGTCCTGCAGGGCGCCGGGCAGGCCGGCCTGTCGCGCGAGCAGGCCGCGCGGCTGCTGGCACAGGTGCCGCTGGTGTGCATCGGCCCGACGACCGCCGCCGCGCTGCGGGCCGAGGGGCTGCCGGTCGCCGCCGAGGCGCGCCCGCACACGGCCGAGGGGCTCGTGCGCGCGCTCGTGGAGCTGTTTGCGCCCGCGTAGCCTGCCGGCTGCCGCTGAGTTCGGCCGGATCTCGCTGCGCGGAAGGGGTGTGGCGGCCGGCCTCAGCGCCGTGCTGCATGCCCGCCCGACTCCAACCTGCGGGCGCGCCCTGAGGATCGCGGCGGCCGCCAAGGGCGTGGAGGGTGTGCCGCCCGCCACAAACAGCGCTCCCCGGCGGTCCGTCGACGCAGATTGCAGAGAAAGGACGGCAATGTCTCTGACGATACGGCCCAGACGCCTGCGGCGCACCCCCGCGCTGCGCCGCATGGTCCGCGAGACCTCGCTGAGCGTCGATGACCTGATCGCGCCGCTCTTCATCGCCGACGGCCAGGGCCTGGTGCGCCCGATCAGCTCGATGCCTGGCCACGCCCAGCGCTCGGTGGACCGCATCGACGGCGAGATCGATGAGCTGATGGAGCTGCGCGTGCCGGCGGTGCTGCTGTTCGGCATCCCGGCCCACAAGGACGCCAGCGGCAGCTCGGCCTGGAGCCCCGACGGCCCGGTGCCGCGCGCCATCCGCCGCATCAAGCAGCGCGCGCCCGAGCTCGTGGTGATCGCCGATGTCTGCCTGTGCGAGTACACCGACCACGGCCACTGCGGCGTGCTCGCCGATGCCCCCGGCGCCGGCGACGTGCTCAACGACCCGACGCTCGAGCTGCTGGCGCGCGCCGCGGTGGCCTACGCCGACGCCGGCGCCGACATCGTCGCCCCGAGCGCGATGATGGACGGTCAGGTGGCGGCCATCCGCGCCGCGCTCGACGCCGCCGGCCACCACGACGTCGCGGTCATGGCCTACGCCGCCAAGTTCGCCTCGGCGTTCTACGGCCCGTTCCGCGAGGCCGCCGAGAGCACCCCGCAGTTCGGCGACCGGCGCGCCTACCAGATGGACCCGGCCAACGGCCGCGAGGCGCTGCGCGAGGTCGACCTGGACGTGGCCGAGGGCGCGGACATCCTGATGGTCAAGCCGGCCGGCGCCTACCTGGACGTGATCCGCGCGGTGCGCGAGCGCCACGAGCTGCCGCTGGCGGCCTACCAGGTGAGCGGCGAGTACGCCATGCTCAAGGCGGCGGCGCAGAACGGCTGGCTCGATGAGCCGCGCGCTGCGCTGGAGAGCCTGCTCGCCATCCGCCGCGCCGGCGCCGATATGGTCATCACCTACTACGCCAAGGAGGCGGCGCGCTGGCTGAGCCACGGCTGATATAATCGGCAGGGCGGCGCGACTGCTCTCGGATCCCACCTCGCCACCGGTGCCGGGCGCTGTTATGCGGAGCCTCTATGCCACAGCCGCTGCTGCTGATCATCTCGGGGCCGCCCTGCGCAGGCAAGACCACCATCGGGCGCTGGCTTGCCGGCAAGCTGCGGCTGCCGCTCTTCAGCCGGGACGCATTCAAGGAGACGCTGTTCGACAGCCTGGGCTGGTCGGACCTGGAGTGGTCGCAGAGGCTCGGCGGCGCGAGCTACGCGCTGCTCTACCACACGGCCGAGGCGCTGCTCGCGGCCGGGTGCTCGCTGATCGTCGAGAGCAACTTCGACCCGCAGTACGACACGCAGCGCCTGCGCGACCTGGCCGCGCGCTGCCCCTTCTGCCCGCTGCAGCTGCGCTGCATGGCGGCGGGGCCGGTGCTCTTCGAGCGCTTCAAGCAGCGCGTGATGAGCGGCGCGCGGCACCCCGGCCACCGCGACGAGCTGAACATCGCCGTCTACGAGCCGGTCGCCCGCGAAGGCGCCGGCCCGCGCAACGACTTTCTGGATATCGGCGGCGAGCGGATCGATATCGATACGACCGACTTCGCAGCGCTGGACTACGGGCTCATCCTCGGGCGTGTCCACGACGCGATCGCCCGCCTCGACCAGCCGGAGCAGCGGGCGGCGGGCCGGTGAGCCGCGCGAAGAGTCGCCGGATCTCGCCCATCTTCCCCAGCCCCGCTTGCGGCCGGCGCTGCGCAGAACCACGGTCGGCCTGAAGGGAGTGCCATGAGAATCGCACGTTCGGAGCGCCTCTTCGAAGAGGCCAAGGCCCTGATGCCGGGGGGTGTGAGCAGCCCCGTGCGGGCCTTCCGCGGCGTCGGCGGCGTGCCCCGCTTCATCGAGCGCGGCGCCGGCGCATATATCTACGACGTCGACGGCAACCGCTACATCGACTACGTGCTCTCCTGGGGGCCGCTGATCCTCGGCCACGCCCACCCGGATGTGGTGGCCGCGATCGCCGACCAGGCCGCGCGCGGGACGACCTTCGGCGCGCCGACCGAGCTGGAGAGCGAGCTGGCGCGGCTGGTGACGCAGGCCATGCCGGCGGTCGAGATGCTGCGCTTCGTCTCCTCGGGCACCGAGGCGGTGATGAGCGCGCTGCGCCTGGCGCGCGCCTACACCGGGCGCGAGAAGATCATCAAGTTCGCCGGCTGCTACCACGGCCACTTCGACGGCCTGCTCGTCCAGGCCGGGTCGGGCGTCGCCACCCTGGGCCTGCCGGACAGCCCGGGCGTGCCGGCCACGCTGGCCGCGCATACGCTCACCGTGCCCTTCAACGACCTGGGGGCGGTGGAGGCGCTGCTCGAGGCCAACCCCGGCCAGGTGGCCGCGATCGCCGTCGAGCCGGTGGTCGGCAACGCCGGCTTCATCCCGCCCCAGCCGGGCTTCCTGGCGGGCCTGCGCGAGCTCGCGGACCGCCACGGCGCGCTGCTGCTGTTCGACGAGGTGATGACCGGCTTCCGGGTGGCGTACGGCGGGGCCCAGGCGCGCTTCGGCGTGACGCCGGACCTGACCTGTCTCGGCAAGGTGATCGGCGGCGGCCTGCCGGCGGCGGCCTACGGCGGGCGGCGCGAGATTATGGAGCTGATCGCTCCCGCGGGCCCGGTCTACCAGGCCGGCACCCTCTCCGGCAACCCGCTCGCGATGGTCGCCGGGATCACGACGCTGCGGGCCCTCGCGGCGCCCGGCACCTACGAGCGGCTGGAGGGGCTGGCGCGCAGCCTGTGCGAAGGGCTGGCGCGGGCCGCCCAGGAGGCCGGCATCCCGATCCAGGCCGGGTACGCCGGCAGCATGTGGGGCTTCTTCTTCACCGACGAGCCGGTGACGGACTACGCCAGCGCCAGGCGGGCAGACACCGCGCGCTACGCCCGCTTCTTCCACGCCATGCTCGAGCGCGGCGTCTACCTCGCGCCATCGCAGTTCGAGGCGGCGTTCCTCTCGCTCGCGCACGACGAGGCCATCATCGGCCACACGCTCGAAGCCGCGGCGGATTCCTTCCGGGCGCTCGCCCGCTGAGCGCTGCGGCGCCGCGGCACCTTCCGTACCGTACAGGAAGCGCTTCCCCGCGCGGCCGGTGGGCTGCGCGTGCGCCGTGAAACGTACAGGAGGTGCGCGGTGCGGCGCTGCAGCGCCTCCCTCCACGCTCGTTTCTTTCCCGCTTGCTCGCCTCAGTGGGCATTGCAGCGCATCAGTCTGTGCCTGGAGCACGGGCATCGGTGGAGGTGGGCATGACAACGGGCAAACGAGCGGCGTACGCGT
>CALJIC010000118.1 GCA_937974195.1 uncultured Roseiflexaceae bacterium | reverse complement strand
CAATATAGCGGATCTCTTTCAGTGCTCTCTGCGAGCCGATCCTGATTGGAAGCGAATACTGCGCCGTGGCAGTTTTCAGGCCCGCAGCTTTCAGTGCTCTCTGCGAGCCGATCCTGATTGGAAGCGGAGATCACGCCCTTCACGCCGTCGAGCTGGAGCACTTTCAGTGCTCTCTGCGAGCCGATCCTGATTGGAAGCGCCTGCCGCCGGCGCCGGCCCTCGTCTCCCTCGAACTTTCAGTGCTCTCTGCGAGCCGATCCTGATTGGAAGAGCATCTGTTTGAGGCCGCCCTCCCGTCATTTCTCCTGGCCTCTCTGCATTCCGAGGCTCACAACCGCGCACAGCGCGCCACCGCTCATGGGCGAGCCTATCACACGACCTGCTCCTTCGCAACTCCTCTCTTGCTCCAGAACCGCGTTAAGTTGCGAGCGGCCCGAAGCCGCAGTACCATCGCGTGTGTCCCACACAAAACGCCGACACCAGCTGGCCCGCTGCCTCCAATTTCGCGCCACTCAGCGCGAGTTGCGAGCCACACGCCCTCCAGCGCTGTTGCTCTCGCTCAGACAACATCGTTGCAGAACCTCCGAAACTCGCATGTCACACACACCCGGCGACTTGCCGGCGGTGGCGGCATACGCTCTCCGACCACCGCAGCCCGCAGCGCCTCCACCGTTGCCCGCACCGCCCGCCGCCGCGCCTCCGTAATCGGCACCGCCTCGGCCAGCCGAAGCGGAATACTGTAGAGAAAGCCCCGCCGTACCGGCAGCCCCCACGCCTCCTCTAGCAGCATCGCATAGGCCGTCAGCTGGAGTAGAAAATGTTTCCGATCGACCTGCTCGCTGTCCTTATACTCCACCACGATCGCTTCGGCTCCCGCCGACCTCCGATCCGGCACCGCCACTGCCAGGTCGAGCCGCCCCCGTAGCCCCAGCGTCGCCGACCGCAGCACCACATCGAAGGCCCGCTCGCCGGCCGTGAGCCCGTAGGTGCGCAGCGACCGGCGGTCCTCGCGCGCCCCCTCGCCGCGATGGCCCGCGATCCCCTGCCGCATCAGCGCCGTCACCGGCCGCACGTCCGGCAGGCAGTAGCGGTAGTACACCACCCGTGGGCAGTAGGCCCACTGCTTCAGGTCCGTCACCTCGAACAGCTGCTCATCCATCGTGAGCCTCTCGCTGCGTAATCACCCGGCGCCTGCGCCAGGCGGCTTCATCCAGCGCGATGAGCTGCACATCGCCCGCCTGCTTCCCCAGCCGCCGCGCGATCTCTCCGAACAGCGCTCGCTGGTGGCTGCGCGAGAGCTCCCCGGCGAACGCGCTGTACTGAATACGTGTCAGCCCGTAGTCCAGGCACGCGTCGGCCACCCTCTGCCGCGTCCCATCGTGTGGAATGTCGTAGATCAACAGACAGCGCATCGCTACCACCCCATCACAAACGGTTCGTACGCCGAGCGCTCGCCCCGCACGAAGGTTGCGATATGGCGCGCCTGGAGCTGCAGGATGTGGCGCAGCGGCTGGCGCTTGCCCTCGTACGGCTCGGTTGTCTTCATCCGCTCCAGCACTTTCTCCGCCAGCCGGCGCCGCGTTGGCCGGTCGAGCCACCCTTCGTCGTCCTGGTCGATCGCAAAGCCGCGGTTCACCAGCCCGATCAGCGTGCGGTCCACCGCCGCCTGCCGGAACTCCTCGATCAGGTCGAGCGACAGGCTCGGTTTGCCCGGCCGGTCAGCGTGCAGAAAACCGGCGTGCGGGTCGAGCCCTGCCAGCAGGAGCGCCTGGCGCACCTGGGCGCGCAGCACCGCGTAGCCGTAGTTCAGCGCCTGGTTGAAGCGGTCACTCGCGCCCTGCGTCACCCTCCCCGGCCAGCCGAGGTCGGCGGGGATGACCTGGGAGATGGCCTGCCAGTAGCGCGCGGCCGCCTGCCCCTCGGCGCCCATCAGCGCCGCGCGCGCCTCTTCGGTGATCGTGCCCTCGACCCGGCGCACCTTGGGCAGCGCATCGAGCACCTCGGTCGCCGCCTGGGTGAGCGCCTGATACAGCGGAGGATCGGCGTCCTTGCGGTACTTGGCGATATAGCGCAGCAGGTTCGCCTGGCTCTGGATCTTACCGCTCGCGAACGCCCGCGCCAGCGCCAGCCCGCGCTCGTCCTCGTAGGCGCGCACCTGCGCCCGCTTGGTGAGCGCCATACCGGTGATGCCGCTGTGGACCAGCGTGCCGTAGTCATCGCCGTCGCGGCCGTTGAGGAAGTGGATAGGGATGCCCTCGGCGGCGCAGGCGCGCACCACGTCGCTGCTGAGGCCGACGCCGTCGCTGACGATCAGCACCTGCTCGAGGTGCATGATCGGCACCTCGGCCAGCCGCTCCCTGCCCCGCTCGACCCGCAGCCGCCCCTGGTGCTTCGAGACAAACACGCCAAACTGCTCGACGATCAGCTCCATGCGGTGCTCCTTGTCTGCTCTTCGCGGCCACTGCTGGCCGGCCGCGCTCTCTCGCGAGCCGTGGGGAGGTGATTTGGTTGTTCAGGTGCCTTCGCCGGCTGCCGCTCAGCCGCGGGCGAGATCAGCGACGGACTCGCGGGCGGCATGCCGTCCAGCCGAGGTGTCCGGCACGAGCTCGTACCACCCGTCGCCCTTCACGGCGTTCTTCCCGACGTGGATGAGGCTGCCCCACACCAGCAGCTCCCGCAGCGGGGCGAGCTCTCCCGCCAGCGTCACCGCACCCACCAGCCCGCCGATCGGCGTCCGCTGCCGTGTGCGTGTCGAGTAGCTGACGACATCGACCCAGCGGGTGCGGTCGTCGGCCACCTGCACCGCCGCGGCAGCCTCGTCGAGCAGGACGCGGTCGGGAGCGAGCGGCCCGGCGCCGTAGGCGCGCCCGAGCTCGTCGAGCCGCCAGGCCAGCCGCTGCACGAACGGGCGCAGGGCGAACCGGCGCACCAGCCGCTCCTGCTCGATCAGCCGCAGCGGTGTCCTGAACTGCAGCGTGAGGTGGTCGGACGGCAGGGCACGAGCCGCCTGCACCACCTCGGCCGCAGTGATCGTCAGGCCGGGCGCCTTCACCTGGCCCGTGCCGCGGGCGTAGAGGCGCTGGCGCTGGCCGGTGAGCGGGTTGATGGCGTCGATGGTCTCAATCTGCAGCCTGCCGCGCCGGCCGGCGTTGACGGCGAGCGGGCGGCCGAGGCCATGCTGCTCGACCTGGTGGACGGCCATGACGACATAGGGGAAGAGCTGCGCCGCCTGGCCGATGAGCGCGAGGCCGATGGCGAGCGGCTCACCGGGGTGGTAGCGGCGGCCAGCGGGCGGGCGGACGACATACGGGCGCGGGCGCTGCTCGCCGCCGGTCTCGCCCGCCTCGCGCATCGGCGCCACGAGCGCGGCCACCGGGCAGGCGGTGAGCAGTGGGCAGGCGGCACAGGTCGGCGCCGCCTGGTTGGCGCAGAAGCGGCTCCAGAGCGCGCCGACGAGGGCGCCGCGCACCTGCGAGCCGGCCTGGTCATCTAGCTCCAGCGGCGTGACGGCCGTGGCCTGGATGTCCAAGTGGTGGGTGGTGAGGGTCAT
>CALJIC010000117.1 GCA_937974195.1 uncultured Roseiflexaceae bacterium | reverse complement strand
GCGCTGCGGCGACTGCGTCGCCACAGAGCCGCGGTGTAACGAGGATCTCGGAGGGCCTGTGGCCCTCCGAACCTCCCGGCCGGTGTGTCTGCGGCCCGCCACGCCCTTCGAGTGACAGGACCTATGCGGTGGTCCGTCCTGCACCCGGGCGTGTTCCGCAGGCGCTGTGCCCTGCACCCGGGCGTGTTCCGCAGGTGCTCCGCCCTGCACCCGGGCTGCTTGTGCTGTCATTCATGCAGGCGCTCCGCCCTGCACCCGGGCAGGAGGGCCGGCGCCGGCCCTCCTGCACCACCCGCGCCAGGGCCTGCGGCCCTGGACCCGCAAGGGAACGCGTACCGTGCCCGTCTGCCCGTTGTCATGCCCATCTACACCGATGCCCGTGCCCCAAGCACAGGCTGATGCCCTGCAATGCTTAGTTTGGTTGAGACGAGCAGTTGGCCTGCGGCTCGCCTCACCTTCCGACAGAAAGATTCCAGGGCCTGCGGCCCTGGACCCGCAAGGGAACGCGTACCGTGCCCATCTGCCCGTTGTCATGCCCACCTCCACCGATGCCCGTGCCCCCAGGCACAGACTGATGCGCTGCAATGCTTAGTTTGGTTGAGACGAGCAGCTGGTGGGATGGAATGCCACACGCCTTCGGAAAGGAACGCTGGAGGGCGTGTGGCTTTCCGAACCGTCCGGCTCAGAGGGAGAGGGCGTCCAGGCGGTCGGCGAAGCTGAGGACGAAGCGCACGACCCGCAGCGGGCACTCGCGCTGGGGCAGGTGGCCGCAGCGCGGGAGCAGGAGCCGCGGCGCGCCCGGGAGGTTCTCATCGAAGAAGCCGAACGACCCCTCGGGCAGGAAGCGGTCGCGCAGGCCCCAGATCAGGCCGGCCGGGACGGGCAGGCGGCGCAGGTGCTCGGGGCTGAGGAAGACGCTGTCGTCGCTCGCGCCGTAGGCCTCGAGGATGACCGGGCGCTGGAACATGTGCTGCAGGCTGCGCAGCAGCGGCACGAGCAGCAGGCGCGGCACGCGGCCGATCAGCTCGCCGCTGACGCGGTAGGCGGCGCTGAGGCGCGTGTCGCTGATCTTGGCGAAGAACTCGTCGTAGGTCGCGCGGCCGCCGAGCGGGGCGCCGCCGGGGTTGAGCAGCACCAGGCCGCGCACGAGCTCGGGCTCGGCCCAGGCCAGGCGCACGCCGAGCATTCCGCCCAGCGAGTTGCCGACCACCAGCGCGGGGCGGCGGACCACCTGGCGGATGAGGCCGGCGACCGCGGCGACGTGCTCGTCCACGGTGGCGTAGTGCCGCCCGGCGGGCAGCCCCGAGAGCCCGTGGCCGAGCAGGTCCAGCGCGTAGACGTCGTGGTGCCGGGCGAGGCGGCCCATGACGAGCGCCCAGGTGAGGGCGCTGTCGCCGATGCCGTGGACCAGCACGACCGGCGTGTTGCGGCGCGCGGGCCAGGGGGGAGGCGGCGGCGGGCCCCAGATCAGGCGCTGGTAGTAGTTGACGGCCACGCCGCCGACCCGCACCTCGTGCTGGGTCGCGCCGCGGCTGATGATGCGGTGGCGCGCCAGCCCGTCCAGCAGCGGGACGACGGCGCTCGAGAACGGGTCGTAGAAGGCCTGGAGCTGGTAGATCGCGGCCTGCAGGTGGCGCGGCGTTTGGAGCCGGGGGCGCAAGGGGCGCATAGCATACCCTGGTTGGTCGTCCCGGCGGGGCCGCGCGGCGCCGGGCACATCGTCAGCCAGCGCTCGGAGGGCTGCGCCAGGCCCGGCGCCCGCGTCACAGATCCAGCGCCATCTGCTGGCCCTGGCGCGGCGGCTCCTCATCGAGCTCCTGCGGCGCCGCGGGCGCCGCCTCGCCCAGCATCTCCAGCAGCCCGGCCTCATCGAGCAGCGGGACGCCGAGCTCCTGGGCCTTGCTGAGCTTGGTGCCGCCCGGCTCGGCGCCGATGACCAGGAAGCTGGTCTTCTTCGAGACGCTGCCGGCGACCTTGCCGCCGTGGGACTTGATCAGCTCCTCGGCCTGCTCGCGGGTCAGGCTGGGCAGCGTGCCGGTGATCACGAACGTCTTGCCGGCGAGCGCGTCGCTGGCCTGGACGCGCCGGGCCTGCACCGCGGTCTGCACGCCGACGTCCTTGAGCTTCTGGATCAGCGCGCGGTTGGCGGGCACCGAGAAGAACTGGACGACGCTCTGGGCGATCGCCGGGCCGATGCCGTCCACGGCGTCGATCTGCTCCTCGGTGGCGTCGGCCAGCGCGTCGAGCGATCCGAAGTGCTCGGCGAGCGCCTGGGCGGCCACCTCGCCGACGAAGCGGATGCCGAGGCCGGTGATGAGGCGGGAGAGCGGGCGGTTCTTCGACTCCTCGATCGCGCTGAGCAGGTTGGCGATCTTCTTCTCGCCGTAGCCCTCGAGGTCCTTCAGGTCCTCCTTGGTGAGCCGGTAGAGGTCGGCCACGTCCTTGACGAGGCCGCGCTCGACGAAGAACTGCGCCTGGCGCTCGCCGAGCCCGACGATATCCATCGCGCCGCGCGAGACCCAGTGCTCGACGCGCCGGACGAGCTGGGCGGGGCAGATGCCGAAGTTCGGGCAGCGGTAGGCGACCTCGCCGTCGGGGCGCTCGAGGGGCGTGCCGCAGGCCGGGCACTCGGCCGGCATGGTCCAGATGCGCTCGGTGCCGTCGCGGCGGCCCACGATCGGCGCGATGATCTGCGGGATCACATCGCCGGCGCGCTTGACGGTCACGTAGTCGCCGATGCGGATGTCGCGGCTGGCGATGTAGTCGGCGTTGTGCAGCGTGGCGTTGCGCACGGTGACGCCGCCGATCGTGACCGGCTCGATCACCGCGTTGGGGGTGATGACGCCGGTGCGGCCGACGTTGATGACGATGTCGAGCATCCGGCTGACGGCCTCGCGGGCCGGGAACTTGAAGGCGATCGCCCAGCGCGGGTCGCGCCCGACGACGCCGAGCTCCTCCTGCTGCTCGAAGCTGTCCACCTTGAGGACGATGCCGTCGGCCTCGTAGGGCAGCTCGTCGCGGCGGGCCATCCACTCGCGGCAGTAGCGCAGGGCGTCCTCGAAGTCCTCGAAGCGCCGCGCGTCGCGGTTCACGGGCAGGCCGAGGCGCCTGAAGAGCTCGAGCAGCTCCCACTGCGAGCGGATCGTGACGCCCTGGAACGGGCCGACGCCGTAGGCGAAGAAGCGCAGCGGCCGCCCGGCGGTGACGTGCGGGTCCTTCTGGCGCAGGCTGCCGGCGGCGGCGTTGCGCGGGTTGGCGGCCACCTTCTCGCCGGCGGCGGCCAGGCGCTCGTTGAGCCGCTCGAAGTCGGCGATGCGCATGTAGACCTCGCCGCGCACCTCGATGGAGGTGGGGATCTGGACCGAGGGCTGCCCGTCGCCGGCCCCCACGCCCCTCGCCCCCAGGGTGAGCGGGATGGACGGGATCGTCCGCAGGTTGGGCGTGACATCCTCGCCCGTCTCGCCGTCGCCGCGGGTGGCGCCGCGGACGAGGCGGCCGTTCTCGTAGGTCAGCGCGACGGCCAGGCCGTCGATCTTCGGCTCGCAGACGTAGGCGACGCGGGCGCTCGAGCCGAGCAGCCGCTGGATGCGGTCGCGCCAGGCGCGCAGGCCGTCCTCGTCGAAGGCGTTGCCGAGCGAGAGCATGGGGACGGGGTGGCGCACCTTGGCGAACTTCTCGGAGGGCGCGCCGCCGACGCGCCGGGTGGGCGAGTCGGGCGAGGCGAGCTCCGGGTGGGCGGCCTCGAGCTCGCGCAGCTCGCGCATCATCGCGTCGTACTCTGCGTCGCTGACGATCGGATCGTCCAGCACGTAGTAGCGGTAGTTGTGGAACTGGAGCTGTTCGGTCAGCTCTGCGATCCGCCGCGCCGCGTCGGTTGCGCTCATCGTGTGCTCCGTGACTACCCAGGTTTCCGGTAGGTATTATACTTCAGTGAGGTACGCGGTGCGGTGTGCTTGAGGGCGAGAGGGGTTGCGACCCCTCTCGCGC
>CALJIC010000116.1 GCA_937974195.1 uncultured Roseiflexaceae bacterium | reverse complement strand
TGCCGTTCCTGATCGGCGGATTTGTGCTGCTGCCTGCTGGCACGATGGCGCAGCCGCTCGCGCCGCGAGCTGAGGCCGCCCCAGCGCCTGCCACGGCCGTCGCCGCTCCGCCGGCGCGCGAGATGAGCTGGGCCCTGCGGCCAGTGCCACCGGGAGGTGCGCAAGAATGCGCGCTTCTGCCACCACTGCGGCGCGATGCTGGGAGGGTAGGCGCAAGCGCCATCCTGCGTCTCGCCCACCTGCGGCGAGGCTCAGCGCCCAGCGTCGGCCGCGGCCTCCTGCCGCGCCAGCCAGCTGGCGAGAAGCGCCTGCATCGCGTCCGCGCGCTTGAGCAGCACGAAGTGGTCGCCGTCGACGATGTGCGCGGATGCGCCGCCGCCCGCGGCTGACACATACTGCCCCGCGACATCCGCCGGCACCCGCTCGTCCTGCGCGCCGTGGAGGACGAGCAGCGGCAGCGCGGGCGGCGCGACCGAGGGGTCGGCGCCGGAGATCAGGATCAGGCCCGCCAGCTCGTCTCGGAGCTCCGGCGCCAGGCGGCTCACCCCGACACCGCCGTTCGAGATGCCCGCGAGATAGATCCGCTCAACCCCGCGCTCGCGCAGCAGGTCGAGCGTCGCTCGCACAATCTGCCTGCCCGGCGCGCTCCACCAGTCGCCACGCACGCCGGTCGAGGGGCACGCAGTGATGGCGCCCAGGCTGCGCGCCGGGCGCGCGACGAGCCAGCACTGGAGAGCGAAGTTGCCGCTGTAGCCGTGGAGGAAGATCACCGCGGCGCGCGCCGGAGAGGAGCCCGGTGGCTCGGCAAGCAGCAGGTCGAAGCTCTCGGGGCGCTGCTGGCCGAGCGCGGTGTGGAGGAACGGCGAGAGGGTGGTGGCGCCCTCGCTTTGCATGTCCCGGTAGCCGCGGTGGAGCGCCTTGGCGAGGCCGGCGTCCTCCCGGGCTGATATCAGCCCCAGGCGGGCCGCGACACGCTCGCCGAACAGCACGATGTCCTGCTCGTCGAACAGCCGGCTGGCCAGGCGCGGCTCGCCCAGCGCCGGACCGGTCATCAGCGACAGCGCGGGGGAGCGGGGGTGGAGGGTGAGCCGCAGCCCGACGAGCAGGACGAGGCTTGCGAGCGCCAGCCGGCCGAGCCAGCGCAGCCGACGGCGGCGCCAGGGCAGCGTCAGCAGCGCCACGGCGCCCAGCAGGCTGGCTGCGAGGAAGCCAGCGCCGCTGGGCGTGATCGGCGTGCTGGGGAGCAGCGCCGCGAGCGCCAGGAGCGGGATGGCAGCGCCGGCGCCGATGAGCACGCCGGCCGCCCGGCCAGCCGCAGCCCACGCGCCGGCACGCTCGCGCCCCGGGCTCGCGCTCACGCCCACGGCCCCTCGATGAGCGCGCGGGTCTCGGCGACTGCCTCGGCCCAGATCGCCAGCATCTCGTCGTCGCTGCGCTCGTAGCGGCCAGCGAAGTTGCCGTCGCCGAGCCCGGCGCGCACCGCCGCCGCCCCGCGCTGGCGCAGCGCTGCGACGTCGACCGGCGCCTTCTGCTCCTGCGGCTGGGCCACGCCCGGGAGCCGGGTCCACGGGAAGTTCTCCATCCACGAGGCGTGCGAGGCGACCGGGTCGATCGACTGGACCTTCGCCCAGACGCGCGGCGCGTTCCACCAGTTGTGCCACTTCACCTGCGCGCCTGTGTGCTCGAGCAGCCACTCGTCGACCAGCGCCTGCGCGGGGGCGTTGCCGCCGTGGCCGTTGACGATCAGGATGCGGCGGAACCCCTGGTTGTACAGGCCATCGAGCAGATCACGGACCACGCGCAGGTAGGTCTCGACGCGGAGCGTGATCGTGCCGGGGTAGGCGCGGAAGTAGGGCGTGAGGCCGTAGGCGAGCACCGGGAAGACCGGCACCCCCAGCGGCTCTGCCGCCTCGACGGCGACGCGCTCTGCGAGGATGCTGTCGGTGCTCAGGCTGAGGTAGGCGTGCTGCTCGGTGGAGCCGAGCGGGAGCACCGCCCGGTCGTCGTTTCGTAGGCACGCCTCGACCTGCTGCCAGTGCATGTGGCTGATATGCATGGGAGTGTTCCTCGCAGTCGCTTCACGAGCCGGGTGCCTGGGGCGCCGCTATTCCCATCAGCGCCGTGTTGGCGATCTCCGCCGCCTGCGCCGCCGGAGAGAAGGCCTCCGGGTCGAGCAGCCAGGTCAGCGCGACGCCGTTGAGCAGGCTCAGGATGGTCGTCGCCGCGATCTCCGGGTCGAGCTCGGGGCGGATGCTGCCCCGCTGCTGCCCGGCGCGGATCAGGTCGGCCAGCGACTGGCGCAGGTCCCGGAGCCCGGCGACCTTCTTCGCGAGCGCTGACGCCAGCTCCGGCGCCGCCCCGGTCTTGAAGAGGGTCAGCTCCATCGCCGCCCGGTAGCTCGCGTCCTCCTCCAGCAGCGTGATGGTGCGTGTGATCAGCGCCCGCAGCCGCTCCAGCGGCGGCTCGTCCGCGGCGAGCGCTGTGGCGAGCACGCCGGCTGCCGGCCCCTGGCGCTCGGCGAGCAGGGCCTGGTACAGCTCAGCCTTGCCCTTGAAGTGCCAGTAGATCGCCCCGCGGGTGACGGCGGCCTCGCGGGCGATATCCTCCAGGGTGGTGGCGTCGTAGCCCTGCCGCCCGAAGACCCGCAGCGCGGCGTCCAGCAGCTGCTGCCGCGTCCGCTCGGCCTCGGCTTTCGTCCTGCGCATCGGTCCCTCACGTTACATACATGCCCGCATGCGAGTATAGCGCGGCGCCCGCGGTGGCGCAAACCGGGCGGATCGGTCTCACGACGGATTGCATACATTCATAAATGTATGTATACTGCCAGTGACTTCCATGCAGCAGCGCATGTTACTGAACCGGAGGGAAACCCCATGTCCACCGACAACGAGACGATCGTCCGCCGCTTCTTCACCGACGCCCTAAGCTGCGCCGACTGGGACCTGCTCGACACGCTGGTGGCCGCCGACTACCGCGAGCACGAGATCGTGCCCGGCCTCCCGCCCGTGCGCGACAGCCTCAAGCAGAAGTATGACCTGCTGCGCCAGGGCTGCCCCGACCTGCGCTTCGAGGTCGAGGAGCTGCTCGCCAGCGGCGACCGCGTGGCCGCGCGGGTGACCGTCCGCGGCACCAACACCGCGCCCTTCCTCGGCCGCCCGGCCACCGGCCGCGCGTTCGCGGCCGACAAGCTCAGCATCTTCCGCATCGCCGGCGGCCAGATCGTCGAGCACTGGGGCGTGTTCGACCAGATGGCCATGCTCGTCCAGCTCGGCCTGTTCCCGATGCAGGCCCGCTGAACGTGTGGGGCGCCGCGCCCACTAGCGAGGAGCTCTTGATGTTCGAGCGCATCCGCATCGCCCACGCCTGCCACCGCTACCTCCGGGCCCAGCACGCCCTCCGCCGGTTCAGCGGCGTGGCGCTGCTGGCCTGCGGGCGGCAGGTGCTGTTCGAGAGGGGCTACGGCCTGGCCGACGCCGCCCACCAGGTGCCGAACCGGCCCGCCACGCGCTTCCGGATCGGCTCGCAGACCAAGCTCTTCACCGCCGTGGCGATCCTCACGCTGGCGGACGCGGGCAGGCTGCGGGTCGACGATCCGATCGCTCGCTTTCTCCCCGGCTACCCGCGGGGCGAGCAGATCACCGTCCACCACCTGCTCAGCAACACCTCCGGCCTGCCGGACTACATCCTGGCCGAGGACTTCGTGGCGTGCCAGGCCCGGCCGCACAGCCTTCCTGAGCTGATCGCCCGCTTCCGCGACCGCCCGCTGCTGTTCGAGCCTGGTGCGTCCTTCAGCTACAGCAACTCCGGCTGGATCCTGCTCGGGGCGATCATCGAGCAGATCAGCGGCCTGCCGTACCGGGACTACCTCCGCCAGCACGTGCTTGTCCCGGCGGGCCTGTCGCAGAGCGGCATGGCGTCCGACGACGAGGTGGTGCCGCAGCACGCGGCCGGCTACGCCTCCCTGGACCCGCTCCAGCGGGCGGCCCACATCGCCAACGCGAACCAGCACGCCGCGGGAGGGATGCACGCGACGGCCGGCGACCTGCACCGCTTCTGGCTGGCGCTGATGGACGGCCGGCTGATCAGCGGCGAATCGCGGGCGCTGCTCACGGCGGCCCACGCGCACCACGATCTCGGCGGCTACGGCTACGGGCTGCTGGTGGGCGAGCGTCACGGGCGGCCGTACCTGGAGGCGAGTGGCGGCACCTTCGGCTTCGTCTCCGTCAGCGCCCACTACCCGGCCGAGGCGCTGACGGTGGTCGTCCTGGCGAATGTCGAGGGCGCGCCGTTCCAGGCGATCGCCGACGACCTGGCGGCGATCGGGCTGGGGCAGCCGTACGATCTCCCGAGCGCGCGGCAGTTCGTCGCCGCGGACCCGGCGCGCTTCGACGACTTCACCGGGCGCTACGAGCTCTCCTTCGCGGGCCGGCGCTCGGTGCTGGAGGTGCGGCGCGCCGGCGCGGGCCTCGAGGCGGCGGTTACCGGGCTGCGGCCGGCTCCGATGCGCGCGCTGTCGGACACGCGCTTCCTCGCCTCGATGAAGGGCGAGGTCGAGCTGGAGTTCGTCGGCCCGGCGGGCCGGCCTGTGGAGGTGATTCAGCTCGACTGGGCGGGGCACCCGCTCACAGCGCGGCGCATCGTCTCCGCGGGCTGACGCAGTCGCGGGGGCTGCCTATCACGCCGGGGCCGAGCAATGCCGGCTCAAGCTGCTGAAGGAAGTGTTCGCAGCGTGGAGAGTGGCAGCAAGCGTGCCGCCGCCGGCGCCGCTCTCCACCCGCGCAGGAGGCTCGCTGCTCGCGGTGCGCCGATCACCGCACCGCGAGCAGCACCCGATTATCGAGGCGCTGCCACACCACGCCCACCTCGCGGAAGCCGGCGTCACGCAGCGCGGCGACGTGCACGTCGAAGATCGGCGCGGTGTCGTCGTGGTTGGCCTCGGGGAAGCGGCGCGCGCGCTCTGCGAGCAGCTCGGCCATGCCCGGCTCAGCCGCCAGCGCCTTCCACCAGGCCTCCCAGTCCTCGACGCCGCCCTGGCCGAACGACTCGCGCGCGATGCGCTCCTTGACGGCGCTCGCCAGCGTGTTGAAGGTCGGCAGGTGCGGGCCGAAGCGCATGTGATCGCCGTTCAGGAACAGCCCGCCCGGCCGCAGCAGCGCGCCGAGGTCCTTGTAGAGGCGGACGAGGTCCGGCCCGGCGAGCCAGTGCAGCGCGGTCGTGCTCAGCACCGCGTCGACCTGCGCGCCCTCCAGCGCGTCCATCCAGTTCGCGTCGCGCAGATCGGCCTCGACCCAGCGCAGCCGCCCGTCGAAGGTGCCCAGGGCGTTCCGGCCGAGCGTGAGCAGCACGGGGTCGATATCGACGGCGATGCTGGTGGCGCCGGGGAAGCGCGAGAGCACGCGCTGGCTGATCGAGCCTGGGCCGCAGGCCAGGTCCAGCACTACGAAGCGCTCTGGCAGCAGCACCTCGAGCACATCCAGCATCGCCGTGAAGCGCGCCTCGCGCTCGGGGAGATACCCGGTCTGCTGCGCGTCCCAGCGCGCGAGCCATCCGTGCCAGTCGATCGTACCCCGGCCCGTCTCCGTCGTCATGGCAACCTCTCGCTGCAGCAAAGGTCCTCCGAACAGCGGAGCGCATCATAGCATAGCTGTAAGCGATAGGGTGTATCTGAGATGGCGCTGTTCCAGCAAGAGCTCCAGACCGAGCTGGAAGGCGGGTCGTGCGCTTTCGGAAGCTCTTCGCCCGCCCGAAGCGGCGCCGGCTGATGGGCAGGTTGGCGGCAACTGCTGCCAGACGGCCTCGCGGTAGTAGACCTCACTGGTCGTCTGCTGCCGGCCAGGTGGCCTCCAGCAGGATGCCGTTATTATCCCGGAAGAGCATGTTTTGAATCGGCCCGATGGTGTTGATCGGCGTCGTCGGAATGCCGAATGCGCTCAGCCGCTCGCGCAGCGCCTCGGCGTCGGCCCGGCTCGGGAGCGCGAACGCAATGTGCTGCAGTGCGCCGGGGACGAAGACGAACCGCTGCATATCGGCCGGGTACGGGAAGAGCTGGACGTCGGGCTGCTCGAAGACGTGGAGGCCCCACGCCTCGGTCTCGCCGGGCTTGATGAAGCAATGCCGCCCGTTTCGATCGCTGGCGGGAAACACCGCGGTAACATGCATTCCAAGCACCTCGGTGTAGAACTTCATCGTGGCGTCCAGGTCTGGCGTGACCAGCGCGATATGATGAAAGCCACGCCAGGGCGGGGTCGCCGTGCGGCGCGTCGGATCGGTCGCAGCCATGGGTCGCTCCTTTCAGTAACGCTACATGTGCGAGTGGCGATAACGATATGTCGTTATCATCGAGTATAACGATATATCGATTTCTTGTCAATAGGCTGCCGCCACCTTTGGCGTCGTTCGCTTGCCGGGGAAGCGATAGAGGAGCCCGAGCGAGGGCAGCTGATGACCGTCCGGCTTGATCTGCCGCAGCGAACACCGCGCCTGTTCTGCGAAAACGCTGCCGGCGCAATAGTTAACTGAAACGCGACGGTAGAGGTGTACGATGGCAATCCATATCGTCTCGGTCGATCTCCAGAACGCATTCTGCGCTGAAGGCGGCGCACTCTATCGTCCCCGCCCGTGCGTGCCGTTCATCACACAGAAACTCCTCCCATTTGTGCGTGAACGTGGGTATCGTATCGCTGAGATCATTTCCGACTATCGATCAGCCGAGCGAGGCAGCTCTTCCGGCTGTGTGCCAGGCGAGTGGGGATATCAATCGCTCATCCCCGCCGATCTGAAACATCCATCCGTGTGGGTGAAAGCCGCGCCCTCACCGGCTTGGACACGTGCGGGCGCTGGACGAGCAGACCAGCGGCCAGGGGAACCATATCCTGATCCAGACGCCTTCAGCGCGTGGCTCCGGACAACCATCGGAGCACCATCCGCAGACCAGGAGATCATCCTGATCGGCGTGATGCTCGAAATCTGTGTGCTGAGCACGCTGCAGGAATTGAAGTATCGAGGCTACCAGGTCAAGGTTCTGTCCGAGGGAGTGGACACCTTTTCAGGCAGCTTAGAGCAGAAGCAGCAGCTGTTCGAGGCGCTCTTTCCGTTCTGGGGGCAAGCGCTCTCGTGGGCGCAGCTGCAAGAGATCAGTGCGTAAGCGGTTCTCATCATCCAACGCTGACGAATGCGCCGGGCGTGATTGCCCGGCTGGTAGCCTGCTCGGACGCGCTGCTGGAGCACGCCTCGCACTACGAACAAGCTCCCGAACGAGATCGCCGCCGAGGTGAACGCCATCTCGATCCCCACGACGCTCTGGAACTGCCCCACCAGTCCGCGCCGCCTGAGGACCACCAGCAGCGTGATGCTGGCCACCGCGGGCGGTGTCCCCATCCTCTGCTCGCGCGACTGCGGCTGAGGGTTCGCTCAGCTCGTCCGTTCAAATGGCGACGCTGCAGCAGCGTGAGCTCGCGTCCCACCGTCTGCCTCTTGGTCACCACGAATCGCCGCGCCGCTACACCCGCGGCTCCACCTTTCGATAGACGACGAGGCGCGTGGTTTATCGCTACGCTGTGGTCAGCGGGCGCCTTTCGAGCAGGCGTGATGGACGGCGCGCACCGAACGGCGCGAGCGCGAACGTATCTGCAACGGCGGTTACAGAGGATTGGAAAATACGATGAGCATCTTTCGAAGGAATGGCAGGCTCCTCGTTCTGGCGGCGGCGGCGCTGCTTGCACTGCTGGCAGTGCCCGCCCGCGCAGCCGACACGCGCGGCGGCGACAATGTCATCATCGGGCGCGGCGAGGTCGTCAACGGCGACCTGTACGTTGCCGGCGACACCGTGGTCGTCGATGGCACGATCAACGGCGACCTGGTCGCCATCGGGGGCATGGTCACCCTGAACGGCACGGTCAACGGCGACCTGCTGGTCGCCGGGCAGAGCATCGTAGTCAACGGCGTGGTGAGCGACGACGTGCGCGCCGCGGGGCAGGCGATCAGGCTCGCGCCGGGCGCGCGTGTGAACGGCGATCTCGTCATCGGCGGCCTGAGCCTGGAGACCCAGGCGGGCAGCGCTGTGCAGGGCGACGTGCTGCTGGGCGCCTATCAGGCGCTGCTGGCCGGCCAGGTCGGCCAGCGCGTGCTGGGCGGGCTGGACCGCATGGAGCTGCGCGGCGCCGTCGGCGGCGATGTCGATGTGACCGTCAGCGGCGACGCGGCCGCGGCGGCAGTCCAGTTCGCGCCGGCCGGCCAGCTGCCGATCCCGGCGGTGCGGCCGAACCTCACCGTCGCCGACACGGCGCGGATCGGCGGCAGGCTGACCTACCGCTCGACGACCGAGGCCGACATCGCTACTGCGGCGCAGATCGCGGGCGGCGTCGCGTTCGACCGCTCTGCGGCGACGGCGCCGCGAGGGGCTGCGGCAGCCGCGCCGGCGACGCCCTGGCTCAACGCTGTCCGGCGGCTCGCCGGGCTGGCGCTGGTCGGGCTGCTGCTGCTGTGGCTCGCGCCGGCGTGGACGCGCCGCCTGGCCGATACGGTGGAGGAGCGGCCGCTGCCGAGCCTCGGCTGGGGGGCGGTGGCGTTTGTCGGCTTCATCGTCGCCGTCGTCGGCCTGCTGATCCTGACGATCGTCCTCGCGGGTATCTTTGGCTCACTGACGCTCGGCGGGCTGGCCGGCATGGCCGTGGGCGCTGGCCTGGTCGGAGTCGCGGCGCTGATCATCGGCTACATCGGCTTCAGCGCCTACGTCGCGCAGGGGATCGTCGCCTTCGTGGCCGGGCGCTGGCTGCTGCGGCGCACAGTGCCGGCCTGGGCCGAGCGGCCGGCGGCCCCGCTCGCCGTGGGGCTCGTCCTGTACGTCATCCTGAGCGCCGTGCCCTGGCTGGGGACGCTCGTCGTCCTGGCGGTGGTGCTGCTGGCGCTGGGCGCGCTGTGGCTGTGGGGCCGGGCGGCGCTGGGGCGCACGCGGCCGACGCCGCAGCCCTTCGCCGGCCTGCAGCCGGCGTGATCTGTCCGGCGGAGCACCCTGCTGCACGCTCCCCTCGCGCATCAGATCATGGCCGCTGTTCGGGGTACTCATATACGTAGCTCTGTAGTGGGCCGCAGACTCACTACAGAGCTCGCTCTGGAAAGAGCGCATCCGCACCGGCGGCAAGCCACAGGCCCTCGCCGACGATCTCGCGCTCGAAGTGAACAACGCTCGGGATCCCGCGCAGGTCTGCCGGTTCCCGGCGCGTGATGGTCTCAATGCCTCCCTGGCTGACAGAGGTGAGACGCTGTATCTCTGGCGCGTGAGGGCGGATGCGTGTAGAGTCTCTTCGAAGCATCCCGTCATACAGGAGAGGAGGGCGCGATGGAGCTGCGACCACTGGGAACGAGCGGCGTCCAGACGTCGGTCATCGGGCTCGGCACCTGGCCGATGGGCGGCGAGTGGTGGGGCGGCACCGACGACGCCGAGGCGATCCGCACCATCCACCGCGCGATCGACCTGGGCGTGACCCTGATCGACACGGCCGAGGCCTATGCCCACGGGCACGCCGAGGAGGTCGTCGGCCGCGCGATCGCCGGGCGCCGCCACGAGGTGGTCATCGCCGACAAGGTCGCCGCCGACCATCTGCGGCCCCACGAGATCCGGGCGGCGTTCGAGGGCTCCTGCCGCCGGCTCGGCACCGACTACATCGATGTCTATTTCATCCACTGGCCCAACATTGACCTGCCGATCGCCGATGCGATTGGCGAGCTGGAGCGGCTGCGCGAGGCGGGATACATCCGCGCCATCGGTGTGTCGAACTTCACGGTCGATGAGCTGGACGAGGCCAGCCGCTACGGCCGCGTCGATGTGCTGCAGCCGCCCTACAATCTCTTCTGGCGCTTCTGCGAGCGCGCGGAGGTGCCCTACTGCCGCGAGCGCTCGATCGGTATCATGACCTACAGCAGCCTGGCGCAAGGGCTGTTGACCGGGCACCTGACCAGCGAGACGGTCTTTCCTCCCGGCGACCAGCGCCCGACGACGGTGCTGTTCCAGCCCGAGCACTACGCCCGCTGCCTGGAGGCGGTGGCGCAGCTGCGGCCGATCGCGGAGCGGTACGGCAAGAGCGTTGCTCAGGTCGCGCTGAACTGGCTAGTGGCGCAGCCGGGAGTGAGCGCGGCGCTGGTCGGGGCGCGCACGGTGCGGGAGATCGAAGAGAACGCGGGGGCAGTCGGCTGGACGCTGGCCGCCGACGATCTGGCGCTGGTGGACCGCATCGGCCGCGGCGTGACGGATGCGCTGCCGCCCTATCCGGATATGTTCGGCAACTGGCGGCGCTGGGAGCTGCAGCAGCGGCGCTACGAGCGGATCGGCCGCCTGCCGCCTGAGGACGAGAGCGGTACGTCGTGAGCTTCACTCTGGAGTAGACGATGACGAAGCAGGTTCCTGAGGGGACGGAGGCGACTTCAGACGCGCCCGATAGCCCGGCCAGTGGGGCGGCCGGCCTCCTGCTGCGGCGGCTCCGCGACGCGGGCATTGACGATGTGGTCAGCGTGGAGGTGTCGGCCGAGGGCCTGGCCGCGGTGGCCGGCCTCGCGATCCGGCGCTCCGGCGCCAGGGTGTTCGTGAAGACGTTTGAGTCCCCGCCGGACGACACGCTGTTCACGCTGGAGGCGGAGGGCCTGCAGGCGCTGCGTGAGCTCGGCGGCCTGGCGACGCCAGACGTCGTGCACGTCTCCGCTGACGCCCTGGTCCTGTCGGCGCTGCAGCCGCGGCCGCAGACGCCTGACTTCTGGGAGCGCCTCGCCTACAAGATGGCCCGCATGCACACAGCCACTGTGTCGGACCGGTTTGGCTGGGCGCACGACAACTGGCTGGGCAGGTGGCGGCAGCACAACGCCTGGGACACCGATGGCTTCCGGTTCTTCGCGCAGCAGCGCGTGCTGCGGTGGCTGCCGGAGCCGCGCGTGCAGAAGAAGCTCGACGCGGCAGACCGGCGGGCCCTGGAGCGGCTCTGCGACCGCCTGCCGGACCTGCTGCCGGCGCAGCCCGCGTGTCTCACTCACGGTGACTTTTGGATGCAGAACATCATGGCGACGGCGGACGGTGAGCCGGCGGTGATCGATCCCGCCGTGTCGTACATGTGGGCCGACGTTGACATAAGCCACCTGTGGTGCTCTCCGCATCCGCCGGAGGCGCGGCGGTTCTTCGATGTGTACGGCGAGCTGACCGGCCGTGAGCCGGGCTGGCTCGAGCGCCTGCCGCTGCTGCACCTTCGCCAGCACATGGCGCTGATCGCGATGTTCGACTACGACTGGGGCTCGACGGAGGCTGTACGCGCGCTGGTGGCGCCGTTCCGCACCAGCTAGCGCCGCCCGGCTTGCAGCCGCCGCTCAGACCGGCCGAACCTCGGCGAGCCGCCTGATCGAGTACTCGTCGTCCCAGCAGACGGCGGCCTCCCACGCGGCCGACGCCTGGGAGGCGATGTCGTACGCCTCGTCGTCGAGCCCGGCGGCGTTGTAGGGCAGCGCCAGGTCGAGCTCGGGGACGTCGACGTGCGCCTCGTCCCAGTCGATCAGCGCGACCCGCTCGGCGGTCAGGCGGATGTTGCGCGGGTTGGGGTCGCCGTGGACGACGCAGGTCGGGCGTCCGGCGAGCCGCGCCCACGCCGCTCGGCACCGCGCGACGCCCTCGGACGGCATCGCGCGGAGGTCGATCTTCGTCCCGGTCTCGGCGTGCAGCAGGTCGGTCGACGAGCGCCAGCCCGGGCGCTGCGGCCACCCCTGCGTCAGCCGGTGCAGCTGGCGGAGCGTGTCGGCCACCCGGCGCCAGTCGGCCTCTGTCTCGGGCGACCTGCCCTCGACGTAGGTCATCACCACCACGCCGCTGGCGAACAGCCGCCCGTCCGTCGTCGGGATCGGCACCGGCACCGCCATCCCCGCGCGGTCGAGGTACTGGAGAAGCTCAGTCTCCCACGTGAGATCCGCGTCGCTCCTGGCCCCGCGGCGGGCGACTGCGAGCTGCCCGTTGACGCGCACGCTCCACACGTCGTTGGCCACCCCGCCGGCGAGCCGTTCGATGCGAGCGACGTCGTCGCCCCACTGCTTGAGCGCCTCCCATTCCACTGGCGACCTCATTCCTTTCACGCGGGCGATCGCGCCCGACCGGCGCAGGCGGCATGCCTTCCTGACGCCGGCATGATACCCCGATTGGGATACACCCGCTGCCGCGCGGCAGAAGCTCCTCCGCGCCTATGCGGAGGCGCCCTGCCCGAGCGGCTCGGCGAGCCCGATGAGCAGCCCTTCGGGCCCGCGGATGTAGCAGAGCCGATACGCGTCCTCGTACCGGACCACATCGCCGACCACCTGCGCGCCGTGGGCGCGGAGTCTGGCGAGCGTGTCATCGAGGTCGTCCACGGCGAACATCACGCGCAGGTAGCCGAGCGCGTTCACGGGGGCGTTGCGATGATCGGCGACGACAGGCGGGTCGAGGAAGCGCGAGAGCTCGAGCCGGCTGTGGCCGTCGGGCGTGACCATCATGGCCACCTCGACATGCTGGCGGCCCAGCCCGGTGACGCGCCCGGCCCACTCGCCCTCGATGGTGCCGCGCCCCTCGAGCTGCATGCCGAGCTCGCCGAAGAACGCGATGGCGGTGTCGAGCGACTCCACCACGATGCCGACGTTGTCCATGCGCATAAGCGCCATAGCGTTTCCCCTTTCTGGAGCTGCGCGGCCGTACCGCCCGCCTGAATGTGGCAGACGCTGGGGAGGCTTTCTCCTCCCCAGAGTCCTTCAGAGGCGGGCGGCCGGATGCGCGTGCCGCCCGTCAGCCGCGGCGCGCCGCTTCGATCGCGGCGATGTCGATCTTGGTCATCCCCATCATCGCATCGAACGCGCGCTTGGCAGCGGCGGGGTCGGGGTCGCCGAGCGCCTGCGTCAGCGCCCGCGGCGTGATCTGCCAGGACAGACCCCATCTGTCCTTGCACCAGCCGCACACGCTCTCCTCGCCGCCGTTCCCGACGATCGCGTTCCAGTACCGGTCTGTCTCGGCCTGGTCCTCGGTTGTGACCTGGAACGAGAAGGCTTCGCTGTGCTTGAACTCAGGGCCGCCGTTGAGCGCGATGCACGGGACGCCCATCAGCGTGAACTCGACCGACAGCACATCGCCCTGCTTCCCCGATGGATAGTCGCCCGGGGCGCGGCGCACCGCCGTCACACGCGTATCGGGAAATATCTCGGCGTAGAAGCGCGCGGCCTCCTCTGCATCCCGGTCGAACCACAGGCAAACGGTGTTCTTCGCTAGATCCGCCATGTCTGTCCTCCTTTTCGCCCTTGCGGGCGTTCACCACGGGCACAGCCGCTGCGAGCACACACCGCGCTCGCACCATGTAGTCGACCGGGACTCCGCGATTTCGACCGAAGTCATTTCGGGCGATGGGTCCGCGAATGGAGGAAGCTGCGAAGCGCCGCGCTAGACCGCATCGGCCTGCTTCGGCCTATACCGCATCGCCACCGCCCCTGAGCCGAACTCCCGCTGGCTCACCAGCTCCAGATCGACATACTTCGACAGCCCGGCGAACACCCGCGGCCCGTGGCCCACGAGCTTGGGGTGCACCACGAACTCGTACTCGTCGATCAGCCCCAGCTCCGCCAGCGCGAGCGGCAGCTTCACGCCGCCCACGAACAGCCCGCGCCCCGGCTCCTGCTTCAGCCGCTGGACGGCCTGGCCCACATCGCCGCGCACGAGCTCCGCGTTCCAGTCGACCCGGTCCAGGGTGCTCGACACGACGTACTTCTTCGCCGTGTGGATCGTCCGGGCGAAGGGCTCCATCCAGGGCTCCATCCAGTCGGGCCTCACGCCCGTCTCCGCGAACGGCCGCCAGCCCGTCTCCATCAGCTCGTATATCACCCGGCCGAAGATGAGCGCGTCGGCCTGGGCGATGCTCTCTGCCGCGTAGTGGTGCAGCTCCTCATTGGGGGCCATCGCCTGATGGTCGCAGCACCCGTCCAACGAGATGTTGATGGAGTACCGAAGGGGTCGCATGATGGAAGACCTCCTCTCGCGATAGGGCCGGCGAGCGGCCGCGGGCGCCGCAGTCCCATCTCGCCACGCCTTGTGTCCTGGGCGGCGAGGAGCGCGCTGTGCCGCTAGGGCGCGAACAGCCTCCAGCGCCCCTCGGAGACCACCTCGGCGGCGCCGCCGGCCACTTTGATGGCGGTCGCGTCGTCGATCGCGTACGCCGGGCCCCCGATCTCGGCCGCCCAGCGCTCCGCCGCGGCCATGGTGTTCCCCGCGAAGCCGGGGTAGTCCAGGTGCGGGAAGATCGAGAAGTCGACGACCCCCAGCGTCCTGTCGTCCGGCGCGGACTGCCACTCCACGAAGCTGGCGCCGATGCGGGGGGTCATCACCATGCTGCCGGCGCTCAGGCCCACCCAGACCGTCTCGGGCAGCGAGGGCAGGAGATCCGCCAGCCCGGACTCCCGCATCCAGTGGCACAGGTACGTCGCGTCGCCGCCGTCCACGAGCAGCACATCGGCCTCGCGCACCCACGGGGCCCAGCGCTCCTCGCCGATGCTGGGCAGCGCGGTGAGCTCGAGGAGGCCGACCGACTTCCAGCCCAGGCTGGTCAGGTTCCAGGGTGGGTTGCCGACGACGAAGCCCCGCGCCGAGGCCGGCCCGCACATCGGGTGGCCCCACTGCGCCGTCGGGATGCAGAGCGCGGTCGACTCGGTGATCGGCTTGCCCAGCAGGTCGATCAGCGCGCCGCGGATGCTCGGGTTGGTGACGCCCCCGGACGTGAGCAGCAGTTTCATGGTGCCTCCTCCTATTCGCGCCAGCGTGAAGCAAGTATAGCATGCGTCGAACATGTGTGCGAAGCGGCGCCATCGCGGCCGGAGCTTCCGCGGGCTCAGGAGCCGGAGGCCCTTCTTCGGAAGGCGTGAGAGCGCCGCAGTTCCGATCGGTATGTCCGCATTTGTGCGCGCGCTCCTCACTACACTGAGCATGTGACGCCTCACCGAAGCGGGGCGACTGAGACAGGAGGAGCGTATGCGACACACACTGACGGCCATCCTCATGTTCGTGGCGCTCGTGGCCGCCGCAGCGCCCGGCGTGGCCAGCGCCCAGAGCGGCGAGCGCTGCTTCCCGGAGACCGGGTACTGCATCAGCGGGCGCATCCGCCAGTTCTGGGAGCAGAACGGCGGGCTGCCGGTGTTCGGCTTCCCGATCGGCCCGCAGCAGGAGATCGTCGTGGAGGGCCGGCCCATCCAGGCCCAGAACTTCGAGCGCAACCGGCTCGAGCTGCACCCCGAGAACCAGCCGCCCTTCGACGTGCTGCTCGGCCGGCTCGGCGCCGACCGGCTGGCGCAGCAGGGCCGCGACTGGTTCGCCTTCCCGAAGAGCGGGCCGCAGCCGGGCTGCCGCTTCTTCCCCGAGACCGGCCACAGCGTCTGCGGCGAGATCCTGCGGGCCTGGCGCGCGAGCGGGCTGGAGCTGGATGGGCGCGCGGGCACGAGCGAGGCGGAGAGCCTGGCGCTCTTCGGCCTGCCGCTGAGCGGCCTGGTGACGGAGACGCTCGGCGATGGCCGGCAGTACCAGGTGCAGTGGTTCGAGCGCGCCCGCTTCGAGCTGCACCCCGAGAACCAGCCGCCCTACAACGTGCTGCTCGGCCTCCTCGGCAACGAGCTGCGCGAGGCCGCCGCGCCGGCCCCGGAGCCCGCCCCGGAGCCCGCCCCGGCGCCCGAGCAGCCGCCGGCGCCGCAGATCCAGCCGCCCGAGGTGCTCGAGCAGTACCGCCGGCGCATGCCCGCCGGGCTGTGGCAGGTGAACGAGGGCGGCATCCAGATCAGCGCCACGGGGTTCGAGTACCGCACGGAGCTCGGGCGCTTCAGCAGGGCCGGCGACGGCTTCAAGTACGTGGTGTTTGCCATCGAGGTGGCCAACACCGGCTACGATGACGGCTATCGGGACACGTTCTTCGCCAACTCGGCGTCGTTCGACCTGATCGACCTGGACGGGCAGACGCACGACGTGGACTCGGCCACCTACGGGCTGGACAACTACTTCGAGGGCGGGACGTTCTACCAGGGGACGAAGGCGAGCGGGGTGCTGGTGTACCGCATCGCGGAGCGCTCGGCGCCGGCCCTCCTGATCTTCGACCGTGCGGATGTCCGCGTGGTGCTGGACCTGCGGGTCGCGCCGAAGTAGCGCATGCGCTGCGCGCTAGCCGCCGATGGTGGAGTCCCCTGGCGTTGGATAGACGCCAGGGGTCTTTGCCGGCGAGATCGGCGGCCGCAACCAGCGCGCTGCTTTCGCCAGGAGGTTCGGAGGGCCGCAGGAGATCCTGGGCTGCTTTCGCCGGGA
>CALJIC010000115.1 GCA_937974195.1 uncultured Roseiflexaceae bacterium | reverse complement strand
GGAACTCTTTTTTCCGCGGCTCTGCGGCGACGCAGTCGCCGCAGAGCCGCGGGAAGAGAGGATAATGGGAAGGAGACACCACCCTCCCCTCCGGGGGCGCGGGGGCGAAGCCACCGCACACGCCTAATGAACAAACTGCAATTGCCGCCGGCTTGCGCCGTATCGGCCTTTCCGTTATAGTAGCCATATGCGCGTCTTGATCACCGGGATCAACGGCTTCGTCGGCGGGCACCTCGCCGAGCACCTGCTGGCCTCCGATCGCTGGGAGGTCTGGGGGCTGGCCCGCCAGCCGGCGCTCGCGCTCAGCCAGCTGGCCGGGCGCGTCCGCTATATCTGCGCCGACATGCTCAGCTTCGAGCAGGTGGTCTCGGCGCTCGAGAGCGCGCGGCCGGAGGTGATCTTCCACCTCGCCGGCCAGTCCAACGTCCCGCGCTCGTTCGCCGACCCTGTCGGCACGCTCACCGCCAACCTCTCGGCGCAGGCCCACCTGTTCCAGGCGATCCTCAAGCTGCGCCAGGAGCCGCTGGTGCTGATCGCCGGCAGCAACGAGATCTACGGCGCCGTCCGCCCCGAGGACCTGCCGATCGACGAGGACACCGCGCTCCGCCCGGTCAACCCCTACGCGGTGAGCAAGGCGGCGCAGGACCTGCTCGCCCTGCAGTACTTCATCAGCCACCGCCTGCGCACCGTCCGGCTCCGGCCCTTCAACCACATCGGCCCGCGCCAGAGCGACGCCTTCGTGGCCTCGGCCTTCGCAGCGCAGGTGGCGCGGATCGAGGCCGGCCTCCAGCCGCCGCTGATGCGCGTCGGCAACCTCGCGGCCGAGCGCGACTTCACCGACGTGCGCGATATGGCGCGCGCCTACGAGCTCGCCGCGCTGCACGCGGAGCCGGGCGAGGCGTACAACATCGGCAGCGGGCGGGCGGTGCGCGTCCAGCGGCTGCTCGATATCCTGATGGCGCTCAGCGTCAAGGATATCGCCGTCGAGGCCGACCCGGCGCGCATGCGCCCGGCGGACGTGCCGGTGGTGGTGTGCGACAGCCGCCGCTTCCGCGAGCGCAGCGGCTGGGAGCCGCAGATACCGCTTGAGCAGACCCTCTACGACACCCTCGAGTACTGGAGGGAGAGGGTCCGGGAGCACGTATGAAGGCAGTCATCCTCGTCGGCGGGCTCGGCACGCGCCTGCGCCCGCTGACTTGCAATACCCCCAAGCCGCTCATCCCGATCGTCAACCGGCCGTTCATCGAGCACATGCTCGCCAACCTGCGCGACCAGGGCATCTCCGAGGTCATCCTGGCCGTCCAGTACCTGGCGGACCGCTTCCGCGAGACGCTCGGGGACGGCTCGCGCCTGGGGCTCAGGGTGCGCGTCGTGGAGGAGCCCGAGCCGCGCGGCACCGCCGGCGCGGTCAAGAACGTCGAGCACCTGCTCGACGGCCCGACCTTCGTGTTCAACGGCGACGTGATGACCGACCTGGACCTGCGGGCGATGCTCGCCTTCCACCGCGAGAAGGGCAGCAAGCTGACGATCGCGCTGACCCCGGTGGAGGACCCGACCTCGTTCGGGCTGGTCGAGACGGAGCCCGACGGCCGCATCCGGCGCTTCATCGAGAAGCCGCGCGCCGATGAGATCACCACCGACCTGATCAACGCCGGCACCTACATCATGGAGCCCGAGCTGCTCCGCTACGTCCCGCCGGAGCAGTACTACATGTTCGAGCGCGGCCTGTTCCCGGTGGTGCTGCAGACCGGCGACCCGATGTACGGCTACTCCTCGTCCGCCTACTGGACGGATATCGGCAAGCCGCAGACCTACCTCGAGGTCCACCACGATATCCTGATGGGCAAGGTGCGCTTCCCCTTCCGCGGCAGCGAGGTCGCCAGCCGGGTGTGGCTCGAGGGCGACGCGGCGATCGACCCGACGGCGCAGATCATCGGCCCGGCGGTGATCGGCCCCGGCGTGCAGATCGGCCGCGAGGCGCGCATCGTCGGCCCGGTGGTGATCGGGGCGCGCTGCGTGATCGGGCCGGGCGCGAGCATCGAGGACGCCGTGCTGTGGGAGGATAACCTGATCGAGGAGGGCGCGGTGCTGCGCTCGTGTGTGATCGGCCGCGGCAACCGCGTCGGCGCCAAGGCCCACGTCGCCGACGGGTCGATCGTGAGCGACGGCTGCGATATCGGCGCCGAGAACCGCCTGGAGCGCGGCATCCGGCTCTGGCCCGCCACGCGCCTGGGGGAGCGGGCGATCTCGTTCTAGCACGCAGCCCGCACCGCGTCCCCGGCGCCGCCTGCGACATCCCGCGGACCCGCGCGGCGCCGGCTACTCCGCGCTCTTCCGCTGGACTTCCTTCGGGGGTGGGGCGGCCGCAGGCCTCGACGGCGGCGGAGCCGGCTGGGCCGCCGCGGCCGCCGGAGCCGGCTGGGGCCGCGGGCGCCGCGCGAGCTGGATCACGCGGCGGACGATGATCATCGTCGCCAGCACGGCCGCGAGCCCCAGGAAGAACAGCGGCAGCCCATCGTGCACGATCTCCGCGAGCGGGATCGTGCGCATCTCTGCGGCGAAGCCGGGGCTCGCGGCGGCCGAGTAGCGCAGCGTGTAGCCGGCGATCAGCCCGCCGTTCAGCAGCCCGAGCAGCGCGCCGAGCAGGCGGGCCGGCACGCCCGGGCGGCCCCGGCCGGGCGGGAGCAGCACGCCGCCCCCGTAGCCGATCACCAGCGCGCTCGCCGCCAGCAGCGCCGCGCTCAGCACGAAGGTGAGCGCGCTCTCGTCGCCCCCCAGGCTGCGCGCGAGGTCCCGCCCCCAGCGGGCGGCCCAGAAATCCGCCAGCGTCGCCCCGAGCAGCGTGCCGGCCAGCGCCACCACCCCGCGCCGCGGCTCGCGCCAGTAGCCAACCAACGCAGGGACGAAGATAGCGACCGCGACCGCAAGCGTCAGCGCCAGTGCCATAGCGCGTACCTCAACAGAGCCTGTCGTATGCGCTATTGTAGCATACGGCGCGTGCTATAATGATCCGGTTGCCTGAGAGCAGGGAGGAGCCGCACCATGGCACGCGTTGCTATTAACGGCTTTGGCCGCATTGGGCGCCAGAGCTTCAAGGCTATGCTCGAGCGCTACCCCGACGACCTGGAGGTGGTGGCGATCAACGACCTGACCGACACCCAGACCCTGGCCCATCTCCTGCGCTACGACTCGACCTACGGCGCGTTCGAGGGTGAGGTGGAGGCCGCTGAGGGCAGCCTCAGCGTGACCTTCTACGACGCCGACGACCAGGAGCGGCGCTTCACCGTCGCCGCCCTCTCCGAGCGCGACCCGGCGAAGCTCCCGTGGCGGGAGATGGACGTCGATATCGTGATCGAGTCGACCGGCCGCTTCACCGACGCCGAGCAGGCGCGCGCCCACATCCGCGCCGGGGCGCAGAAGGTGATCATCACCGCCCCCGCCAAGGGCGAGGACCTCACGATCTGCCTCGGCGTGAACGAGGACCGCTACGACCACGCCGTCCACCACGTCATCTCGAACGCCTCCTGCACCACCAACTGCCTCGCGCCGGTGGCGAAGGTGCTCCACGACCGCTTCGGCATCGCACGCGGCCTGATGACGACGGTCCACTCCTACACGATGGACCAGAACCTGCAGGACAACGTCCACAAGGATCTGCGCCGCGCCCGCTCGGCGGCGATGAACATCGTCCCGACCACCACCGGGGCGGCCAGGGCCCTGGCGCTGGTGATCCCCGAGCTGCGCGGCAAGTTCGACGGATTCGCGGTGCGCGTGCCGACGGCGACGGTCTCGCTGGTGGACTTCGTCGTCGAGCTGGAGCGCGGCGCGTCGGTGGACGAGATCAACGAGGCGTTCCGCGAGGCGGCCCAGAGCGACGAGCTGGAGGGCATCCTGGAGGTCAGCGAGGAGGAGCTGGTCTCGACCGACTTCATCGGCTCGACGGCCTCGGCCACGGTGGACCTGCCGCTCACGATGTGCGTCGGCGGCAATATGTTCAAGGTGGTCGCCTGGTACGACAACGAGTGGGGCTACGCGACGCGGGTGGCGGATCTCGCGGCGTATGTCGCCGAGGGGTTCGAGGAGTAGGCGTCTAGCCAGGCAGCAAGTCGCAGGGCCGGGGCAGTTCAGCGCTGCCTCGGCCCTTTGTGTGCCGCTCGCCAGCCGAAGCAGCGGCTGTTCTCGCTTCGCGAAACGAACGCGTCTTCACATCCGAAGCCGGTGCCGGAGCCAACCTCTGCCCGTCCAGCGTCTCGACAGCGAGAGGGCCGGCGGCGCTCCCACGTGCGCCGCCCCTGCCCCGCGGTGCGGCGGAACCGGCTCCCCCGCGCCGCCAGGCCGCTGGCACGCCCCAGCCCTACACGATCAGCGACTCCACGATGACCTCGGTGTCGTTGAAGCGCAGCGCGAGGCTGTACTCCCCGGGCAGGAGGTCGTCGAAGAGGAACCCGCCCAGCTCGTCGAGCGGCACCTCCGCGAGCACATCGTCGCCGCGGATCAGGGTCGCCGTCGCCTCGCCGAACTGCTGCATGAGCCCGTCGTCCTCGGCGGCGAGCGTGCCGGACATCACGAGCCGGTTGGGCTGCCCGGCGGCCTTCGCGACGTGCAGCGTGAGCTCGAGGTTATCGGCGCGGTAGGCGTACTGCGCCCCCGCGATGCTGCGCGCGGCGCCGTACAGCGGCATGAGCTCCCTCGGCCCCCACGAGGAGAGCAGCTCGGCGATGAGCCTGCGCTTGGCGACGCGGCGCGGCGCGGGTGCGGGCGGCACATCGCGCGATGCGCTGGCGATCATCTCCATCTCGCCTGCGCAGTGCGGGCACTCGGCGAGGTGCGCCCTGAGCGAGGCGGCGCGCTCGCGCGGCAGCAGGCCGTACTGGTGGGCGACCAGATCGTCGGTTGAAGGGCAGAAGGCGCGGAAGAGACGCCGGCGCAGGAGTGCCTGCAGTGCGGCGAATGAGTGCGCGCGCTTCGCACAGTATTCGCATACAGCCAGGTGGCTGAGGACGTCAGCGCGCGCCTCGCCATCGGCCGCCGCAATAAGATCGAGGTCGTCAAGCGCAGGCGGCCTGCTGCACTGCGTCTGCTCCGGTCGGTGGGTGTCCATAACACGCTCCAGCTTGGTGCACGTCGGCTCCATGGCCTCTCGTCATAGTGAACGAGCGGCGCTCCCTTTTTTGAGCAGCGCTGCCGGAGCAATTGTAACAAAGACGTAATGCACTTGTGTCGCCGGTGGCGGTCGCGGCGATGACACACGGGGAGATGCGCCGGGGCCTGGAGAGCCAGCGGGGCAGCTCTACAGGCCCGCCATGCGCCGGAGGTCGCGGTTGCGGCTGAGGCGGCCGAGGACGTTGCGCTTGATGTTGTAGACGTCGCTGACGCTGGAGAACAGGTGGTGGTGCCTGCCGAAGATGTCGCCCGGCTTCATGCCCATCACGAAGGAGTCGTAGACCACCACGCGCTCGGCCTCGCCGCGCAGGTGCGAGTCGATGAAGCGCCAGAACTCCTGGCGGCTGATGCGGTCCACCGCCTCCTCGTCCGGCGCGGTCCTGCGGCGGTGACCCGAGGGGATGGCCTCCTCGGGCAGCATCTCGGCCCACGACTGGGCGCGGACGCTGTCGATCACCACGCAGCCGGAGCAGAGCTGGAGGTAGTGGAGCAGGGCGGCGAGCGTCGGGAACGAGGCGAAGCGCTCGGGCGTGACCGCCTGCCAGAAGCGGGTGAACGCCGGGCCGACGAAGTACTCGCTGCTCTCGCCGCTGCTGGCGAACGCCCCCGAGCGCTTCACCCAGCTCTCGACGAGCGGCCGGTAGAGGTTGTACAGGTGCTCCCAGGCGAGCTCGTTGCGCTCCACCAGCGCCCGGCGGAACAGCTCGTAGGCGTAGCGCGTGTCGTGCGGCTGGCCGCGGTAGAAGCGCTCGCTCTCCAGCACGCAGCGGCGGCGGAGCGCCTCGAGGTCCATATGCGCCGGCTGCGGCAGATCGGATGGGGCGCCCCCCGTCTGCTCGTGGCGAATGCGAGGGGCGCGGGGTGGGCCGCCGGGTCGTCCGCTACGATGGGCAGTAAGGCTCGCTTGCATCATCTCACCATCCTCCTGCAATGCGTCGGCTGCCCGTATTCTAGGGGCCGATCGTACGATTGAGAATGGTGGCGGATGAGCGGACGATGACAGTGCTACGAGCGCACGTCGCAGGGCTCAGGGGCCGGCCTGGAGCAGCTCGGCGCGGGCGTACCACGCCTCGGCCGCCTGCCCGGCGTCCTCAGCCTCATGCGCGCGCGCGCTCAGCGCCCCGGCGTCCAGCCCGGCCGCGCGCCAGGCGTCGACCATTTTGGCGCGCAGGGCGTCGTCCCCGGAGGCTCGCCAGAGCTGCTCGTAGGCCAGCCCGGCCTCCCACGCGATCAGCGGGTTGCGCGGCGCGCGCGCGCGGGCGGCCTCCAGGTGCCCGGCCGCCGCCTGCCAGTCGCCCTGCGCCAGGGCCAGGTGGCCGGCGAGGCGGTAGGCGTGCGGGTGGTCCGGCCTCCAGGCGCGGGCGGCCTCCAGCTCGTGCGCCGCGGCCGCGAGGGCCTCCGGGTCGCGCGCGAGGGGCAGGCTATCGGCGGAGCGCGGCGCGGGCCACTCCAGCCCGCGCTGGAGCAGGTCGCCGGCCCGGCCCAGGTGGTAGGCCCACAGGAGCGTGGGCGCGGCGAGGGCCAGCAGGAGCGCGAGGAGCGCCGCTGCGGCGATGAACGCCGCCGGCTGCCGGCGGGCTCGGGAGGCTGTCGTCTGTCGGCTGGGCTGCACCACGCTTCACCCGTTCTGTCTGCGCTAGCCGTAGAAGTAGGCCCAGATCCGCGCCACCGCCAGCGCCTCGAGCGCGAGCATGCCCGCGATCAGCAGCGCGAGGGCGTAGCCGCGCAGCCGGGCCGGCCAGAGGGCCAGCCAGCCGGCGCTGAGGGCCAGCACGGTCGGGATGATAGCCGGGAAGCCGTAGCGCGCCGAGGTCAGCGGCTGCGCCACGTCGATCAGCGGGTGGATGCGCATCACCGCGTTGCCCCACACGACGAGCGCGGCCAGGCCGAGGAACACCAGCGCCGGGCGCAGCCGCGGCGCGCTGCCAGGGCGCGGCCGGAGCAGCCACAGGACGCAGCCGGCGAGCGCGGCCGCGGCGAAGGCGCGGAACACCAGCGCCCAGCCCCAGCCGGGCATCGGGCTCCAGCCCCAGCCGAAGCGGCTGAAGAACAGCTCGACCATGGACGGCGCGACCGTCAGGAAAGTCAGCTGCCAGGTGCGCTCGGCGTCCAGCACCGAGACGAGGGTGGTGCTCGGCGCGCGCCGGGCGTAGCGGGCCAGCCCCTGGTCGAGCCAGGGCCGGAAGCGCGGCCCGCTCTCCTCGGCGGAGGCGTTGCGCAGCAGGTTCTCGAAGCGGCGCCCGCCCCACTCGCCGGCCTGCGCGCGCGCGTCGTCGAAGGATGGCGCCTGATCGAGGGCGTAGCGGCCGCGCGCCAGCACCGCGCCGTCCACGAACACGTCCAGCGGCGCATCCGGCGCGCCCTCGATGGCGACCGCGTACTGCAGCCGCTGGACATCCTCCGGCACGGAGTAGATCCAGCTGACGAAGCGCGGCGTGGCGTCGATCTCGATGACCTCGCCGACCAGCGTGTCGCTCGCGCCGGTGTTGACGAGCACGCCCTGGCGGACGAGCGTGGGGCGCTCGGCCCACAGCCAGGCGCCGACGGTGATGCGCCGCCCGCGCACGTCCTGCAGGTCACCGGGCAGCACGGGGTTGGAGAGCTGCTGGAACTCCGCGCCCGGCAGCCCGGTCAGGCGCAGCGCGTGCTCGCCGAGCGGGGCATCGGCGCGGGCGGCGCGCGTGGCGAGCGGCTGGGAGGGCCAGGACCAGCGGTACCAGAAGGCCGCGTCGTCCCAGGCGACCGCGGCGACGAGCGCCAGGGCCGCCATGCCCGCCGCGCCGCCGACGAGCCAGCGCCAGCGCCAGCCGCGCTCGGCCCACAGCGCCACGACGCAGGCGCAGGGCAGGAGCGCCAGGGCGACGGCGCCGGTGTTCTTGACCAGCGCGGAGGCGAGCGCGGCGGCGAGCATCCCGCCGACACGCCACCAGCTCAGCCCACGGCGCACGGTGCGCGCCGCGCCCCACAGGAAGAGCGAGAAGAAGGCCGCCGCCATGCCGTCGTTGTTGACGGCGGTCATCAGGTCGGCGTAGCTGGCGCACAGCACGACGCCCAGCGGCAGGAGCCAGCGCACGGTGCTGCCGGGCGGCGCGAGGTCGCGCGCGGCGCCGATGGCGGCGGCGATGGCGACGAGGTAGAAGATCAGCGAGACCGCGCGCGCCAGGTAGAGCTGGCTGGTGACGTCCAGGTGGCGCGCCAGGCGCAGCGGCAGGCTCACGAGCAGGTAGTAGGGCGGCTGGTGCCCGGTGGCGGTGCCGCCGCCGCTGAGGTACAGGCCGGCGTCGCTGAGCAGCGGCGGCGCGGGGATCTCCGGGTCGTAGAAGCCGTGCTCGGCCATGGAGGCGGTGATCTCGCGCCGGGTCGCCAGGTCGTACTCGCCGTAGGCCGGGCGGGCGCCGCGGTCGGCGATCAGGCGGGCGTACTCGAAGTGCGCCGGCTCGTCGTAGTGCTGCCAGGGCGGCATGAGCAGCAGGAACAGCAGCCCCTGGGCGAGGGCGGCGGCCAGCAGCAGGGCGGCCTGGGCGCGCTCGCCGAGCCGCGGGAGGGCGCGGGCGATGTGCCGCCGGGGCGCGCGCGCGAGGTCCGCGGCGGCCGCCAGGCCCAGGACGGCGGCGAGCGCGCCCGGCAGGACCCACGTCTCGGGGAGCAGGTCGGCGGCGCGCAGCGGGCGGGCGGCGATGAGCGCCGGGAAGGGCAGCGCGGCGGCGATGGCGGCGACGGCGGCCACCCGGCGGGATGCTCGCGCCAGGCCCAGCATGGCGCCGTACGCCACGAGGGGCAGCAGCAGCAGCGTGGCGGCGCGGGGCGCGCCGAGCGTGGTCCAGGCGTCCTCCGGCGCGGGCGTGAGCGCGGTAGGCGCGGCGGAGATGTGGGTGACGGCGACCCCGAGCTGGCGGCGGTCGTTCTCGCCGGGGACGAATGGCGTCGAGCGGAGCTTGACCGGGGCGGCGGCCGGCGGCAGGAGCAGCTGGTAGCGGCGCTGCTCGGTGGTGACGACGAAGTCGCCGAGGCGCCACTCGTCATCGGTGAGGTAGGTGACGGCGTAGGGCGCGTAGCCGGGCCGCGGCGCGGACATGCGCAGCGTGAGCAGCACCGGCCCGCGCTCGAGCCCGCCGAACACCAGCGCGGACTTCGGGAGCGACCAGCGGTAGACCATATCGCCGCTCGTCTCGAGGTCGCTGAAGCCGCGGAGCACGCGCTCGGCGCCGGCGTCGCTCACAGCGAGGCGCACGGCGGGCCGCGCCAGGGCCAGGCCGCCGAGCAGCGCGAGGCCCGCGAGCGCGACGATCAGCGCCGCGGGCAGCGCCCAGGCCGGCAGCGCGCGGGGGCGCGCGACGGGGTGCTCGACGAGCTCGGTTGTGGCCTCTACAGCCATTGGGCGTCGGCCTTCCGTTCCTTCTCCGCCTCCCCGTGCCGGGGAGGGATGCGAGCGCCGGCGTTCAGCGGCGCAGCCACGGCGCCGCAGCGCTGGCCTCCTCCTGACCCGGCCTCGCGGCAGCCACGGATATTATACGAGGCCATGTCGTTGGAGTCGCAGGCGCCGGACGGGCAAAACGGGGCTTCGGGAAAGCGGTCTCGGCGACCGCCGGCGTCGTTTCTCCGCAGGAGGCTGGCGCGGGCGCGGGAGGCGAGGACATTGCGGCCGGCCCCTACTGGCCTTTCATGCGCAGCACGACGACCGTGGTGCGCAGGAGGATGAGCAGGTCGAACCAGACCGACTGGTGCTTGAGGTAGAAGAGATCGTACTGCAGCTTGACCAGCGCGTCCTCGACGGTGCTGCCGTAGCCGTAGTTGATCTGCGCCCAGCCGGTGAGGCCGGGCTTGGCGGCCAGGCGGGTGCGGTAGAACGGGATCTCGCGCTGCAGCTGCTCGATGAACTGCGGGCGCTCCGGGCGCGGCCCGACCATGCTCATCTCGCCGCGGATCACGTTGAGCACCTGGGGCAGCTCGTCCAGGCGGGTGCGGCGCAGCCAGCGCCCGACGCGGGTGACGCGCGGGTCGTCGCGCGAGGCCCACTGCGCCTCGCCGTCGCGCTCGGCGTCCTTGACCATGGAGCGCAGCTTGTAGACGAAGAAGCGGCGCCCGTGGCGGCCGACGCGCTCCTGGCGGAGGAAGATCGGGCCGGGCGTGTCGAGGCGGATCGCCAGGGCGACGAACGGGAAGAGCACGACGAAGAGCGCGCCGAGCGCCAGGCCGACCGCCAGGTCGAGCAGGCGCTTGAGGAGCTCCTGGGCGATGCGCGCCTCGGGGGGCTGGAGCGGCAGGGCGACGTACCACTGGCTGCCGATGTGCTCGACGGCGACGCGGCCGGTGAGGCGCTCGTAGAGCAGCGGCATGGGCGTGATGGTGATGCCGGCCTCGTGGCAGTCCATGAGCGCCTGGAACAGGCTGCCGCGCACCTCGGCGCTGATGGCGACGACGATCTCGTCCACGCCCTGCCTGAAGGCCACGTCGGCGAGCTGCTCGTGGCCGCCGAGCACGGCGATGCCGGCGACCTGCTCGCCGCGCTTGTGCGGGTCGTCGTCGATGAAGCCGACGATCGTGTAGAACGGGTCGTGCGACTTGCGGATGATGTGGCAGAGGGTGCGGCCGGCGGCGCCGGCGCCGAGGATCAGCAGCCGGCGGCGGGTGTGCGGGCCGGCGAGCACCTTGATGTAGAAGGCGCGCCAGCCGAGCAGGAGCGCGGTCGAGCCGACGATGGCGCCGACGGGCGCGATGCGCAGCAGCGGCCCGCGCTCGCTGAGGCCGGCGAGGGCGTCGGGGAGCGCGGCGCTGGCGGCGGCGCGCGACGTGACGAAGAACAGGATCAGGTAGCCGACGCCGATCACCAGCCCGCCGAGCAGGATGCGGCGGGCGCTGCGCCCGAGCTGCGCGACGAGGCGCAGGTTGTACATGTCGTTGAGGGAGAGCCAGACGAACCAGCCGCCGAGGAGCAGCAGCACCCACGGCAGCTGGTCGCGCAGCAGCGGCCAGTCGAGGGTGCGGCGCGCGAGCAGCGCCCACACGTACAGCGCCGCGGCGATGCTGGCGCCGACCAGCGACAGGTCGCCGACGCGGAGCAGCAGGCGGCGCTCGGAGATCTCGGGCCGGAGGCGCAGTGGCATTGTCAGCGGCCGGAATACATATTCAAGGGCGGCGCGTGGGCCCATAGGGTCAATCTATTACTGCAAGAATCGTGAGGGCGGCTGGCCCTCCACGGCTTGTTCTCTTCGCTCTGCGGGGGCGGCTGCCGCGCGGGCGTCCTAGGCCGCGGCCGCGACGCCGGGCGCGTGCAGCAGCGCATCGTAGGCCGCCGCGACGCGCTCGACCATCCGCTCGCGGGTGAACCGCTCGAGGAAGTGCGCCCGCCCGGCGCGCCCCATGCTCAGGCGCAGCTGCGGCTGGTCGAGCAGCAGCTGGAGCGCATCGGCGGCGGCGCGCGGATCGCCGCGCGGCACCAGCAGGCCGCTGCGCCCGTGCTCCACCGCCTCGGGGATCCCGCCGACGTCCGAGGCGACGACCGGCAGGCCGGCGCGCATGGCCTCGAGGACGCTGATCGGGATGCCCTCGTAGTGCGAGCAGAGCAGGAACACCTGCGCCCGCGCCAGAATAGCCGGCACGTCATCCCGGGCGCCGAGGAACTCCACCCGCTCCCCGAGGCCGAGCGACGCGGCCAGCGCGCGGCAGCGCTCGAGCCCCGGCCCGTCGCCGACGAGCAGCAGGCGCGCGTCGGCGCGGCGGACGGCGGCGAAGGCCGCGAGGGCCGTAGCGTGGTCCTTCTGCGGGAAGAAGCGCGCCACCATGACCACCAGCGGCGGCTCGCGCTCGGGGGCGGCGGGCGGCGCGTCGGCCGGCAGGCCGCAGTACACCGTGCTGACGCCGGCGCGCGCCACGACCCCGCTGCGCAGCGCCAGGCGCCGGTCGTACTCCGAGACGCACAGGATCGGGCCGCCGAGCTGCGCCGCGAGCGCCTCGCTGGCCCAGACGAGCGGGCGGCGCAGGGCCGGGACGCCCGGCGCGAAGCCCCAGCCGTGGGCGGTGAAGATCGACGGGACGCCGGCGGCGCGGGCGGCGGCGCGGGCCACCAGGCCGGCCTTGCTGCTGTGGGCGTGCACCAGCGCCGGCGCGAGGCGGCTGATCAGCGCGTAGCACTCGGCGACCGCGCGGGCGTCGGCGAGCGGGCGGATGGGCCGCACCATGTGGCGCAGCAGGTGCACGGTGGCGCCGCGGGCGCGCGCGGCCTCGACCAGCGGCCCCTCGCCGCCGGTGGCCAGGTGGATCTCGAAGCGGGCGCGAAAGGCCTCGATCAGGTCGAGCACGTGTGCCTGCGCGCCGCCGATGTCGGCGGCGGTGACGACGTACAGGATACGCTGGTGGACCATCGCTGCTTCCGCGCGGCGCGCTGGCCGGACGACGGGGCGCACACCGATGCGCTACGCCGGCTCTGCCGCCGCCCGGCATTATAGCATAAGCCGCCGGCCGCATAAGTATTGACAGCAAGTTGTTACTCTGGCGCAACGGAAAAGCTTGACGATATGTGTATGATGAGAGAAGCTGTAATACATTCTTTGGAGTGCCATCCCGCATGCCAGCACGCTGCTCCCGCATCGCTCTCGCGCTGCTCTTTGTGACTACCGCCCTACTCAGCCCGCCGGCGCGGGCGCAGAGCGTGCCGCAGGACACCGGCTCGCGGCTCTATTTTCCGATCATCTACACCCCCCCGCCCTCGCCCTACCCGTTTGGATTCGACCTGCGCTGGACCGCGCCGGACAGCGTCATGCCGTACGTGATCGAGGCGCGCGGCAGGTGGGCCCGCGCCGGCGACCTGCTGTGGGCCCACGTGGAGCCCGAGCGCGGCGGCGGGTACCGCTGGGAGACCATGGCGCAGCTCGACGCGAACATCGCGCGGCTGCGGCGCGCTGGCATCGAGCCGATGGTGATCGTCCAGTGGACGCCGAGCTGGGCGCAGAGCGTGGCCGGGCGCCTGTGCAGCCCGCCCCGCCCGGACGCGCTGGCCGACTTCGCGCGCTTCATGGGCGCCGCGGCGGCGCGCTACTCCAGCGGGGAGCTGCGGGTCAACCACTGGGAGATCTGGAACGAGCCGGACTGGGCGCCGAACCAGGTGGGCGACAGCTCCGGCGCCGGGTGCTGGGCCACCTCGAGCGCGCCGTACTACGGCGGCGACTACTACGGCGAGGCGCTGAAGCACGTCTACCCGGCGATCAAGGCGGCCAACCCGAACGCGACGGTGATCGCCGGCGCGCTGATGGGCCACTGGCCGGACGACCGGGTGACGGCGGGGTTCGTGCGCGGGATGTACGCCGTGGGCGCCGGCCGCGCGTTCGACGCGCTGAGCTTCCACGCCTACCACGAGTGGGACACCGGCGACATCCTGGTGCGCAAGACCAACCGCATGCGCGAGCTGCTGCGCGAGGTGGGCGACCCGCTGAAGCCGCTGATGGCGACCGAGATCGCCGCCGGGTGCTGGTCGGCGACGATGTGCCCGGAGAACTTCTTCCTGAGGCAGGCCAACTACGCGGCGCGGGTCTACGCCCAGGCGGTGGCGCTGAACCTCCAAGGGGCCTTCTGGTACACGCTGGTCGACCGCCCGCCGGGGATCGTCTACCTGCACATCATCGACGAGAAGGAGGGCCTGCTGCACCCGCGGCCCGCCTACTACGCGTTCCGCAACTCGGCGGCGCTGCTGGCGGGGGCGCGCTACGTGGGCGGCGAGCTGCATGAGCCGCCGCAGCAGCGGGTGGGCGAGGTGATGGTGCTGCCGTTCCAGCGCGGCGGGTCGATGCTCTACGTCTTCTGGGTGCCGAAGACGGACTTCCCGAAGGTCTACAACCTGCGCGTCCCGCCCGGGGCGCGGGCGATCTGCACTGACCAGCTGAACCAGCCGGTGCCGGCGATCTACGACTGCTCGGACGCGAACAAGGACGGCATCATCCCGCGCGCCGTCGGCGAGCTGCCGCAGTACGTCGAGGTGCTCCCGTAGGCCCGCTCAGGGCCGAGCGTAGCGCCGGAGCGCGCGGAGCATGCCGCGCGCCCGGCCCTGCCAGCGCACCGGGAGCGCCATGTACAGCGGGCGCAGCAGGGCCTTGGGGAGCAGGCGCGGGCGGTGCAGCGCCAGCGCGGCCAGGTAGGTGAGGAAGATCGGCACGGCGCCGCCCGCCGCTGCCGCCCCCGGCCGGCTGCTGGCGCCGGCGGCCCACGCCAGGAAGGCCGGCTCGTACAGGCGCGGGTGGCTGAGAAACACCCGCGCGCGCAGCTGGAGGTCGCGCCGGTGGGCGGCGGTGAGCATGCTGCGCGGGCTGCGCCGGTAGCGCACCAGCGGCTGCGGGAGGTGCAGGCCCTCCCAGCCGGCCTCGGCCAGGCTCAGCCAGAAGCTCCAGTCCTCGTAGCCATCCCGCATATCCTCGTCGAAGCCGCCGGCCTGCTCCCACGCCCGCCGGCGGAAGAGAGTCGCCGGAACCATGGGGCAGTCGAAGCGCAGCTTCTCCAGGCTGTAGGCCCCGCCGGACCACACGCCGCGCTCCTCGCCGAACAGCACGACATCGGTGTAGACGAAGCCGACCTGCGGGTGGGCGTCCAGCAGCGCCGCGGTGCGCTCGAGCATCTCCGGCTCGAGGGCGTCGTCGGCGTCGAGCGGCAGGACGTAGGGCGCGCTCCCGGCGGCGATCCCGGCGTTGCGCGCTCCCGGGAGGCCGCGGTTCGGCTGGCGCAGCAGGCGGATGGCGCGCCCCGGGTGGCGGGCGATCAGCTCGGCCGCCACACCGGCGGTGTCGTCGGGGCTGCCGTCGTCCACGATCACGCACTCCCAGCGCTCCTCGGTCTGCGCGACGACGCTCTGCAGCGCCTCGGGCAGGTAGCGGGCCTGGTTGTAGCACGGGATCACGACGGTGACGCGCGGTGAAGCCATAGCGTTGCGCTGCGCCTGTTCAAGCGGTACCTCGGTCCGGGGAGCGCGCCCCCGGGCGCCAGCGGCGCGGTCCTATTGTAGCGAAAAGTCCGGCCGGGGTGGCGCGCCGGGTTTGCGGCGATGTAGCAGCGTACTCGCGCCAGGTCATCGCGGTCGCGGGCGATGTGCTCGTAGTAGCCGCGCTGCCACACCGCCGGGCGTCTGGCGGTGCAGGTTGATGGCGCGCGCCGCAGCGCAGATCGTTACGTAGTAGGCGCCGGGCGCGCTCGTGCGGGCGCCCATCTATGACCGGCCGAGGACCCGGCGGGCAAGCGTGCGCCGCGCGGCGTAGGCGGCGCGGTCACAGGCCTCGAGCAGCGCGCGCAGGCCGAGGAGCCGGGCCAGCGGGCGCGCGAAGGACGAGTGGCGCAGGCGCAGCGCGAGCCGCACCGGGGGCAGGTGGCGCAGGCGCGTCTCGAGCACGAAGTGCTCGATCGCCAGCGTCGCCGCCGGGCGGGCCACCCCCGG
>CALJIC010000114.1 GCA_937974195.1 uncultured Roseiflexaceae bacterium | reverse complement strand
GCGCTCGGGTGGCGCCGCGCCCGCGCCCGGAATACGTTCGCCCGCACGTTGCCGCTGATCAGCGCCGCCATGGTGTTCTTGACGCTCAGGAAGCCGTCGGCGTAGGACTCGTAGGCCGAGCGGCGCAGCGCGCGGTCCGGGCTGTGCAGCAGCTCGACGATCGTGCCGCGCGCCACCGGGTGCTCCTGCCCGTCCGACCCGCGCGCCGGCGCGAAGCGCAGGTCGCCGTCCGCCAGCGACGTGTAGGCGTTCCACGGCGCGCCGAGCGGCTCGCCGGCGCTCGCCAGCAGCTCCTCGACCTCGCCCGAGCGCACGTGGTCGCGCTGGCGGAACAGGTTGTCCAGGTAGTGGCGGTAGATCTCCAGCGCCGGCTCCTCTTCGATGAAGCGCTCGAAGACCTCCGGCCCGGCGGCCAGCAGCTCCGGCTCGGCGAAGGCGCTCGCTGCGGCGAAGCGCGCGTGGAGGCCCTGCGCCCGGCCGTTCAGCGCCGCCGCCTCCTGGTTGGTCGTGTCGACGTCGAAGCTCAGCCGGGCGTAGACGACGGCCTTGTTCACCTCGGCGCCGATGCGGCTGCTGGTCTCGAACCACTCGCGCAGCACCGCCGCGGACTCGGTCAGCCGGCCGCGGAAGCGCGCCAGCGTAGGAAGCTCGCTGTCCAGCGCCGCGCACGCCCGCTCCCAGTCCGCCACGGTGGGATAGATGCTCCCCAGGTCCCAGGTTCGCTCCACCGGCACTTCGGAGCGCTTCGGAAGTTTCGTCGCCATCGGCCTCTCCCTCACTGATACGAGTTACGCGGTTACGGGAAGGAAAATCCTGGGGAGTCTGCGCCTCCCCCGGACTCGCCGCCGGGTATGCGGCGCAGGCGCGGCTCACCGGCGGAGCTGGATCACCGCCCAGCGCCCGTTCGTGAGCCACGCCGGGTCCTGCGCGCTCGCCGCCGCGATCCGCTCCGGCCTGATCCCGGCCGCCACCTCGGACTTGCACGTGCGCAGCAGGGCCAGCGGCGCCGGCGCGTAGCCCAGCACGCCGTCGAGCGGCGCGTCGTACGGCCAGTGGCGGTCGCCGAGCCAGCGGCGGTAGTTGGCGTCCCCCTTGCTGATGATCAGGCCGCTCACGCTCAGCTCGGAGCGCAGCGCGTCCGGCATCTCCCAGCCGGCCAGCGGCGAGGTCCAGAACCAGTCGGCCCGCACCTGCAGCCGGGCCTCGCCCCGCGCCCGCGCCAGCCGCGCGCCCAGCGCCGCCGCTCGCGGGTCGTCGTGCGCGACCAGCCACTCAATAGTCGCCGCGAGGTCCGGCTCGGTCACGTCGGAGACGAACGTCGGGTGTGGCTTGGCGTGCAGCACGACGGTTATGTCGAGCCCTAGCAGCAGGTCGACGAGCGCCAGGTCGCCGAGCAGCTCGAAGCCCGCGTTGTCCAGCACCACGTCGACGCGCCCGCCGCGCTCCGCGAGCGCCGCGATACGCTCGACCAGCGCCGCGGTGTCGTCGGCGAGCAGCCGCTCCGCGCGCGGGGCCGAGTCCCCCTGCGGCAGCCCGCCCGCCTCCGCCGGCCACAGGCTCAGGTCGGCCTGGTTGCCCCAGACGGCCGCGGAGATCGCCCGCGCGAGCGCCGCCGCCCCGCGCTCGCCACGGATCACGCGGACAGAGCCCCGTCTCTCCGCGCCCTCCGCGCCCTCCGCGGATCGCCTCTCCGTGTCCTCCGTGCCCTCCGTGGACAGGAGGCCCACAGCCCCGCGGCTCAGCTCCAGCCCCTCGCGCTTCTGCAGCGCGAACGGGTCTACGCCGCGCCCCGGGCCGTCGCGGAAGTAGCCGGTGGCCTCCAGCACCCGGCGGTAGAAGTAGGTCTCGGCGAAGAACCAGGGGACATCCAGCCAGCTCTGGCCCGCGTACGGGGCGATGTAGGCCGCCCACGCGGCGGCGTCCGGCGCCCCCTCATCGCTGAGATGGCGCACCGGCCCGTGCGGGATCTCCTCCGCCAGCGCCGCCACCGCCGCGGCCTGCTCCGGCGCCAGCGCGTTCTCCGCAAGCACGCGCCTCGCGATCCCCGGCAGGCGCCGGACGACTGTGTCGTGGGCGAAGGTGCCGATCTCGCCGCCCCGCAGCGGCGGCGGGACCGGGAGGGTAGGTTGTGTTCTGCTCATGGCCGCAGAGTGTAGCACGGGCGGGAAACCCTACGCAACGTGCTGCCCGCCGCGTTATAATAACGAACGGACGCGCCCACTTTGCTTGCGTGGGAGCGACCCGGCCCGACCACACGACCACGCCGAGTAGCGGGAACGGGATGAAGCAATGTCCGACACCGTGCGCGCCGTCAAGCGGCGCTCCCTCGAGCAGCGCCTCGCAGCCCTGACCGATGAGCACGACGCCGTCAGCCGGCAGCTCCTCAGCACGCTCGACCCGTCGGCCGAAGTGAGGCTGAAGCGCCAGCTCGCCAATCTGGAGGCCGAGATGGCGCAGGTTGAGGCCGACCTGCGGGCGCTCGACGGCGCGCCTTCAGCCGCGCCTGCCCCGGCCGGCCCGCTGGTCACCGACCGGGTGGCGCTCCGCAAGGCGCTCATCGAGCACTTTCGGCTCGAGGAGCTGAAGACACTCTGCTTCGACCTCGGCGTGGACTTCGAGAACATCGCCGGCGAGAGCAAGAGCGGCAAAGCGCTCGAGCTGGTGCAGTACTTCGAGCGGCGCGGCCGCCTGGAGCAGCTCGCCGCCAAGATACGCGAGGAGCGCCCGAACGCTGGTATCTGAACGGCCCGCTCCGCCTCCTCCGTATTCTCCGTGTCCTCCGTGCCCACCGTGGATCGAAAGGGTTCCCGATGCTCACCGACACCCAGCTCGCCACGCTGCGCGCCGCGCTCGACCGCATCATCCCTCCCGACGACTTCCCCGGCGCGTGGGAGGCCGGCGTCGGCGACTACATCCTGCGCCAGCTCGGTGGCGATCTCGCGGACCAGCTGGAGACCTACCGCGCCGGCCTCGATGGCCTGGACTACGAGGCGCTCGCCGCCAGCGGGCGCCCGTTCGCCGAGCTCCCCGCCGAGGCGCAGGACGAGCTGCTGCGGCGGATCGAGCGCGGCGAGGCCCAGAGCCCCTGGCCGGTCGACGCGGCTGACTTCTTCCGCATGCTCTGCGAGCACGCCGCCGAGGGGTTCTACAGCGACCCCGGCAACGGCGGGAATCGCGACGGCGTCGCGTGGCGGATGATCGGCTTCGAGGTGCGCGGCTGATCCACGGAGCACACGGAGAGAGCGCCGCTCCGTGCCCTCCGTGCCCTCCGTGGATCGTTCTCCGAGCCCTCCGTGCTCTCCGTGGATCGTTCTCCGTGTCCTCCGTGCTCTCCGTGCTCTCTGTGGATAAGGACTCCCCGATGGCAATCTACGACGTTATCGTGGTCGGCGCAGGCGCGGGTGGCGGCGTCGTCGCCGGCGTGCTCGCCGAGGCCGGCAAGCGCGTGCTCCTGATCGAGCGCGGCCGCAGCCTGACGTTCGAGCAGGTCGGGCGCGACCACCTGCGCAACCACCGCCTGGCCCACTACGGCCACAACACCGGCCCCGACCTAGAAGGCAACCCGCGCGTGTTCGTCGACCAGCGCGGGAACAAGCACGTCGTCCAGCCGCACCACCCCGGCTACAACAACAACGCCGCCGCCGTCGGGGGCGGCACGCTGGTCTACGGCGCCCAGGCCTGGCGCTTTCTCCCGCAGGACTTCCGGATGGCCTCCACCTACGGCGTGCCGCCCGGCAGCTCGCTCGCCGACTGGCCGATCAGCTACGAGGATCTGGCGCCGTTCTACGAGCGGGCCGAGTGGGAGATCGGCGTCGCCGGCGAGAGCGATGCCTCGGCCACGATCTGGCCGCGCTCCCGCCCCTACCCGATGCCCGCGCTGCCGGCGAACGCCCAGGGCCGGGCGATGCGCCGCGGCGCCGACGCCCTCGGCTGGCCGGTGCTCACCCCGCCGCTGCTGATCAACACCACGCCCTACGGCGGGCGGCCCGCCTGCATCCGGTGCCAGCACTGCGTCGGCTTCGCCTGCCCCGTGGACGCCAAGAACGGCACGCACAACACCCTGATCGCCCGCGCCCTCGCCACCGGCCGCTGCCACCTGCTGACCGGCGCCACCGTCGAGCGGGTGGAGGTGAGCGCGGCCGGCCACGTGACGGGCGTCGCCTACATCGACGCCGAGGGCGAGCGCCGGACCGCGCGCGCGGAGGTGGTGGTGCTGGCCGCCGGCGCGATCGAGACTGCGCGCCTGCTGCTCAACTCGACGTCCGCCCGCTTCCCGCACGGCCTCGGCAACACCCACGACCAGGTCGGGCGGCACCTGCAGGGCCACTACTACCCCGGCGTCTCCGCGCTGATGCCCGAGCCGGTGCACGACGGCCTCGGCCCGGGCGTCGCCACGGCGACGGTGCGCTTCAACCACGGCAACGACGGCGTGGTGGGCGGCGGGATGCTCGCCGACGAGTTCGTCACCCTGCCGATCATCTTCTGGAAGCGCTACCTCCCGCCCGACGTCCCGCGCTGGGGCCTGGACGCCAAGCGGTTCATGCGCGAGGGCTACCGCCGCTTCGTGCGCATCACCGGGCCGGTGCAGGATATCCCCAGCCCCTCGGCGCGCGTCACGCTCGACCCGCAGGTGCGCGACCGCTTCGGCCTGCGCGTCGCGCGGCTGTCCGGCACGACCCACCCCGAGACGGTGCGCACCGCCGCCTTCATGTTCGAGCGCGCCCGCGAGTGGCTGATCGCCGCCGGCGCCGAGCGGGTCTGGGGCGAGCCGCCGGGCCTCGGGCTGAGCGCCGGCCAGCACCAGGCCGGAACCTGCCGCATGGGAGACGACCCGCGCACGTCTGTCGTCGACCCCTGGTGCCGGGTCCACGGCCACGACAACCTGTACGTCGCCGACGCCTCGGTGCACGTGACGAACGGCGGCTTCAACCCGGTGCTCACCGTGATGGCGCTGGCGTTCCGCACCGCCGCGCACATCGTCGGCTCGTGGTAGCGCCCTCTCTCCCCGCGGAAGGGCGTGGGGGCGCGGCTTCGCCGCCGGCCCTCGCGCCCGCCTCCGCGCGAAACCCTTGACAAAGGCACACGACTTCGCGTATTCTGACGCATCATACGATGCGAAGCCGTATCGCGGTGCGCCGGCGGCCGCCGGCGCCTGCAGAGGAGGCGTGCAATGCGAGCCGAGAGGCTCCCGAGGCTCTGGCTAGTGGCCTGTTGTCTGACCGCCGTACTGCTCGCGGGCGTGCTGGGGTCCCTCCCGGCCCGCGCTGCAACCGAGGTGCTCTACGTCCCCGCCACTGGCCACTACATGCGCGGCGTCTTCCGCGATTTCTGGGACCGCAACGGCGGACTCGACAACTTCGGCTACCCGATCACCGAGGAGTACATCGACCCTGCCAGCGGCCGCGTGATCCAGTACTTCGAGCGCGCCCGCTTCGAGCGCGCCAGCCCCGAGGCCACCACCGTCGAGCTCGGGATGCTCGGGCGCGAGGCGCTCGGCGACCGCACCTTCCCGCGCGCCCAGCCGATCGCCAACAGCGCGACCAGGCGCTACTTCAGCGAGACCGGCCAGATCGTCCAGTACGGGTTCAAGGAGATCTGGGAGACGCGCGGCGGCCTGGCGATCTTCGGCCTGCCGCTGAGCGGCGAGATCACCGAGACGACCGACGACGGGGAGGCGCGCACGGTGCAGTACTTCGAGCGCGCCCGCTTCGAGTACCACCCGCAGCTGCCGCCCGGCCGCCGCGTCCTGCTGAGCGTCCTCGGGCGCCGGTTCGCCCCGCCCGAGCTGACCGCGCCGCTGGCGCCCAACGCGCCGCCGCCCGGGCCGCTGACCATCACCCCGGAGCAGGCCAGTAATGAAGAGGAGGATGCCGACGACTCCGGCCTGGTGCGCCAGCTCGTGCCGCCGGCGGTCAACGGCACCATGAACCCCCTCGCCGGCTCCCCCGGCCAGACCTTCGCCTTCGCGCCGACCGCGGGGTACAACGCTGGCGAGACCGTCTCGGTGTGGGCCAACCCGACCGGCGGGACGCCGGTGTTCGTCGGACGCTTCCGAGCTGACAACGAGGGCGCGATCGCGCCGGTGTTCTTCACGCCGCCGGCCAGCGCGCAGCTCGGCGAGTGGGCGATCGTCGCCGAGGGGAACACCAGCAAGCGCCAGGCGATCGGCTACTTCCTGCTGATCAGCGGGCCGATCGGGCGCATCGCCGCCGCCCCCACGCCCCCGCCGCCGACGCCCGGCCCGCCGGTGCCGGCCAACGTCAACGCCACCGTCGCGCCCAGGAGCGGCCCGCCCGGCACGGTGTTCTTCTTCAACGCCAGCGGGTTCCAGCCGGGCGAGGAGGTGCAGATCGCGATCATCGCCTCCGACGGGCAGCAGACCGGCGCGGAGCCGGTGAAGGCCGACCAGAGCGGCTCGCTCCGCTACGCCGGCCTGTTCTACGCCAGCCCGCGCGACACGCCGCTCGGGCTCTACCGCATGGTGGCCTACGGGACCACCAGCAACAGGACCAGCACCGCCTACTTCGTCCTGACGCCGTAGGCGCGAAGGCCGTCCACACGTGATCTAAAGAGGACTCCAGGGAGGCGACGCTCCCTGGAGTCCTCTTCTTTCGCTCCCCGCCCGCGCCAGCGGCCTCTCAGCAGGCTATCATCCTCCTACAAGATTCGGGTAATCCTCCCGTTAACCGGGCCGATTGTCTCCACCGCGCCCGGTTGCTAGATTCTGCCTAGCTCCATCGCCAGCCCGCGAACGATGGTCGGAGCAGACCGGGAGGTCTCCGTGAAGCATCTCGCCCGCAAGATCATCACCGCCGCCGCCCTGGCGGCCACACTCATCCCGCTGCTGGCGACGTGCTCGCCCGTGCCCGTCGCCGCGCCGCTCGCCGCGCCGCAGCTTGTGGACGCCACCGAGCTCAAGATTCTGCCGACCGCCGACGTCATCCAGCTGGTCGAGCCGCCCGGCGTGGTCAACCCCATCCGCATGCCGGAGATCTCGCGCCAGAACGTCACCCCGACGCCGACAATCCCGCCGCTGCCGACGCCGCTCCCGCCGCCGGCCTGGCCGGAGTACCAGGCGACCGGGCCGGGCGGGCTGCCCTTCCCGCTGCGCACCGAGCGGCTCGAGTTCGGCGTCCACGCCCACCTGTTCTGGACGAACCGCAGCACGCCGCTCATCCGCGCGCGCGACGGCGGCTTCGGCTGGATCCGGCAGCAGATCCACTGGCGCGACCAGGAGGGGCCGCCCGGCCACTACGCCTGGGGCGACGAGCTCGACCAGATCGTCGCGGCGGTCAACGCCCACGGCCTCAAGCTGATGATCTCGATCGTCCGCTCGCCATCGTTCTACGGACGCTACGGCCGCGACGGGCTGCCGGCCGACCCCAACGCCCTGGGCAACTTCGTGGCCGCGCTGGCGCAGCGCTACAAAGGGCGCATCCACGCCATCCAGATCTGGAACGAGCAGAACCTGGCCTACGAGAACGGCGGCTACGTCTCCACCGAGGACGCCGGCCACTACGTCGAGATCCTCAAGGTCGCCTACACCCGCATCAAGGAGGTCGACCCGTCGATCTTCGTGATCAGCGGGGCGCCGGCCTCGACGGCGGTGGACGCGCCCGGCGTGGCGATCTCGGACATCCGCTACTACAACGCCATGTTCTCCTACCAGGACGGCGTGATCCGCAACTACCTGGACGCGCTGGGCGTCCACCCCGGCGGATCGGCCAACCCGCCCGAGAGCTACCCCGGCGAGACGCCCAGCCCGGCCCAGGGCTGGACCGACCACCCGACGTTCTACTTCCGGCGCATCGAGGACATCCGCGCGCTCATGGTCGAGTACGGCATGGAGCGGACGCCGGTGTGGATCACGGAGTTCGGCTGGGCCACGCAGAACAACACGCCCGGCTTCGAGTTCGGCAACCAGGTGTCGCTCGAGCAGCAGGCGCAGTACATCGTGGGGGCGATGCGGCTGACGGCGGAGCGCTACCCGTGGGTGGACGCGATGTTCCTGTGGAATCTGAACTTCGCCCCGCTCAAGGCGCGCGACGGCAACCCGCTGCACGAGCAGGCGTCGTTCGGCATCCTCAACCCGGACTACAGCCCGCGCCCGGCGTTCTGGGCGGCGCAGCAGTTCATCGCGGAGCTGCGGGCGAGCGGCCGCTGATCCGCGGAGGGCGATCAGGGGCGCTCATCGCTGTCGGCGATGGCCCGCAGCGCGGCGATGCGCTCGGCGTAGTGCGGCGGCACCGGCGGGACAATCGTGCCGCGCAGCACGGCCGCCACGCCGCGCAGGAAGGCCGCCAGCTGATCGGCGGGCGAGCCGGGCGCCTCGCCCAGGGCGTACTGGGCGGCCAGCTTCCCGACCTGGATCGCCAGCCGCCGCCGGGCATCGGGGTCGCCGGCCGTAAGCGTCTCGGCGGCCAGCTGCTGCACCTCGGCCGCCGCCCGCTCGATCTGCTCCAGTTGCAGCTGGAGCGCCAGCGCCTGCAGCTCCTCGGGGCTCATCTGGGCGATCTGGGCCTCGGTGCGCCGCCGCAGCGCCGCCAGGGTCCGCTCGCGCTCCTCCTCCGGAAGCTCCGCCAGCGCCCGCTGCAGCGCCGCCACGTCGCCCATCTCGATCGCCGCCGCGACCGCCTCCGGCAGATCCGGCTCGCTGCCGGGCACAGCCTCCGCCGGCGGGCGGTCAGGATTCGTCTGCTGGGGCGCGGCGTGATCCGCCCGCGCCTCGGCGGCCGGGGGCTGCTCGTCGCCCCGCACGAGCGCCTCGATCTGCCTCAGCGTCTCCGCCAGCCGCTCGTCGAGTCTGGCGCGCAGCCGCGCCAGCTGGACCTCCTCGCCGCGCAGCAGCGCCTGCAGGCAGCCGAGCAGGGCGTTGTACGGCGGCAGGGCCGCGGCGTGGAGCCAGCGCAGCAGCGCGACGCGCAGCGGCACCATTAGATCCGCCAGCGCCTCGGCCGCCTCCCGGTCGCCGTCGCGCAGCACCTGAACCGCGGCGTCGGCGCAGTAGTTCAGCAGCTCCACCAGCGCCGCGTGGCGCGCCTCGGGGTCCTCCTCGTCGCCCGCGGCCCAGGCGCGGATCGCGTCCTCGAGCGAGATGTTCTCCTCGGGCGCCTGGGCGTCCGCCTCGCCGCGCCGCCAGCGCTCCAGCAGCGCCCGGTCCTCGGGCAGCAGCCCCTCGTCCGCGATCGGCTCGCCGCGCAGCAGGGCAGCGCAGGCGCGCAGGAACATGGCGAGCGCGAGCCACGGCGATCCGGGCGCCTCGCCCTCCGCGGCCTGCTCCGCGACCCGCTCGAGCTGCGCCACGAACGCGGCGCGCGCCTCGGGGTTGCCGGAGGCCAGGGCGCGCGGCATCGCCTCGACCGCCTGGGCGCGCAGCGTGTCGACCTGAACGCCGCCTAGATCCTCGTTCTGCGCGGGCTCGTCGCGCGCCTGCTGTGCCTCGTGCGGCATGCCATCTCCTCACACATCGCCTGGAGGGGTAGAAGCTCCCCGCGGCAGCCGTGCCATAAGAAAGGGCTATCCGGCCGCTTAGTGTATCGTGCCAGCGCGCGATGCGCAAACCCGCCCGCGCTGGCTCGCGCAGCTTGACAGCCCCCACCCCCTGCGCTATACTCCGCAGCGCTTCACCTTAACCCACTCAGTGATACAGGTCTTCCACAGAATTACCCAGGCACAGATTAAGCCGCAGCGCCTGCGATTGCGTTCCTGACACGGTCGTCAGCGGTGCGGCCGCGTCGTGCTGTTTTCAAGTGCCCCGGGCGCGGGCCCGGAAATGCAGACTCTAAGGAGCAACGATGAAGACCAACCTGACGCGCTGGATCGCCTTGATGACGCTGGCCCTCCTGGCGCTAGCGGCCTGCGGCGGCCAGACCCCGGCTGCGCCAGCGGCGACTGAGGTCCCGGCAGCCACCGAGGCCCCCGCCGCCGAGGAGCCGGCAGCCACCGAGGCCCCCGCCGCCGAGGAGCCGGCCGCCAGCGGCGAGGAGTTCACCTTCGGCATGGTGCTGGTGGGGCCGATCAACGACGGCGGATGGAGCCAGGCGCACTACGAGGCCGCCAAGTACGTCGAGGCCAAGCTCCCCGGCACGAAGTTCATCTACGTGGACAAGGTCAACCCCGCCGACCGGCCGAACGTGACGGTCGAGCAGGTGGTCGACGAGCTGGTGGCCCAGGGGGCCCAGCTGATCATCACGAACTCGGACGACTTCAAGGACGGCACGCGCCAGGCGGCGCAGAACCACCCGGACGTGATCTTCATCCACGCCTCGGGCGACGACGTGCTGACGGGGCGGAACCCGCCGAACCTCGGCAACACCATGGGCCGCATGGAGTACGGCAAGATGATCGCCGGCTGCGCCGCCGCGCTCCAGAGCGAGACCGGGCGGATCTCCTACCTCGGCCCGCTGATCAACGATGAGACCCGCCGTCTGGTGAACGCCTCCTACCTCGGCGCCCGCCACTGCTGGACCGAGCTGAAGGGGCAGCCGGCCGACAGCCTGCACTTCAACGTCACCTGGATCGGCTTCTGGTTCAACATCCCCGGCGTGACGCTCGACCCGACCCAGGTGGCCAACGACTTCATCAACGCCGGCTCGGACGTGCTGATCTCGGGCATCGACACGACCGAGGCGCTCGTCGAGGCCAATAAGGCCTCCCAGGCCGGCAAGCGGGTGTTCGCCATCCCGTACGACTTCAAGGGCGCCTGCGACTCGGCGCCGGACGTCTGCCTGGGCGTGCCGTACTTCAACTGGGTGCCGGCCTACACCCGCATCCTCACCGCGGCGCGCCAGGGCACCTGGCAGCCGGAGTGGGAGTGGTTCGGGCCGGACTGGAGCGACATCAACAACGTCGAGACCAGCGGCATCGGCTTCGTCACCGGCCCGGCGCTCACGCCCGAGAACCAGGCCCAGCTGGACAGCTTCATCGCTCAGCTGGCGGACGGCAGCCTGAATCTCTACACCGGCCCGCTCAACTACCAGGACGGCACCCCGTACCTGGCCGAGGGCGAGGTGGCCGACGACCAGAAGATCTGGTACACGACCCAGCTTCTGGAGGGCATCGAGGGCCAGAGCGCGCCGCAATAGTGACCCGGTGACGGGCGGGCTTCTTCGGGCGCCGCGCGCTCAGTCTCCCGGGCGCGCGGCGGAGCTTTCGTGAAACAGCGGGTGACGGGTGCGGCACCGAAAGCCGCCCCGTCACCGGCTGTCCTGTCAGGAACGTCAAGGCGGTCACAGGCGATGGAGATAGAGGTTCGGGGCCTCACAAAGACCTTCGGCCCGGTGCGCGCGAACGACGGCATCAGCCTGCGGTTCGAGGGGGGCAAGATCCACGGCGTGCTCGGCGAGAACGGGGCCGGCAAGAGCACGCTTATGAAGCTGCTCTCCGGCTTCCTGCGCCGCGACGCCGGGGAGATCCTGCTCGACGGCCGCCCGGTCGACCTGCGCTCGCCGGCGGACGCGCTGCGCGAGGGGGTCGGGATGATCCACCAGGACCCGCTCGACGTGCCGGCGTTCAGCGCGCTCGAGAACTTCTATCTCGGCGCCCCGCCGCGGGTGATGCGCGACATGCGCGACGCGCGGCGGAAGCTCATGGACCTGGCCGGGCAGCTCGGGTTCTCGGCGCTGCCCGACACACCGATCGCGCGCCTGACGGTCGGGCAGCGCCAGCAGCTCGAGCTGATGCGCCTGCTGGCCTGGGGCGCGCGGGTGCTCATCCTGGACGAGCCGACCACCGGCATCACCGCGGCGCAGATCCAGGCGCTGTTCCGCGCGGTCAAGACGCTGGCGGCGAGCGGCACGACAGTGCTGTTCGTCTCCCACAAGCTGGAGGAGGTGGCCGAGCTGTGCGCGACCGTCAGCGTCCTGCGGGCGGGGAAGGTGGCCGGCGCGCAGCTGCCGATGCCTCAGCCGAAGGAGCGCCTGCTCACGCTGATGTTCGGGCAGCCGGGCGATGACGCGGAGCGGCAGAGCGAGACGGAGGTGGCCGCCCCGGCGCCGCTTCGCCCCGCCCCACAGCCGGCGGCGCCCGTCTGGCAGCTCGAGGACGTGGTGGCGCGCGCGGGCACGCTGGAGCTCGCCATCCCCTCGCTGACGATCGAGAGCGGGACGGCGCTAGGGCTCGCGGGGATCGAGGGCAGCGGGCAGCAGATCCTGCTGCGCCTGCTGGCCGGGCGGCTGCGGCCGCTGCGCGGGCGGATCGCGGTCGACGGCGTCCACCTCACCGGAGCGCCGCAGGCGGCCTTCCGCCGTGCTGGCGTGGAGTACCTCCCCGCCGACCGGCTGGAGGAGGGCGTGGTGGGCGCGCTCTCGCTGGCCGATCACTTCGCGCTGCTGCAGTCCACCTCGCGCGGCCTGAACGGCCAGGGCTCCCCGAGCCTCCTCGTGAACCGCGACTCCGCCGTGGCCGCCGCGCGGGCGGCGATCCAGGAGTACGCCATCCGCGGCACACCCGACACCCCGCTCGCCGCGCTGTCGGGCGGGAACCAGCAGCGCGCCATGCTCTCGCTGCTGCCGCCGCGCCTGCGGGGGCTGCTGCTGGAGCAGCCGACGCGCGGGCTGGACGTGGCCTCCGCGGCGGCGGTGTGGCGGCGGCTGGAGGAGCGCAAGGCGTCCGGCACGGCGCTGGTGTTCGCCTCGGCCGACCTCGACGAGGTGCTGGATCACAGCGACTACGTGCTGGTCTGCTTCGCGGGGCAGGTCTCGCGGCCGATCCCGCGCGCCGAGCTCAGCTACGTGCGCCTGGCCGAGATGATCGGCGGGGTCGGGTTCGAGGCGATGGAGAAGCCAGCACAGACGGACACAACGCGATGACCATTGACGCACAGACGCCCCCGCGCCCAGTCAGGCTGCCGCCGCGCTCGCTGATCTTCTGGCTGCTGGGCGCAGTCGGCGGGGCCCTGGTGTTCACCACGCTGGTCATGCTGGCCACGGGGGCGCCGCCGCTCGAGACCTACCGGCTGGTGCTGCTCGGCGCGTTCAGCAGCCCGACGCGGCTCGCCGATGCGACGATGCTGGCGGCGCCGCTGCTCCTGTGCGCGGCCGGGCTCACGCTGACGTTCGGCGCCGGCCTGTACAACCTGGGCATCGAGGGCCAGATGACGCTCGGCGCGGTGTTCGCCATGCTGGTGCTGCGCCTGCTCCCCGACGCGCCGCCGCCGCTGCTGTGGGCGCTGGCCTTCGCGGCCGGCGCGCTGGGCGGGGCGCTGTGGGCGGCGCTGGCCGGGGCGCTGCGGCTCTACGCGCGCGTCAGCGAGATCTTCGCCGGGCTGGGGCTGAACTTCCTCGCCACCGGCGTGGCGCTCTACCTGGTGTTCGGGCCGTGGAAGCGCGCCGGCACGGCCTCGATGTCCGGCACCGAGCCGCTGCCGCAGGAGCTGTGGCTGCCGACGCTCGAGCGGCTGCGGCTGGCCCCCGCCGCGCCGGTCATCGCCGTCGCCGGGCTGCTGCTGGTGTGGTTCGCGCTGCGCCGCACCGGGTGGGGGCTGGAGGTGCGCGCCACCGGCCTCAACCCGGCCGCCGCCGAGCGCCTGGGCGTGCCTGCGGCGCGCCGCCTGCTGGAGGCGCTCGGGGCCTGCGGCGCCCTGGCCGGGCTGGCCGGCACGATCCAGGTGCTGGCGGTGTTCCACGCGCTCATCCCCAACATCTCGAGCGGCATCGGGCTGATCGGGCTGCTGGTGGCGCTGCTGGTGCGCGCCAACCCCACCTGGGTCCTGCCGGTCTCGGTGGCGTTCGCCTGCTTCACGGTGGGGAGCATCCAGCTCCCGCTGGCGCTCGGCACCGACAGCAGCATCAGCGGCGTGCTCCAGGGCGCGCTGGTGCTGTTCGCGCTGGCCGCCAGCGGCCTCGGCGCACGGGGGCGGGCGAGCGGCTAGCCGGGCGACCATCGCCGGAAGGAAAGACCGGCCTACCGTCCGATGCGCGAATCGGCGCGCGGTGCTATACTACCCGCATCGCGCCCGACCGCCGGACCGCCGGCGGTTCCCCTGGCGCAGCGCTGAGCGAGATGGGCCTCGGCACATCGCAGACGCCGAGCGCCGGCACACGAGCGAGGGAGCCTATGGCATCGGCCCGAACCTGCCGCCGCCTGCTCGCGGCCATCGGTGCGGCGCTTGCGCTCGCCCTCGCGCCCCCAAGCCCCGCCCAAGCCGCGTCGAGCTGCCGCGGCGGCTCGCCCGCGGTGATGTTCACCCCCGGCGGCCAGCACGTGCTCGCCTACACACCGCTCGAGACGCGCGTCTGGGACCTCAACGGCCGCGAGATCTTCAAGCTCAGCGGCGACATCTGGCGGGCGATCAGCCCGGACGGGCGCACGATCGCCACCCAGCGCACCGACAACACCATCCGGCTCTGGTCGCTCGACGGGCGCCAGGTGGGGGTGCTGAGCGGCCACACCACGACGATCAGCGACGTGCAGTTCAGCCCGGACGGCCGGAGGATCCTCACCGTCTCGCCGGGCGACGTGGTGCGGCTGTGGGACGCCGAGGGCAGGCACGTGGCGGCCATCCGGGCCGAGACCGGCGACACCGAGGGACCGCTGAGCGTCAGCTTCAGCCCCGACGGGAGCCGCATCCTGACGGCCGGCCCCGGCCCGGCGCGGATCTGGGACCGCGACGGGCGGCCGATCCTGGACGCGGGCGCCGACCTGGGGCGCGTGAACGCCGCCGCCTTCAGCCCGGACGGCCAGCAGCTCATCCTGGCCGGGGAGCGCGGCGCGCTCCTGACCGACCTCACCGGCGAGCCGCTGGTGACGCTGGCGGAGGAGCAGCCGGCGCCAGTGACCCAGGCGGCCTTCAGCCCGGACGGCCAGCACCTGCTCACCATCCTGCAGGACAACACCGCGCGGGTGTGGAACACGCGCGGGGCGCAGATCGGCAGCGCGCTGGGCGTGGCGCAGTTCAGCCCGGACGGCCAGGCGCTGCTGACGATCAGCGACGACGGCACCGCGCGCCTGCGCGACCTGAGCGGCCGCTCGCTCGCCGCGTTCTTCGTCAAGGGCAGCGCCGTGACCGACGCCACCTTCAGCCCCGACAGCCGGCACATCATGACCGTGACCGCCAACGGCCCGGTGCGGCTGTGGGACGAGGAGGGCCAGTCGCTCGCCCAGTTCAAGGAGAGCTCCAGCTGGGGCTGCATGATGGCGCGGGCGGCCTTCAGCCCGGACGGCCAGCACGCCGTGACCGTCGGGGTCTACCGCATCGTGCAGCTGTGGGACCTGGAGCGGATGGAGAGCCTCGACCTGCAGGTGCGCTCCTACAGCTGGTACTGGCTGACGGTGATCAACCCGACGCTGTTCTTCGGCGTGATCGGCATGTGGATCGCCGCCGTCCGGCTGCGCGCGCCGACCAAGCCGCGGCTGCAGAACCAGCTCACGCTGTTCGGGATGTGGCCGGCGTGGGCCGCGGCGCACGGGCTGGTCTTCCTGCTGGCGCTGGCGCCGCTGTGGCCGATCCAGGCGGCGGCCGGGCTGGCGCTGGCGCACCTGCTGTGGAAGATCGCCTGCGGCTACCTGCCGACGGTCGCGCAGCGCCAGTGGCTGGCGGCGAGCACGCTCGGCTGGCTGGCCGGCTGGGCGGCGGGCGAGGGCCTGCGGCTGGCGCTCTTCGTGAACGGCGGGTACGTCGACACGCGGCTGGTGATCCTGCCGCTGGCCGGCGCCGGGATGGCCATCGGCCAGTGGCTGGTGCTGCGGCGGGCGCTGGGCGGGGCGCACTGGCTGCTGGTGGCCGCGCTGGCCGGCTGGGCGATCGGCGCGGCGCTCACCAGCACCGAGTACACCTCCGGGCGCCTCGAGCTGGCGCTGATCCAGGGGCTGATCGCCGGGGCCGTGCCGGGCGCGGCGCTGGTGTGGCTGCTGCTGGCGCCGGAAGAGGCCGAAGAGGGCAGCACGTGATCGCGCCGTAGAGCTAACCGTGAGGGCGCCGCGACGCGCCCTCGCCTCATATCACCGCACAACAAGGACACCACTGTGACCCTCGACCAACTCGCGATCTACCTGGCCGCGGTGCTCGCCGGCGCCGCGCCGCTGATCTTCGCCACCATGGGCGAGACGATCAGCGAGCGGGCCGGCGTCGTGAATCTCTCGCTGGACGGAACAATGCTGCTGGCCGCGCTGGCCGGCTTCGCCGTTGGCCTGCACACGCGGAGCGTGGTAGCGGGCTTCGTGGCCGCGGCGCTCGTCGGGGTGCTGGTGGCGCTGGTGCTGTGCCTGCTGAGCATCACGCTCGACCGCTCGCAGACCGCGGTGGGCTTCGTGCTGGCGCTGCTCTGCACCGAGCTCTCGTCGTTCCTGGGGGCGCCGTACGTGCGGGTCCAGGGGATCGCCGTGCCGGCGGCGCCGGTGCCGCTCCTGGCGGACATCCCGCTGATCGGGACGCTGCTGTTCCGGCACGATCTGGTGATCTACGCCAGCATGATCTTAGTGCCGGCGGTGTGGTTCTTCCTCTTCCGCACGCGGCCGGGGCTGACGCTGCGGGCGCTCGGGGAGCGGCCGGCGGCCGCCTTCGCCCGCGGCGCCGACGTGACGCGGCTGCGCTACCTGTACGTGCTGATCGGCGGGGCGCTGGTGGGCATCGCCGGCGCGGCCTACACGCTCGACCTCAAGCAGGGCTGGAGCCACCGGCACATCGCCGGCACCGGCTGGATCGCGCTGGCGATCGTGATCTTCGGCGGCTGGCGCCCCTGGCGCGTGGCGCTCGGCTGCTACCTGTTCGGCGCGCTGCAGACCCTCGCGACGCGGGCGCAGAGCAGCCTGGCGGACCTGCCGACGCAGGTGTTTCAGGTGGCGCCCTTCGCGCTGATGATCTTCGTGCTGGCGCTGGTGAACGGCGCCACCAACCCCTCGGTGGCGGCCTGGGCCGCCGGCCTGCCCGAGCCGCTGCGCCGGCCAGTCCAGGCGCTGATCGCCCGCCTCGCGACCCCGGCCCCCGCGGCGCTCGGGCAGCCCTTCCAGCAGCCGTGATCTGCGCGGAGGGGCGCGGCGGCGGCCCGTCCCTCCGCAGTCACGGGTAGAACGCGTCGGGCGGCAGCAGGTGGGCGCCCGTCACCTGCACCTGCATCACCAGGCCCTCGAGCTGCACCGAGGTCACCTCGGCCTGCACCAAGCGCCCGTTCTCACGCCAGCGCACTACATCGCCCGGCCGGATATCGATGTGCTCCGGCCGGATATAGGCTCCCGTGAAGTCTATCGCGAACCCGTCGCGACGCAGGTCGTCGACGGGCAGGCTGGTGTAGCGGCGGCCATAGCCACGCCGCTCGATATCGACAGTGATGAAGGGACGCTCGTTGTGGCTCACACGTTCGCCCGGTTTGCGTGTAAGAGTGGTGTGAGATTATAGCATACGCAGCGCCCGCGGCGGTTTGACAGATCAAGGGCGCTCAAGTATACTCGCCCCTATCCAGACGCCAACAAACACGGCGCCCGCACGTGTGAGAACGACCAACGGAGGTCCTGCCGGACCCGCCCGGGAACGTACGGCGGCACTGTGACGACACGGCTGTCGGACAGGTGTACTGCGTCGGCTTCAGCCCTTCCACACGACCATGAGCAGACTGCGCATCCAGCACGTCAGCGTGCCGCGCCCAAGCGGGAGCGCCGACCAGGCGCGTCGCTTCTACACCGACGTGCTCGGCCTGGAGGAGGTCTCCCCGCCCAAGGCGCTGGCGCACCTCGACCTGGTGTGGTACCGCATCGGCGACGGCGAGCTGCACCTGTTCGCCGAGGACGGCGCCGACCAGCGCTCCGGGCGCCACTTCTGCCTGGAGGTGGACGACCTGGAGGCCGTGCGCGCCCGGCTCACCGCCGCCGGCGTGGCGGTGGAGGAGACCATCCCCATCCCCGGCAGGCCACGCTTCTTCTGCCGCGACCCCTTCGGCAATCAGATCGAGGTGACGACGATCACCGGGGACTACCGCTCGCTGGAAGCCTGAACCGCGCAGCGCAGGCCGGCGGCCGCGCGGCCGATCGGCGGGCAACGCGCGACGTGTGAGATCGAGGAGCACCTCAATGGCAAACACCATCGGAGTCGGCCTGGTCGGCTACAAGTTCATGGGCAAGTCGCACTCGAACGCCTACCGCCAGGTGGCGGCGTTCTTCCCGGATGTCGCGCTGCGGCCGGTGATGCGGGCGATCTGCGGCCGCGACGAGGCCGGCGTGAAGCAGGCCGCCGAGCAGTACGGCTGGGAGAGCTACGAGACCGACTGGCGCAAGCTGGTGGCCCGGGATGACATCGGCCTGGTCGATGTCTCGACCCCCGGCGACAGCCACGCGCCGATCGCGATCGAGGCCGCCAACAACGGCAAGCACGTCTTCTGCGAGAAGCCGCTCGCCAACACGCTGGCCGAGGCGCGCCAGATGGTCGAGGCCGTCAAGCGCAACAACGTCGTCGGCATGGTGAACTTCAACTACCGGCGCGTGCCGGCGGTGCAGCTGGCCCGGGACCTGATCAAGAGCGGCAGGCTCGGCAAGATCTACCACTGGCGGGCGGTCTACCTGCAGGACTGGATCATGGACCCGAACTTCCCGCTGGTGTGGCGCCTGCAGAAGGACCAGGCCGGCTCGGGCACGCTGGGCGACCTGGGCGCGCACATCATCGACCTGGCGCGCATGCTGGTGGGCGAGATCACCGAGGTCACCGGCCTGACCGAGACCTTCATCAAGCAGCGCCCGGTGCTGGCGGCGACCGACGCCGGCCTCGGCGCGACGGCGGGCACCGAGATGGGCGAGGTGACGGTCGACGACGCGGCGCTGTTCCTGGCGCGCTTCGACAACGGCGCGGTCGGGTCGTTCGAGGTCACCCGCTTCGCCAAGGGGCGCGCCAACTACAACTCGTTCGAGATCAACGGCAGCAAGGGCAGCATCGTTTTCAACCTGGAGCGTCTGAACGAGCTGAACGTGCTGCTGGAGGACGACCAGGCCGACGTGGTCGGCTTCCGCAACGTGCTGGTGACGAACGGCGAGGCGCACCCCTACATGAGCGCCTGGTGGCCGGCCGGCCATATCATCGGCTGGGAGCACACCTTCACCCACGGCGTGTACGACCTGCTGAACGGCATCGCGAAGGGGGAGTCCCCCGAGCCGACCTTCGAGGACGGCCTGCGCTGCCAGGCGGTGCTCGACGCCGTCGAGAAGTCGGCGGGCAGCCGGCAGTGGGTGCAGCCGGAGTATTGAAGCGAGCAGGACGGCTGGCGGCGATGATGCCGGCCGGCCTGTGTCTCAGGAGAGGAGACGCCAATGGCACGTCCGGTTACACTGTTCACCGGCCAGTGGGCCGATCTGCCGCTTGAGACCCTGGCCGCCAAGGCGAAGAGCTTCGGCTACGACGGCCTTGAGCTGGCCTGCTGGGGGGACCACTTCGAAGTCGAGAAGGCGCTCGAGTCGGATCGCTACGTGCGCGAGAAGCGCGAGCTGCTCGAGCGCCACGGCCTGCAGTGCTTCGCGATCAGCAACCACCTGGTCGGGCAGGCGATCACGGATAAGATCATCGACGAGCGCCACAAGGGCATCCTGCCGCCCTCGGTGTGGGGCGACGGCGACCCGGAGGGGGTGCGGCAGCGCGCCGCCGAGCACATGAAGAACGCCGCGCGCGCCGCCGCGGCCTTCGGCGTGAAGGTGGTCAACGGCTTCACCGGCTCGCCGATCTGGCACGTGCTGGCGATGTTCCCGCCGGTGCCGCCGTCGATGATCGAGGACGGCTACAAGGAGTTCGCCGACCGCTTCAACCCGATCCTCGACGTGTTCGACGAGGTGGGCGTGAAGTTCGCGCTCGAGGTGCACCCGGGCGAGATCGCCTACGACTTCTGGAGCACCAAGGCCACGCTCGCGGCGCTGAACAACCGGCCGGCGTTCGGCATCAACTTCGACCCGAGCCACCTGTACTGGCAGATGCTCGACCCGGTCGAGTTCGTCTATGAGTTCGGCGACCGCATCTACCACATGCACGTCAAGGAGTCGATCCGCAACCTGAACGGGCGCAACGGCATCCTCGGCTCCCACCTGTTCTTCGGCGACCACCGGCGCGGCTGGGACTTCGTCTCGCCGGGCCGCGGCGGCGTGCCGTTCGAGCGCGTCTTCCGGGCGCTGAACGACATCGGCTACAAGGGCCCGCTCTCGGTGGAGTGGGAGGACAACGGCATGAACCGCGAGCAGGGTGCGCCCGAGGCCTGCGCGCTGGTGAAGCGGCTGGAGCTGACGCCCTCGGACGTGGCCTTCGACGCGGCCTTCCAGCAGCAGAAGTAGGTGGCATGGCGCTGCGGCGAGGCCTCGCCGCAGCGCCGCCTTATTCCTATGACCTTTTCGGGGAAAGTTGCGATTGTGACCGGCGCGAGCCGGGAGATCGGCGCGGCGATGGCGACCGCGCTCGCCGCCCAGGGCTGCACGGTGCTGCTCAGCCACTACGGCGAGCCCGAGCGGGCCGAGGCGACGGTGGCGCGCATCCGGGCGGCCGGCGGGCGCGCCGAGCGCCACGAGGCCGACCTCTCGTCGGCGGCGGCGAACCGCGATCTGGTGGCGCGCGCGGTCGAGCTGTTCGGGCGGCTGGACATCTTCGCCGCCAACGCCGGGCTGACGATCAGCGCGCCGCTGCTCGAGACCGACGAGCTCATCCTCGACACGCTGATCGACCTGAACGTGAAGGGGTCGTTCTTCGGCGCCCAGGCCGCCGCGCAGCAGATGATCGCGCAGGGCGGCGGCGGGCGGATCATCTTCTCGTCCTCGGTCACCGGCGTGCAGGCCATCCCGAACCTCGGGGCCTATGGGATCACCAAGGCCGCGCTGCGGCACATGGCGCGCGTGTGGGCGGTCGAGCTGGCGCCCCATCGCATCACCGTCAACGCGCTGGGGATCGGCGCGATCGACAACGAGCGCAACCGCAGGGACGACCCCGAGTACGATGTCCACTGGGCCGGCGTGATCCCCACCGGGCGCGTCGGGCAGCCGGAGGACGTCGCCGGGGCGCTGCTGTTCCTGGCTTCCGACGCAGCCGCGCACATCACCGGCCAGACGCTGATCGTCGACGGCGGGTGGTGCATGACCAGCCCGCTGCCGTAATACATGAGGCCGCCCGAGGATAGGGCGCGGCGCGCCCATCCTCATTCAGAAAGCGGAGCGATCCGATGACAGACGCATACACCCCCCGGCCCGAGCACAAGTTCACCTTCGGTCTGTGGACGGTCGGCAACCTCGGGCGGGACCCGTTTGGCGAGCCGGTGCGCAACCCGCTCTCGCCAGTCGAGCTCGTCCACCTGCTGGCCGACACCGGCGCCTACGGCGTGAACTTCCACGACAACGACCTGGTGCCGATCGACGCGACGCCGGCCGAGCGCGACCGGATCGTGCGCGAGTTCAAAGCGGCGCTGAAGGAGACCGGCCTGGTGGTGCCGATGGCGACCACCAACCTGTTCACCGACCCGGTCTTCAAGGACGGCGCGTTCACCTCCAACGACCCGAAGGTGCGCGCCTACGCGCTCCAGAAGACCATGCGCTCGATCGACCTCGGCGTCGAGTGCGGCGCGACGGTCTACGTGTTCTGGGGCGGCCGCGAGGGCGTCGAGTCCGACGCGACCAAGGACCCGGCCGAGGCGCTCAAGCGCTACCGCGAGGCGCTCAACTTCCTGTGCGCTTATGTCAAGGATCAGGGCTACAACCTGAAGTTCGCGCTGGAGCCCAAGCCGAACGAGCCGCGCGGCGACATCTTCCTGGCGACGGTGGGTCACGCGCTGGCGCTGATCAACACGCTCGACTACCCCGAGATGGTCGGGCTGAACCCCGAGGTGGCCCACGAGACCATGGCGGGGCTGAACTTCCTGCACGGCGTGGCCCAGGCGTGGGAGGCCGGCAAGCTGTTCCACATCGACCTGAACGACCAGGCGCCCGGCCGCTACGACCAGGACTTCCGCTTCGGCTCGGTGAACCCGAAGGCGGCCTTCTTCCTGGTGAAGTTCCTGGAGGACGTGGGCTACGACGGCAGCCGCCACTTCGACGCCCACGCCTACCGCACCGAGGACTACGAGGGGGTCAAGGACTTCGCCCGCGGCTGCATGCGCTCCTACCTGATCCTGAAGGAGAAGGCGCGGCGCTTCAACGAGGACCCGGAGATCCAGGCGCTGCTGGCGGAGATCCGCGCCGACGACGGCTCGATGGCGCCGTTCCTGGGCGCGTACAGCCGGGAGAAGGCCGACGCGCTCAAGGGCCACAGCTTCGACCGGCGGGCGATCAGCGCGCGCGGGATGGCCTACGAGCGGCTCGACCAGCTCACCTTCGACCTGCTGATGGGCGTGCGCTAGCCCGCGCGTGACACGTGACGGCGATGGATTCAGGGGAGGCTGAGCCTCCCCTGAGTCTCCCTTCCTGGTCTCGCACAAGATCGAAAGAACTGCTATGTCCTTGCTGATCGGCCTCGACATCGGCACCTCGGGCGCGAAGGCGCTGCTGTGCGACGCGGATGGGCGCGTGCTGGCCACCGCCACCGCCGAGTACCCGCTGCACACGCCCCAGCCACTGTGGAGCGAGCAGGACCCGGCCGACTGGTGGCGGGGCGCCCGGCAGGCGCTGCGCGAGGTGGTCGCCCGGGCCGGCGGGGACGCCGCCCGGATCGCCGGGCTTGGCCTGACCGGCCAGATGCACGGCGCGGTGTTCCTCGACGCCGAGGGGCAGGTGATCCGGCCGGCGCTGCTGTGGAACGACCAGCGCACCGCCGCGGAGTGCGAGGAGATCACCGCGCGGGTGGGCGCGGCGCGGCTGATCGAGCTCGCCGGCAACCCGGCGCTCACCGGCTTCCAGGCGCCGAAGATCCTCTGGCTGCGCAACCACGAGCCCGCCAACTACGCGCGGGTGGCGCAGGTGCTGCTGCCGAAGGACTACATCCGGCTCATGCTGACCGGCGAGCGCGCCTCGGACGCCTCGGACGCCGCCGGGACGCTGCTGCTGGACCTCAGGAGCCGGGACTGGAGCGACGAGATCCTGGAGAAGCTCGAGATCCCGCGCGAGTGGCTGCCGCCGGTCTACGAGGGGCCGCAGGTGGCCGGCCGGCTCCGGCCCGAGGTGGCTGCGGATCTGGGGCTGCCGGCCGGGCTGCCGGTGGCCGCAGGCGGCGGCGACAACGCGGCGGCGGCGATCGGCACCGGGATCGTCCGCGCCGGGGTGGTGAGCTCGAGCATCGGCACCAGCGGCGTGATCTTCGCCCACAGCGACGCGATCGCGCTCGACCCGCAGGGGCGGCTGCACACCTTCTGCCACGACGTGCCGGGCCAGTACCACCTGATGGCGGTGACGCTGGCGGCCGGCGGGTCGTTCCAGTGGTTCCGGCGGATGCTCACGCTGCAGAACCTGCGCCCCACGCCCACGCAGCTCAGCTACGACGACCTGACCGCCATGGCGGCCACCGTCCCGCCGGGCGCCGAAGGGCTGGTGTTCCTGCCGTACCTGAGCGGCGAGCGCACGCCGCACCTCGACCCACTGGCGCGCGGGGCGTTCGTCGGGCTGACGGCGCGGCACACCGCGGCCCACCTGGCGCGGGCGGTTATGGAGGGCGTGGTCTACTCGATGCGCGACGGGCTGGAGATCATGCGCGGGCTCGGCCTGCAGATCGAGCAGATCCGCGTCACCGGCGGCGGCGCGCGCAGCCCGCTGTGGCGCCAGATGCAGGCCGACATCTACGGCGCGGAGGTGGCGACGCTGGGCGCCGAGGAGGGCCCGGCCTACGGCGCGGCGCTGCTGGCCGGCGTGGCGGCCGGCGTCTTCCGCGACGTCTACGAGGCGGTGGACCGCTGCGTCTCTGTCACCGGCACCACGGCGCCGAGCGCGGACGCCGCGGCCTACGAGCCGGTCTACGCCGTGTACCGTGACCTGTACGCGGCCCTGCGCAGCAGCATGCACCGGCTCGCCGCATGACCATCGCAGACCTGATGTGGTGGCAGTGGGCGCTCGGCGCGCTGGGCGCCTTCCTCGTCGGCCTCTCGAAGACCGGCATCCCCGGCCTCGGCATCCTCAACGTGGCGATCTTCGCGCTGGCGTTCCCGGCGCGCGACTCGGTGGGGCTGGTGCTGGTGATCCTGATCTGCGCCGACCTCGTCGCGGTCAGCGCGTACCGGCGGGACGCCAGCTGGCCCCACCTGTGGCGGCTGCTGCCGTGGGCGGCGGCCGGGATCGTGGCCGGCTACTTCGCGCTGGGGCGCGTGGACGACGCGCAGCTGCGCCGGATGATCGGCGCGATCCTCTTCGTCCTGGTGATCTTTCAGTTCGTGCGCTCGCGCCGCCCGGCCCAGCCCGAGGGCGAGGCGCGGCCGGCCGCGCGCTGGTTCGCGCCGCTCACCGGCATCGCGGCGGGCTTCACCACGATGGTCGCCAACGCGGCCGGGCCGATCATGATCCTCTACCTGCTCGCCATGCGCCTGCCGAAGATCGTCTTCGTCGGGACGGCCGCGTGGTACTTCTTCGTGCTCAACCTCTTCAAGGTGCCCTTCAGCGCCTCGCTCGGGTTCATCAACCCGGCCTCACTGGGCATCGCTCTGCTGCTGGGCCCCTGCGCCATGCTCGGCGCGCTGATCGGCCGCCCGATCGTGGAGCGGATGAACCAGCGGCTGTTCGAGCTCATCGCGCTATCGCTCACGCTGGCCGCGGCGCTGGCCATGCTGTGGTAGTCTCGGTCGCTCTGCGGCGACTTCGTCGCCGCAGAGCGACCGAGGAAAAACCCGTGGAGGGCCCGCGGCCGGCCACGCCTCCTGGCTGAAAGCTGCTCGCGAGAAAGCCTGCGCTCGCCACACCTCCCGGCCGTGCTACGGCGTCGGGGTAACTGTGACCGTCGGGGTGACTGTGACCGTCGCGGTGATCTGCGGGGTGCCTGTGACCGCGGGCGCGGCGGGAGGCGCCTCGCCAATGACCGGGATACGCTGCTGGCCGCTGGGGACGCGCACCAGCACGGCTGGGATCCACCCGACCGCCGTCGCGGCGCGCACCCGGTACCAGGCGCTGTCCGCCGTGCGATCGAGCACCTGAAGCGCGTCGCGGGGCCTGACCCGGCCCAGATCGGCGGAGGTTTCGTCCGCCGCCTGCAACAGCGGGGCCTCGGCGAGCGCAACGGCGCGCACCGGCGGCTGCACCCGCAGGCTCAGCGCCTCCTCCGGCGGCGCAACGCTCAGCCGCCGGCTGCCGACCTCGCTGATCTGCAGCCGGATATCGGCGGTGAAACGCAGCGACGGGCGGCTGATCTGGCTGCCCGCGGCGGTCACGCGGATCTGCCGCACGAAGCCGTCGGCGCAGACCCAGATCAGGTACTCGGCGCGGCTCATGCGGACGCCACTGAGCTGCTGCTCGACCGACTTGTTGGTCTCGTTGGTGACCGGGCGGCCGAGCCTGATCAGCGCCTCCGCAACCACGTCCGCGCCGCCGCGATAGACTCTGCAGCGCTTGCCATCGAGCTGCTCGTAGCGCACATGCCTGAGGAGCGCGGGGTCCAGCCGTCCGGCGAGGGTCTCGAGCGCCGTGGCCGGCGTGAGCGGCGGCTGGACCTCGGGCGGGGACTGGGCGCCGAAGTTGTACCAGCGCGCCTCGCCGGCGCCGCTGAGCGGCAGCGGGCCGAGCGCGTAGGTATTGCCCTTCGCCACCACCAGCTCGATCGCGCGCTCCGGCTCGTACCCGAGCGCCAGGAGGTTGGGGGAGCGGTACACCAGGGAGGAGTCCCGGCCGGCGAAGACGCCGGTGAGCTCGGCCAGCACCACCTCGCCGGCCGGCGGCACGCGGGCGAGCGGGTGGGCCATCGTGCCGGTGGCGCGCACGCTGTAGGTGACTCGGTAGGTGTTGAGCTGCGCCGTTCGCTCGACCGCCTCGGCAAACAGGTTGGCGGGCTGCGATGTGCTCTGGGCGTGTGCGGCGGACTGCACGAGGAGCGCACCCAGCAGGAGCACGAAAACGATGCTGCGTTTAGACATAGCCCTCTTCTACCAGGCGCTACGCGGTGCGGTGCCGCGGCACCACCCGCAGGGAGGCAAGGAGGGAGCGGGGCTTCGCGCGAGGCGTAGCCTCCCCGGCCCCACTGTGATTCTAACACCATTCTACTTTACAGGGGCGCACAGAACTGCTACAATACTGTGGCACCAAGGGGATGCTTGGTTTCGACAGGGAAGGATGCCGCAGGTTGCAAGCCGAGCCGCCCAGTCTCGTTAAAGGGGCAACGGCATAACTGCCAACAACAACAAGGTTGTCGCCTTCAAGCCGGCGATGGCCCTGGCTGCCTAACTAACTAGGTAGCCCGCTCGCCTGCCCTCACCCCGATGGGGTAGAGCGAGCGCCAGCAAGTCGGGGCGCTCCCAGCTAACGCCCGCTAGGCTGGGCTAAGACAAGCGGGATGGCTCAAAGGCCGCTCTGTTCGCCGTGTGGCCGCGAGCGACAATAAACGACGAACTAAGCTTGTAGACGCCTTCGGCTTACTTTTCTGGACGGGGGTTCGACTCCCCCCATCTCCACCACTTCTACAGCCAGTCTCATAGCCGGATACAGAGTGCCGGGCAGTGGACCCGGCACTCTGTTTTTGTTCCCGGTGCAGCTCCAGCGGCACCTGCAGCGGGTAGCACCCAAGGAGTGCGATCTTGTGCGATCCTGCGCGATCAGGTGTTCGTTGCGGTACAATAGATGCAGGCCTACCCGCAGGCCGATGGAGGACTGGGACGGTGGATGACCTCTCAGGTCGGGCGAGCAATGTCGATCCCTCATTGCGCATGAGCGAGGAGCAGTTCCGGCTGCTCGTGACCGGGGTGCGCGACTATGCGATCTTCATGCTCAATACCGACGGGTATATCACGAGCTGGAACATCGGCGCCCAGCTGATCAAAGGCTATACGGCGGACGAAGTGATCGGGAAGTACTTCTCGATCTTCTACCCGCCGGAGGAGGCGGCCACCGGCAAGGCCGCGCGCGAGCTGCAGATCGCCGCCCAGGCGGGCGTCTACCAGGAGGAGGGCTGGCGGGTCCGCAAGGACGGCACGCGCTTCTGGGCCAGCGTCGTGCTGACCGCCCTCTACGATGACGCGGGCGTCCTCCGCGGCTTCAGCAAGGTCACGCGCGACCTCACCGAGCGCAAGCGGGCGGAGGAGGCGCTGCGCCAGAGCGAGGAGCAGTTCCGGCTGCTCGTGACCGGGGTGCGCGACTATGCGATCTTCATGCTCAATACCGACGGGTATATCACGAGCTGGAACATCGGCGCCCAGCTGATCAAAGGCTATACGGCGGACGAAGTGATCGGGAAGTACTTCTCGATCTTCTACCCGCCGGAGGAGGCGGCCACCGGCAAGGCCGCGCGCGAGCTGCAGATCGCCGCCCAGGCGGGCGTCTACCAGGAGGAGGGCTGGCGGGTCCGCAAGGACGGCACGCGCTTCTGGGCCAGCGTCGTGCTGACCGCCCTCTACGATGACGCGGGCGTTCTCCACGGCTTCAGCAAGGTCACGCGCGACCTCACCGAGCGCAAGCAGGCGGAAGAGGCGCAGCGGCAGCTTCGCGAGCAGGAGCTGCGCATCGCACGCGAGCAGGCGGCGCGGGCCGAGGCCGAGGCGAACGTGCAGCTGCGCGACGCCTTCCTGAACTCCACCGCCCACGAGCTCCGCACGCCGGTCACCTCCGTGCTCGGCTACGCCCAGCTCCTGCAGCGGCGCTTCGAGCGCGGTGAGTTCACGGCCGACCGCGTCGAGAAGCCGGTCTACGCCATTGTCGTCCAGGCGCAGCGGCTCGACCGCCTGACCACCGCGCTGCTGGACATCACGCGGCTCGAGCACGGGAAGCTCGTGCTGGAGCGCGCGCCGATCGACCTGCGGCAGAGCATCGTGCGGGTCGTGCAGGAGCTCGAGCTGCTCACCGAGGACCACACTATCGTCCTGGACCTGCCGGAATCCCAGCTCGTGGTCAACGGCGACGAGCTGCGCTTCGAGCAGGCGATGTACAACCTGGTGCAGAACGCGATGAAGTACAGCCCGCAGGGCGGAACCATCACCGTGGCGGCGCGGGCCGTCGGCGGGCAGGCGGTGATGACGGTGGCGGACCAGGGCGTCGGGATACCGGCGACGGACCTTCCCCACGTCTTCGACCGCTTCTACCGCGCCGCCAACATCCCGCAGGCGACCATCAGCGGGCTCGGGCTGGGGCTCTACCTGGTGAAGGAGTTCATCTCCATGCACGGCGGGACGGTGGACGCGACGAGCGTCGTCGGCAAGGGCACGACCTTCCGCATCACCATCCCGCTGATGGAGCAGGAAGCGCTCAACGCCGCCGCATCGTGAGATGATGCGCGCCATCGCGCCGAAGGGGTGTGTGAGCGGTTTCGCCGCCCGCGCACCCCTTTCAGATTCTAGCAAGGCGACGCATGCCGCCTAGTAGCCGGCCTGCTTGTCGACGACGTTGCGCAGCTCCTCGCCCGCCCGGTAGCGGCGCAGGTTGTCGAGCAGGATCGCCATCGCCCGCTCGTTGTAGCGCGGGGTCATCCCGGCGTAGTGCCCGGTGATAATCACCTGCTCCATCTCCCACAGCGGCGAGTCCTCGGGCAGCGGCTCCTGGGCGAACACGTCGAGCGCCGCCCCGGCGATCCAGCCCTCGCGCAGGGCGCGCACCAGCGCCGGCTCGTCCACCGTCCCGCCGCGGCCGATGTTGATCAGGTAGGCCGACGGGCGCATCGCCCGGAGCTCCGCCTCGCCGATCAGGCCGCGCGTCTCACGCGTGAGGGGCGCCGTCAGCACGACGACATCGGCGTGCGGCAGCCGCTCGCGCAGCCGATCCGGCCCGGCGACCAGCTCCACACCGGGCACGCCGACCGAGGGGTCGCGCCGGATCGCCTCGACGCGCATGCCGAGCGAGCGGGCGATCTCGGCCGTGCGCGCGCCGATCGCGCCCACGCCGACCAGCAGCATCGTCTTGCCGGCCAGCTCGAACAGCTCCGACTGCTGCGGGCGCCACCAGGAGCGGCGCTCCTGCGCCCGGACGGCACGGTGGAGGCCGCGGGCGAACATGAGCAGCGTGCCGATGATCTGCTCGCTGATCGGTATCGCGTGGACGCCGGAGGCATTGGTCAGGATGAAGTCGCGCGTCGCCGCCTCGGGGTGGCGCAGGAGCCAGTCCGCGCCTGCGCCCCACTGCTGCAGCCAGCGCAGGCGCGGCAGGCTGAGCGCGAGCTCGGGCGGCACGTGGCCGGCGGCGATCTCGATCTCGTCCCGCAGCGTGTCGATCGCCGCGGCGTCGCGCGTGACCACGACGCGCATATCCGGCGCAGCCGCCTCGGCCTGCGCGACGAGGCCGGGGTCGAGCTCCGCGGGCTCGAAGTACAGCAGGAGTACGGGCATCGCTCCACCTCATCTCGCCGCAGAGCGGCGAGAAAAATAAAGACTCTCGGAGGGCCTGCGGCCCTCCGAACCTCCCTGCAGAAAGCGGCCCCGATGCCCACGGGGCGCAGGCCTAGCTGTAGCGCTCGTGGCGAACGATCTCGGCCAGCGGCTTGCGCGCGGCCCCGCCCTGGCCTCGCCCGGCCCGCCACCCAGGCGCCGGGTAGCCGACCGAGATCGCGGTCCGCAGGCGGCGCTGCTCGGGCACGCCCAGCAGCGACTTCGCGGTGGCCACGCCCTCGTCGTTGAACCAGCCAATGCACGCCCCGAGGCCGTGCGCGGCGGCGGCGAGCATGATGCGCTCGCTCAGGCGGCCCTCGTCGTAGATCTCCTCCTCGGGCGACTCGCCGGCCATCACGAGCACGATCGCCAGCGGCGCCTCGCTCAAATGCCGCACGTAGCCCCCGGCGGCGCCGAGCGCGTTCAGCGTCTCGCGGTCGCGGATGACCACCAGCTCCCAGGGCTGGCGGTTGCGCGAGCTGCCGGACCAGCGCGCGACGTCGAGGATATCCTCCAGCGCCTGCTCCGGCACCGGCGTCGGCTCGAACTGGCGCACCGCCCGCAGCCCGCGCAGGAAGCGGATTCGATCAGCAGCAAGCTCCTGGCCGGTCATTCTCTGCTCCTTCCTCTCTCTAACGTAGCGCGAACGGCCCACCCTACGACGCGCGCCAGCTCCGCACCTGGCGCGGCGTGATGGCGATCAGCGGCCGGCCGGCGAGCGGAACGGCCGCGTACTGCGGGTAGCGGGCGGCGAGCAGCGCCACGCCCGCATCGTACTGCGCCCCCTCGGTCACCACCGCCGCCGTCCCGCGCACCTGCACCCAGGCCAGCCGCCCCCACTCCTCCGCGTAGCGGTCGATCACCAGCGCAACCCGCGGGTTCGCCTGCAGGTCGCGCACGCGCCGAAGCTGGAGAGGGTCGGCGCGCTTCGGCTTTCCATCGAGCGGGGTCACGAAGCGCGCGCCGTCGAAGGCGTACACGACCGGCACGACCGACGGCTGCCCGTCGCCGCTCACCGTCGCCAGATACGCGACCCGCCCTGTCAGGACGAGCTCGAGCTCCCACCCGCTCAGCTGTGCCATCGGCGTCTCCTCCCCAAGGGCGGGCGCGCTCATCCGATCCGCTCGCCGACGACCAGCGCGCCGGCGCGTATGTGCGCGGCGTAGCGCCCCGGCGCGAGGCGCGAGGCCGGCCCGGCGACATCGACCAGGCAGGAGGGCAGGCTGCCGGCGGTCGAGACCGGGTAGCCGGACTTGCCCTTGGCCTCGACGATCCACAGCTCGCCGGCGGTGGGCTGCAGCGCGATCCGCTCCGGCGCGCCGAACTCGAGCCAGATCTGCCTGCCGAACGACAGGCGCAGGCGCGGCGCGCCGGTGAGCGCGTCCGGCTCGAGGCTGACCCGCACGTACATGCCCGGCGCGCGGGCCCTGGCGCGCACCGCCGCCGGCTCCCCGGAGGCGGCCTGCTCATCGCGGGCGGCCATGCGCTCCTGCTGCTCCGCCAGCGCCCTGAGGTCGGCTGCGACCTGCCGCCGCCGCTCGGGGGAGGGGCGGGCGCCGAGCGCCTCGACCACCGCCCGCCGCAGGATGTCGTAGCTGTCGCCGCTCATAGCGTTCACCAAGCTGCGGCCTCAGCGCGCACTAGAACTCGTAGTCGATCCACCAGCTCGCCTCCTGGCCGGCGGCGAGCGTGCGCTCGAAGAACGGCTCCCAGGAGAAGGTGTTCTGGTTGCCCCAGATCGCGAAGAACGCCGGCGTGTAGCTGCACGTCGCCCCGATGAGGCCGAGCAGCGGGTGGCGCTGGAAGATCACCAGGTTCGTCTGCGCCTGGTGGTCGAGCGGCTGGAAGAACCCCTTCTGGTCCGGCCAGGCGGCGCGCGCGACGAAGCCGGAGGGCGCCATGCGGTAGCCCGGGTTCTCGCCCATGCTCAGGGCGATGTTGGCGCGGAACAGCTCGTCGCCCTCGGGCTGCGGGTAGAACGGGTGCGGGAACCAGCGCAGCGGGAAGAAGATGCTGCCGGTGTTGCGCACCAGCGTGGCCGAGCGCACGGTGCGCCCGCGCAGGCTGACCACCCGCTCGAGCTCGACGGCGTAGCCGGCGTAGCTGTGCGAGGTGCGCATGCGCAGCGCCGTCTCCCCCTGCTCCACGTCCCAGCGGCAGAACTCGAGCACCCGCTTCGCCTGCATGTCGCAGATTCCGATCCCGATCACCAGCGCCTCGGGGCCCGCCGAATCCGGATCGCGCAGCGGGCTGAGGTTGAAGGCATCCGGGATGCCCTGCCCGTCGAACCAGTTGAAGCTATCCGGGTAGGTCGGCCCCGACAGCAGCGGGCCGTGGCGGGCGTCTTCGACCTGGTAGATGTAGCCGCCGGTGCAGTAGCGCACGCCGAAGCGCTCCTGGTCGGCGAGCGGGTCGAGGATAGTGACGGATAGCGAGTTGTTCCTGAGCTCGTACATGGGGCTGCGCTCCAAAGACAGACCCGGCCGGGCGGCCGGGCGGACGGGCTGCCGGCTAGTATAGCAGCGAGGCCGAAAGCCGGCAACCGCGGCGCCAGCCGATCCAAAACTTGACAACGGCACTATCAAGTTTATATAATGTTGGCTGGCGCGGCACGCGCCCATCAACAGCGACACTTCGCCGAACCGAACGGCGACAGGAGCCGAAGCCGATGGCATATCAGGACTACTACAAGATACTTGGCGTAGAGCCGACCGCGACCGAGGCCGAGATCAAGAAGGCGTACCGGAAGCTCGCCCGCAAGTATCACCCGGACATCAACCCCGGCAACGCGGCCGCCGAGGCCAAGTTCAAAGAGATCAACGAGGCCTACGAGGTCCTCTCCGACAAGGAGAAGCGCGAGAAGTACGACCGCTTCGGCCGCGACTGGCAGCGCTACCAGCAGGCCGGCGGAGGGTTCGACTGGGGCAGCTACGCCAACGGCGGCGGTTTCGGCGGGATGGGCGACTTCTCCGACATCTTCGAGCAGCTGTTCGGCGGCTCGGTCGGGCGCAGCGGGACATTCCGCGCCAACGGCCAGGATGTCGAGCAGGAGGTGGAGATCACGCTCGAGGAGGCCTTCGCCGGCACGCAGCGGGTGATCCAGTTCCACAACCCGAACGGCCAGCCGCGCAACATCACCGCCAAGATCCCGCCGGGGGTCGACACCGGCTCGCGCGTCCGCATCGCGGGCGAGGGCGGGCCGGGTATCGGCGGCGGGCGCCGCGGCGACCTGTACCTGCGCATCAAGGTGCTGCCGCACCCGCGCTTCGAGCGCCGCGGGGACGACCTGTACACCAAGGCCACCGTGGACCTCTACACGATGCTGCTGGGCGGCGAGGTGCGCGTGCCGATCATGGGCGGCAAGACCGTGACGCTCAAGGTCCCCGCCGGCTCGCAGAACGGGACGAGGCACCGGGTCGCCGGGCAGGGCATGCCGCGCCTGCGCGCGCCCGAGAGCCGCGGCGACCTGTACATCACGCTCGAGGTGGCGCTGCCGACCCACCTGAGCCAGCGCGAGCGGGAGCTCATCGAGGAGCTGCGGTCACTGAGAGTATGAGCGAGCGATCCTACTCGATCAAAGTGGCGGCTGAGCTCTGCGGGATGCACGAGCAGAGCCTGCGCCTCTACGAGCGCCGCGGGCTGATCTCGCCATCGCGCACCCCCGGCAACGCCCGGCGCTTCACCGACGCGGATATCGAGCAGATCCGGTTCATCAAGCGCCTGGTGGACGACCTCGGGGTCAACCTGGCCGGCGTCGAGGTGATCATGCACATGCGGCGGCAGCTCCTCGAGGCCCAGCGCGAGATCGAGGAGCTGCGCGCGTCCGTCATGGGCAAACAGCCGTAGCGCGGCTTGCCTCCAGCGGCATAACGATCTATCATCACGCTCAGTCACGCTCACCCTGCTTCGGAGATATGGCGTGGTTGCCACCCAGCTCTACATCGGCCGCGTCCCTGACACCGCCGCCCGCCGGTGTGCCCTGCGCGAGCGTGCGCTCGAGATCCTCCTGCAGCTGCGCCAGGCCCGCCAGCCGGCCCCGTGTACCGTTCTGCTCGACTTCTCCGCGGGCGATGGTCCGGTGGCCGGCTCGATCGACCTGCTGCTGCTGCGCCCCAACGCGCTGATCGTCGGCGCGCTGCGCGCCTACCCGGGGCCGATCGAGGCCCTGCCCGGCGCCGTGTGGCGCCACATCGACGACGGCACGCCGATCGTCGACGTCGCCGGGATGGCGCCGCTCGAGGTGGTGCGCGCGCAGCGCGACGCGGTCGTCGCCCTCCTCCGCCGCCCCGACCAGGCGTGGTCGCTTCCGCCCGACGCGCGCGTGCTCGGGGCGCTGATCTGCGTGCCGACCACACACCCGCAGGCGCGCATCTCGCTCGACGTGGACGACCACCGGTGCGGGCTGAAGGTCTTCGGCCTCGACGAGCTCCCGGGCGTGGCCGCGATGGTCAACAGCGGCGTCAGCCTCTCGCCTGAGACGATGCGCACGATCGCCGCCGACCTGCTCGGGGGGCGGCTCTGGTTCGACGGCGCACGCACGCTGTTCGACCTCGCGCCGCCGCGCTTCCGCCTGCGCCTGCTCGACGGCGAGCGGGCCGGCCAGGTAGTGCTGCTCGGTGAGGGCGAGACGGTGATCGGCCGCCGGCGCAACCCGCGCCGCTTCGAGCGCCGCCTGTCGATCGTCGGCGACGACCTCGTCTCGAACGACCACGCGGTGCTGTCGTACGGCGACGACGATGTGGTGATGCTGCGCGACACGAGCAAGAACGGCACGTGGGTGTTCGCCGGCGGCTCGGAGCACCACCTGCGCGGCGGCGAGCGCCCGATCGCCCCGGGCACGACGCTGCGCATGGGCATGACGCGGATGCGGCTGGAGCGGAACGAGTGATACCATCGATTCCCCGTACCGGAACGCTGAAGCTGGTCGATCGCAATGGACGAAGGGGGAAGTTTCATGGAAGCTGGTATGGCACGGCGGCTCGGAACGCTTGTGGCGGCGCTGATCGGCGGTTACCTCCTCTACCTCGGGGCAAGCTCGGAGACAAGCCCCAGCACAGCGTTCTGGAGCCTGCTCGGCGGGCTGGTGCTGTTCGTCGCGACCCTCTTCTTCCTGCAGCGCACCTACCAGCCGGGCGAGGACGAGACCTCGCCGGACGAGGTCGCGATCCGGGAGTGGAAGGTGGCGCGCTTCCTTCGCCGGGCGCGCGATGCGGCCCCGCTGTTCCTCGGCGTGCGGCTCTTCCTGGGCTGGGAGTGGCTCACCTCCGGGCTGCATAAGTTTCAGGACCCGGCCTGGCTGCAGACCGGGGAGGCGCTGCGCGCCTACTGGGAGCGCGCCGTCGCGATCCCCGATCCCCCGGCTCGCCCGGCGATCACCTACCCGCTCTACCGCTCATTCATCCAGTTCATGCTGGACAACAACTGGCACAGCTGGTTCAGCTACCTGATCGTCTTCGGCGAGATGCTGATCGGCATCGGGCTGCTGGTGGGCGGCCTGACGGCGATCGCCGCGTTCTTCGGGATGCTGATGAACTTCACCTTCCTGTACGCCGGGAGCGTCAGCTCGAACCCGACGTTCATCATCCTCGGCCTCCTGATCATCATGGGCTGGCGCGTCGCGGGGTGGTGGGGCCTGGACCGCTTCCTGCTGCCGTGGCTCGGGACGCCGTGGCAGCCGGGGCAGATACGTCCACCCGGGGGAGCTTCTCCTGAGCAGCAGCCCTGAGCCAGGCGAGGACGGACGCGTATGCCACGACACTGGATTCTGAAGACTGAGCCGGACTGCTACTCGTTCGCCGACCTCGAGCGCGAGGGGAAGACCGTCTGGGACGGCGTGTCGAACAACGCGGCGCTCAAGCACCTGCGCGACATGCGGCCCGGCGACACGGCCCTGATCTACCACACCGGCGACGAGCGCCGGGCGGTCGGGCTGGCCGAGGTGGTCAGCGAGCCCTATCCCGACCCGCAGGCCGGCGACCCGCGGCTCGTCGTCGTCGACGTGCGCCCGCTGCGCCGCCTGGCGCGGCCGGTGACGCTGTCGGATGTGAAGGCGGACCCGAGCTTCGCCGACTTCGCGCTGGTGCGGCAGGGGCGCCTCTCGGTCGTGCCCGTCACCGAGGAGCAGTGGTCGCGGCTGCTCGCGATGGCGGGCGAGGCCGGCTGATACGCGGCCGCGGGCGCTCCGCTCGGGGCACACCAGTCCACACAGCACGAAGCGGGTGCGGCGCTGCCACACCCGCTTCGCGCGTTCGCCGATGAATGGCCTACACGCCGCACCCGGCCCCGAGCACCTCCGTGGCCGCGTCGCCGTCGATGTCGAAGACGATCGTGCCGGCGCCCTCGTAATAGTCCCAGTCGACGACGACCTCCAGCCGGCCGTCCGCGTTGAGATCGAGCACAGCGGCGATCGTGTACTGGTTAGAGGCGCCGAACTCGGCCGCCTCAAGGTGCAGCTCGCCGACGATCGCCCGCACCTGGAGGGCGCCGTCCACCGGGCGCGCGAGCAGCACGTAGGAGTAGTCGCCGGCGGCGATCGTGGTGCGCTGCTCGGCCAGCCGGCTGGCGCTGATCAGCACCTCGTCGGCGCCATCCCCCTCGAGGTCGACGCGCAGCACCTGGCGCACCTGCACGTCGGGCTGCGCCAGGCCCTCCGCAGCCAGCAGCCGCGCGACGGCGTCCCGGTATGCGGCGTCGCCTGTGGGCTCCTCGGCCGGCAGGCGCAGGAGCGGGTCCCACTCGCCGCCGAGCGCCAGCAGCGCCTCCGGCTGCGGCTCCGGGTCCAGCTCGATCACCCACGTGTCGTCGCAGGGCACGCCGGCGGGGCGGGGCGCCGCGCCGGTGGCTGTGCCGAGCGCCGCCGCGGGGCTGAAGAGGCCGTAGCGCTCGCCCCCGGCCAGCAGCGGCGCCGTCGAGGCCGCGTCCAGCCACTCGCCGCCCCGCTGCCCGCCGAGCAGGAATCCGGTGCGAGCATCGACGATCGGCGCGACTGTGGCGGGAGCCTCGGCCCCGAAGAGCCGCTCCCACGTGCGCGGGCCGACGATCCCATCCACCTCCAGGCCGCTGTCCTGCTGGAAGGCGCGGACGGCCTGCTCGGTGTTCGGCCCGAAGATTCCGTCGACGTCGCCGACCTGCCGGTAGCCGAGCTCGAGCAGGCGCCGCTGGACGGCGCGCACGTCGTCCCCTTCCAGCCGCGGCTGCTGCAGGCGAAGCGTGCGCGCGAGCGCGGGCGCCTCATTCGTGGCCGGCGGCGTGGCGGCCGGCGCGGCTGGCTCGGCCGTCGGAGGGGCGGTCGGTTCAGCGGCCGTCGGGGATGCGGCCGGCGCGACGTCGATCTCGGCCGGAGCTGTGGAGACTTCGGTGGGAAGAGCGGCCGTAGGTGGGGCGGTGGGCTGCCCCGCAGGAGCGGCGCTGCACCCGACCAGCGCGAGCAGGAGCGGGAGCGCGCAGAGCCGTCTGATCGCAGGATGGTTCAAGGTCGCCTCGCTCTCGTCGTAGGAGCCCGGCGCAGCGCCGGTGGATCAGCCCTCCGGCTCACGCCAGCGCGACAGGCGCTTGAGCGCCTCGACCTGCTCGCGCTGCCCGATCTTGGCGCGCTCCACAGCCGTGTGCAGCAGCTCGATGCTCCGGTCGTAGGTCTTGCGGTCCACCGGGTAGGGGTGGCGGTCCTTCCCCCCGTGGGCGAAGGAGAAGCGCGCCGGGTCGGTGATGCTCACCGGCGCGCCGTACACCAGCTCGCCGACCAGGCTCAGCGCGCGCAGGGTCCGCGCGCCCACGCCCTCCATCCCGAGCAGGGCGGCGAAGTCCTCCGGCTGCCGGTCGTAGGTCTTGAGCAGGATGCGGTGCAGCCGCTTCGGGTCGACGTCGGCGCCCCGCACGTCGTGGTGGGCCGGGAGGGTCAGCTCGCGGATGCGCTCGACCTCGGCCACGACCTTCTCGGGGGCCTCGCGGGCGAGCGCCGTGGTCACATCGCGGGCCGCGGCGCTGTCGCCGGCCACCAGGTTCCACACCGGGCCCGTCGCCTCGCTGGCGATCGCCGCGTGCGGGTCGCTCACGAAGCTCTGCACGTCGTCGCCGAGCCAATGGTAGCGGCGGGCGTAGCCGTTCGCGTCGTTCATCCCCTGCTGGATGACCGCCCAGCTCCCCTGGCGGTCGAGCAGGAAGACGTGGTGGTAGATCTGGTAGCCGTCCTGGAGCGCGTTGTTGTCCACCTTGGCCGCCAGGCGGCTGGCCTGGACGTAGGGCGCCGGGTCGAGCCCGAGCCACTCCCCGGCGGCGGTCAGCTCCTGCGGCGTCTGGCGCGAGGTGCGCCCCTTGCCGCCGGCCACCACCAGCCCCAGCTCGCGGCCGCGCTCCTGGAGCCCCTGCTTGAGCGCGCCGCAGACGGTGGTCGTCACGCCGCTCGAGTGCCAGTCCATGCCCATCACCGCGCCGAACGCCTGGAACCAGACCGGGTCGGAGAGGCGGCGCAGCAGCTCGCCGGTGCCCTGCTCGACGACGATCCAGGTGGCGATCTCGGCCGAGATCTTGACCATGCGCTCGAACAGCCAGCGCGGCGCGTGGCCGTGGTGGAGCGGCAGGTTGGCAGTTCCCCGTTGCATAGGCCCTCGGTGGGGTGCTACTCCACCCGCAGCACCAGCAGCGTCATGTCATCGTGCTGCGCGGCGCCCTGGCGGAACGCATCGACCTCGGCGATCGCGGCCTCGATCAGCTCCGCGGGCGGCAGCGAGCCCTTCTCGCGCAGCAGCGCCTCGAGCCGCTCGAAGCCGAACATCTCGCGGCTCGGGCTGTGCGCCTCGACGATCCCGTCGGTCACGAACAGGATCGTGTCGCCGGGCTCGAGCGCGACCTCGAGCGCCTCGTAGGCCGTCTCGGGCCCGATGCCGAGCGGCAGCGTCGGGCCGGGCACGTCGAGGTACTCGATCGTCCCGTCGGCGCGGCGGCGCAGCGGCGAGAGCTGGCCGGCGTTCGCCAGCGCCATGCGCCGCCAGCCGGCGTCCAGGCTGGCGTAGCTCAGCGCGACGAACGAGCGCGGCGGAACATCGTGCGTGATCCAGCGGTTGGTCTCGCGCATCGCCGTCTCCGGCAGCTCGTGGTCGCGCGCCTCGGAGCGGGCGATCGAGTGGGCGATCGCCATCAGCATCGCGCCGGGGATGCTCTTGCCCGAGGCGTCGCCCACCAGCAGGCCGAAGCGCTCCTCGCCGAGCGGGATGATGTCGTAGAAGTCCCCGCCGGTCTCGCGCGCCGGAAGCGCCCGCGCGGCCAGCGACAGGCCCGGGATGCGCGGCAGCTCGCGCGGGAAGAGATTGCTCTGGATGCGGCGGGCGATCTCCAGCTCCTGCTCGACGCGCGTGACCGAGTCCTCGTACAGCTGCGCGTTCTCCAGCGCGACCGACGCCTGGTTGCCGAAGGCCAGCGCCACCTCGACGTCGCGGGCGGTGAAGCGCTGCGGCTGGTGCGAGTCGATGTTCAGCGTGCCGAGCACCCGGCCCTTGGACAGCAGCGGCACGCCCAGCCAGGAGCGGATGTTGGTGCCCACCGAGTTCGTGTGCCAGTCGGGCGAGGTCAAGGTGTCGTCGATCACCACCGGCTGCCGGCGCGCCACCGCCAGCGCCGCGCCGCTCTTGCCGCGCACCGACAGCAGCTGGCGGCGCAGCGCCTCCTCGCTCTCCAGGCCGCGCTGCGCGGCGACGCGCAGGTACTCGCCGTCGAGCAGCATGATCGAGGCGCTGTCGTAGTCGATCACCGTGCGCAGCTGGTCGAGGATCAGGTCCAGCACCTCGCTGGCGTCGAAGGTGCTGCTCAGCACCCGCGCCACCTCGCGCAGCGTGTCGGCCGTGCGGCGCGCGGCGTGCTCGGCGTCGAAGAGCCGGGCGTTCTCGCGGATCTGCTGCTCGCGCTCCTGGAACAGGCGGATCTTCTGCACGCCCAGGCTCAGGTGGCTGGCCACCTGGTGGAGCAGCTCGACGGTCTGCTCGTCGTAGCGGTTGGGCTCGTCGTCCTGCACCGAGATCGCCCCGATCGGCTCGGAGTCCTCCGCCAGCAGCGGCACGCCGACCCACGAGCGCGGGTGGACGGTGTTGTCCATGAACACCGGCGCGATGCCCAGCTCGGCCAGGCGCTCCCGCTCGCCGGGCAGGTCGCCGAACAGGAGCGCCCGCCGCTCGCGCAGGATCCAGCCGATCAGGCTGTCGGGCGGCGGCGGCGCGCCCACCCAGTCGTCCTCGAAGCGCCGGCCGCGCTCGATGTAGTACGCCTGGCTGACCACCTGGCTGATCGGCTCGCAGACCACCAGGTAGAAGGCGGCCGCGCCGGTCACCTGCTGCAGGATCTCGTACACGATCTGCAGCATGTTCTCCAGGTCGAACGAGGCGCTCACCAGCCGGCCGATGCGGCCGATCGCGTCCAGCTCGCGGATGCGCCGCTCGCGCTCGCGCAGCAGCCGGATCTTCTGCACGCCCAGGCTCACGTGGCTCGCCACCTGGCTGAGCAGGTCGATCGTCTGCGCGTCGTACAAGCCCGGCTCGTAGTCCTGCACCGAGAGCACGCCGATCGGCTCGCCGTTCTGCGCCAGCACCGGCACCCCGGCCCACGAGCGCGCGTGGCGCTGGCCGCCGAAGCGCTTCGGGCGTATCTCCGGCGCCGCGGTGCGCTCCAGGTAGCCCAGCAGGTCGTCGTACAGCAGCGGCTCGCGGTGCTGCAGGATCCACGCGGTCATGCTCTGCGGCTGCGGCGGGACGCCGACCCAGCCGAAGTCGTTGCGCCGCCCGTCCTCGATGAACACGGCGTTGGTGACGACGTGCGTCTGCGGCTCGCAGATCAGCAGGTAGAAGATCGGCGCGCCGGTCACCTCGTGCAGCGTCTCGTAGACGACCTGCAGGATCTCCTCCAGGTCGAACGTCGCGCTGACCAGCTGGCCGATGCGCCCGATCGCGTCCAGCTCGCGGATCTGCCGCTCGCGCTGCGCCTGAAGCTGCGCGTTCTGGACGTGCAGCGCCGCCTGCTGGGCCACATTCTGCAGGAAGCGCTCGTCGCGCTCGTCGAAGGCGCCGCTGGTGTAGGACTGGACGACGATCGTGCCGATCGGCCGCTCGTCCCGGTCGAACAGCGGCACGCCCAGCCAGGAGGCCGCCGGGCGCCCCGAGCCGCCGACGATGTTGACCAGCTCCGGGTACTGCGCCATGTCCGCCGCGACATCGCGCAGGTGCAGCATGCGCCGGTTGTGCAGGATCCAGGCGGTGAACGTCCCCGGCTCGGGCGGCGTGTTGCGGTCGAAGTAGTCGTAGGTCTCGCCCTCGTCGATGCCGATCCCCTCGATGATCACCCCGCGCCGCGGGTCGTAGATGCTCATCACGAACACATCGAGCGGCATGACGTCGCGCAGCGCGGCGTAGACCTGGCGCAGCAGCATCCGCAGGTTGAGCGAGGTGTTGGCGGCGTGGCTGATCGCGCCGAGCGCGGTCAGCTCGCGGATCTGCCGCTCGCGCTGCTCGAGCAGCCGCGCGTTGGCGATCGCGATCGCGATCTGGTTGCCGATCAGCTGGGCCAGGTCGATCTCCTGCGGGTCGAACGCGCGCGGCCGCACGTCCAGCAGCGCCATGGAGCCGATCATCTGGTCGCCGATCTTCAGCGGGATGCCGAGCAGCGACTCGAAGGGCGAGGGGGTCTGGCGCAGCGCGTGGCGCCGCAGGTCGCGCTCGATCACCAGCGGCCGGTTCTCGCGCACGATCGTGCCGAAGTGGCTGCCCTCGACTGGGATCTCGGGGATGGCGCGCGGGTCGTCGGGCGGGAGGCCGCGCTGCGCCAGGAGCACCAGCGTGCCGCGGTCACGGTCGTACAGCCGCACGTTGCCGGCCTTCACATCGAGCAGCGGCAGGATGCGCGCCAGCGCCCGGTCGAGCAGCTCGGGGAGCGGCTGCTGCAGCACCATCTCGACGGCGATCGCGCTCAGCGCCGCCAGCTCCTCGGTGCGCGCGGCGACCCGCGCCGTGAGCTGGTCGCTGAGCTCGCGCTGGTGCCGGATGAGGGCGACGTTCTCCAGCGCCACGGCGACGACCGGGCCAATGCGCTGGAGCAGGTCGTGGTCGGCCGCGCTGAACGCATTCGGGGTGTAGCTCTGCAGCGCGATCGCCCCGACCGCGTCCTGGCCGAGCTGGAGCGGCACGCCCATCCACGCGCGCGAGAGCTTCTGCACGTTGCCGAAGGTCGTCTGGTGCCGGCTGAGCATGTCGCGCAGCTCGGCCAGGTCCGGCACCAGGATCGGGATGCGCTCGCGGATCATGCGCCCGGTGATCGGGCCGTACGGGACGTGCTCCTCGTACTCCACCAGCCCCTCGTCGTAGAGCATGGCGATGCGGAAGACATCCGGGTTCTGGGGGTCGCACACCGCGATGAAGCAGGAGTCGAGCGCGAAGACGGCGCGCAGCTCGCGGCAGAGCACGTCGAAGATCGCCCGCTCGGAGGCGAGGCCGCGGCAGGCCAGGCTGACGCGATGGAGCGCCTCGAGGGCACGGCGGTCGAGGTCGTGCTGGCGACGGAGATGTTCGAGTTGCTCGGCGATGTCAGCCAGCTCACGGCCGCTGTCGGGAGGCGTACCCATCTCTCTTTGTTCCTGGCTCGGGCCGGCGCAGCTGGCCGGACGTAGTATTATACCAGGGAGTCCCGGATCTATCAGGGCGGCTACGCCCCCGCTTGCATCGAACACGGCTCACTCGGTCGCCCTGCGGGTCGCCCGCGTGAGCGCCCCACGGGGAGGCTTCGCCGCCCCAAACCCCTCCGAGGGGCGAGGCCGCCGCGTAACTCGTCGATCTGAACGATTCGGGAGCGTAGATCTCCGCACCCTGATCCGCAGTCCGAAGGGGAAGGAGCGCATGCCGCACAGCCAAACGTATGACGCGGTCGTCGTCGGCGCGGGGCCGAACGGGCTCGCGGCGGCCATCCGGCTGGCGCAGGCCGGCAGGCGGGTGCTGGTGCTGGAGCGGGCGCCGACGGTCGGGGGCGGCGTGCGCTCGGCTGAGCTGACGCTGCCGGGCTTCGTCCACGACACCTGCTCGGCGATCCACCCGCTCGGCGCCGGGTCGCCGTTCCTCAGCCGGCTGCCGCTGGCCGACCACGGGCTGGCGTGGGTCCACCCGCCCGCGCCGCTGGCGCACCCGCTCGACGACGGCACGGCGCTGCTGCTGGAGCGCTCGGTGCGAGCGACGGGCGCGCAGCTCGGCGGCGACGCGCTCGCGTACTGGCGGCTGATGGCCCCGCTCGTGCGCGGCTGGGAGCGCATCGCGCCGGCGGCGCTCGGCCCGCTGCGCCTCCCGCGCCACCCGCTGGCGCTGGCGCGCTTCGGCCTCCTCGCGCTCTGGCCGGCCCGGCGGCTGGCGCGCACGCTCTTCCGCGGCGAGGCGGCCCGCGCGCTCTTCGCCGGCAGCGCGGCCCACGCGATCATGCCGCTGGACCAGCCGCTCACGGCGGCGTTCGGGCTGGTGCTGATGGCGCTCGGCCACGCCATCGGCTGGCCGTTCCCGCGCGGCGGCTCGCAGCGGCTCGCGGACGCGCTGGCGGCCCACCTGCGCTCGCTCGGCGGCGAGATCGTCACCGGCCAGGAGGTCGCGCGGCTGGACGAGCTGCCGCCCGCCCGCGCGGTGCTGCTCGACGTGACGCCGCGCCAGCTGCTCGGCATCGCCGGCAGCCGCCTGCCGCCGCGCTACCGGCGGGCGCTCGAGCGCTACCGCTACGGCCCGGGGGTCTTCAAGGTGGACTGGGCGATCGAGGGGCCCATCCCCTGGCGCGCCGCGGCCTGCCTGCGGGCCGCCACCGTCCACCTGGGCGGGACGCTCGATGAGATCGCCGAGGCGGAGGCGGCGGTTGGGCGCGGCGAGCACCCCGAGCGGCCGTTCGTGCTGCTGGCGCAGCAGAGCCTGTTCGACCCGATGCGCGCGCCGGCGGGGAAGCACGCCGTGTGGGCCTACTGCCACGTCCCCAACGGCTCGACATTCGATATGACCGAGCGGATCGAGGCGCAGATCGAGCGCTTCGCGCCCGGCTTCCGCGACCGCATCCTCGCGCGGCACACCAGCGGCCCCGCGGCGATGGAGGCGTACAACCCGAACTACGTGGGCGGCGACATCAACGGCGGCGTGCAGGACCTCGGCCAGCTCTTCACCCGGCCCACCGTCAGCCTCAACCCCTACGCGACCGGGCTGCCCGGCGTGTACCTCTGCTCCTCGTCCACGCCGCCGGGCGGCGGCGTCCACGGGATGTGCGGCTTCCACGCGGCCGAGGCGGCGCTGCGCGGGTCGCTGCGCTAGATCGCGCCGCGCTTTCCGAAGGGGTGTGTTCGCCAGACGCGAGCACACCCTTTTTTGGCGCGCACCCGTCTCTAGACCGAGAGATCGATCCGGCGACCGGCCAGCGCACATACGCCACCCTGCTGATGCCCGGCCTGAGGAGAGTTGCTAGAGTAAGCACACGTCTCGCGGTTACCTGAGGACGATTGGCACCGGGAGGATGAGCGATGAGCCATGAGAACGCGACCACAGCGGACGTCCTGCAGCGCCTTGGGATTGTTGTCACGCAGGACCCGCGCACGGGGCGCGGCTGGGGCTGGGCGATGAGCAACCACCGCATCACCCGGCCGTGGGTTGGCACCTACGCCTCGCGCGACGAGGCGACCGCCGCCGCGCTGGACTGGCTTCTGGACACCGCCTGGCGCGGGATCCTCACCCCGATCCTCCAGGCCGCAGCGAACGAGGGCGTGCTCCCGGCAGCGCCGGACCACGAGCCGCTCGACGACGCTGAGCCCGACGACGAGCGCCTGCTCGAGCCGTGGCTGCGCGCCTTCGCGCCAGCCCTTCTGACCGAGAAGTAGCTTCCTAGTATTTCTGCGCGCCGCACGCCAGGCCCCACGCGGCAGTGGGGCTTGGCAGGCCGCGGTCTGCGGAGCCTGTGCCCTGGGGACCTCTGCGCGACGCAAGAGCTTGGCTTGGAACAGAGCACCCTTGATGTAGTGGAGAAAACGCGATTATGTCTGTACACACATCGTCCCCTGCGCTCTCGAACGCGATCGACCCCTTGGCGCTGCACGCGCTCCGCGCCGCGCTCCAGGGCCAGCTCTACACGCCGGAGGACGAGGGCTACGACGCGGCGCGCACCCCCTGGTCGCTGCACGTCACGCAGCGGCCGGCGGCGGTGGTCATGGCCGCCAGCGCGGATGACGTCGTGGCCGCGGTGAGGTTCGCCCGCGACGAGGGGCTGGCAGTGGGCGTGCAGGGCACCGGCCACGGGGCCGTCGTGCCGGCCGACGGCGCGCTGCTGATCAACACGTCGCGGATGCAGGGCGTGCGCGTGGACCCGGAGGCGCGCACCGCGCAGATCGAGGCCGGCGTCAAGTGGGGGCCGGTGCTCGAGGCGGCGCAGGAGTTCGGGCTGGCGCCACTGCTCGGCTCGACCACCGACGTCGGCGCGGTCGGGTACTCGCTGGGCGGCGGGATGGGCTGGCTGGCGCGCAAGTACGGCCTGGCGGTCGACAGCATCCGCTCGTTCGACATCGTCACGGCGGACGGGCAGCTGCGGCACGTCACGGCCGAGAGCGAGCCGGAGCTGTTCTGGGGCGTGCGCGGCGGCGCCGGCAACTTCGGCGTGGTGACGCGGCTCGAGATCGAGCTTGTCCCGGTCAGCGCCGTCTACGGCGGCAACATCTTCTTCCCGATCGCCATGGCGCGCGAGGTGATGCGCGCCTACCGCGAGTGGATCAAGGCGCTGTCCGAGGACTGGACGACCGGCATCGTGCTGATGCACATGCCCCCGGCGCCCTTCATCCCCGAGCCGCTGCGCGGCCAGTCGGTGGTGATCGTGCGCGGCGCGTTCCTCGGCGATCCGGCTGAGGCCGAGGCCACGCTGCGCCCGATCCGCGAGCTGGGCGGGGTCCTCGTGGACGCCTTCGGGCCGATGCCGTTCCGCGCGGCCGACATGATCAGCCAGGACCCGGTGGACCCGATGAACATCCAGGGCACGACGGAGACGCTGGCCGATCTGTCGGACGAGACGATCGAGACGCTGATCGCCATCGCCGGCCGGCCGCCGGAGTCCCCGGTGGTGTTCGCCGAGGTGCGCCACCTGGGCGGGGCGGCCCACCGCCAGCGCGGGGCCGGCAGCGCCTTCGGCCACCGCGACATGGAGTTCATCCTGTTCGTGCTCGCGATGGCGCACGACCCGGCGCACGACGCGGACATCACCCGCTACCTGAACGACGCGCGCACCGCGCTCGCGCCGCACACGACCGGCCAGATCTACGCCAACTTCCTGCACGACGTCGACGCGTCGGCCGAGCGGGTGCGGGCGGCCTACGCCCCGGAGACCTACCGGCGGCTGGTGGCGCTGAAGGACCGCTACGACCCGACGAACATGTTCCGCTTCAACCGCAACATCCCGCCCTCCGGCGCGTAAGGGCGGCCCGGCCTCGAAGCGCGGTGTGCGCCGGCGCAGCCGGCGCACACCCCCCGTCTCACCAGCGGCTGAGCACGTCGCGGACCTTGGCGAGCTGGATCGCCACCTCGGTGTACTCGTTCACGCCGCTGTGGTGCTCGACCGACCAGCAGCCCTGGTAGCCGGCGGCGCGCAGCATCTCCATGCTCTCGACCAGGCAGCTCTCGGTGATCTCCCACGAGATGTGGGTGTGCATCGCCCACGGCGCCATCACCGCGTCCCCCTCGTTGCCGCGGAAGTGCAGCAGCACCCCGAACCCCGGGTGGTTCACCGCCTCGCAGATGCGCCGCATGTTCTCCGGCACCACCTCCGCGCCCCAGTGGTTCTCGGGCCCGACCTTGAAGCCGGCGTCGTAGGCGCGCTGGGCGTACTCGCGGAAGCGCCGGACGATCTCGTCGAACTGCTCGTCGGTGAAGGTGTCCGCGCGCACGCCCGCATCGATGCGCAGCGTCTTGGCCCCCAGCACCTCGGCGGCGCGCAGCCACTCGAGCGCCTTGCGGTAGTGCTGCTCGCGCACGGCCGGGTCGTCCTCCCAGATGTGCGGGCCGTCCACACACAGGTTGACCAGCGTCAGCTCCCGCTCGTCGAGCGCCCGCCGCACCTTGGCCAGGTAGTCGTCGTCGGTGCTCGCCAGCATGCCGCTCCAGATGTCGGCGGTGTGGAGGTGGTAGCGGTAGCGGCAGCTCTCCAGATAGCCGAACAGGTCGATCATGCCCTGGCGGAGCAGGCCGTGGAAGGCGTAAGAGGCGATGGCGACGTTCATCGTGAAGCGATCCTTTCCGGCACTAGAACCCTGCGCGCTCACCCCAAGCGCCGTGCGACGATACCAGAGCTTCGCCATCCGCGCAAGCTGCTTGACAGGCGATGCAAGCCCTCTTATACTGTTTTTCACCAGTAACCCGTGTTAGTTCCCCTTCTCTCCGGATATGCCTATGGCACGTCGCCGGATCACCTCTCAGGATGTTGCCCGTCACGCCGGAGTCTCGCGCACGACCGTCTCGTTCGTGCTCAACGGCGTCAAAGAGGCAAACATCAGCGAGGAGACCCGGCGGCGCGTCCTTGCAGCAGCCGAGGAGCTCGGCTATGTGCCGGACGCATCGGCGCAGGCGCTGGCCAGCGGGCGCACGCGCACGATCGCGATGATCCTGACCCAGGACGACCCGCACCCGTCGGCGAGCTCGCTGCACTTCCGCATCATCGAGGGGCTGATGGAGGTCACGCGCCAGTCGGGGGTGCGCCTGTTGATCGACTCGGTGCGGCAGACGGAGGTCTCGAACACGTACCTGAGCCTGGCGCGCACCAAGCGGATCGACGGGCTGATCCTCAGCGACGTGCGAGTGGACAACGGGGCGCTGCCGGAGCTCAGCAGCGAGGACTTCCCGATCGTCCTGCTGGACAACCTCCCCAGCGTGCAGCTCTGCTCGGTGTCGTTCGACAACCGCGGGGGGGCACGTAAAGCTGTGGCGCACCTGATCGCCGCGGGGCACAGGCGCATCGCGCTGGTGGCGCACGCCCCCACCGCCTTCAGAGGGGTGGCGGAGCGGCTAGGCGGCTACCAGGACGCCCTGGCGGAAGCGGGGATCCCGTTCGACGAGGAGCTGGTGCGGCAGGGCGACTACAGCCCCGAGAGCGGGTACGCGGCGGCCAGCGCGCTGCTGCGCCTGCCCGAGACGCCGACGGCGCTGTTCGTCACCAACGACGAGCTGGCGTTCGGCGCGCTCCAGGCCATCCAAGAGCGCGGCCTGCGCGTCCCGGACGATGTCGCCGTCGCCGGCTTCGACGATCACCCGCTCGCGCGGTTCGCCAGCCCGCCGCTGACGACCGTCCGGCTGCCGTTCGAAGAGATGGGCCGGCAGGCCGGCGCGCTGCTGCTCGGCCGCATCCGGCGCGAGATCGAGCCCGGCCGCAGCGTGGTACTCGAAGGCGAGCTGGTCGTGCGCCGCTCCTCGGTGCGCCAGAGCGACGCGCAGCCGGCGGATGCTCCGCAGCTCCCGACGTAGGCCGAACGATAGCGGGCGCGCCCGCGCCGCGCGGGAGGGCGCAGGCGTACATCTCCAAACGTATCTCCCATTCACCCACACCGGCCGCGCTCGTGCAGCGCCGCCCGAGTCGAAATCTCTTGATGGAACAGGAGGGCAGGTCCGTGAGTGAGAAGAAGCTCAATCGCCGTGACTTTCTGCGCCTGAGCGTGGCCGCGGCCGGTGGTGCCGTGCTGGCGGCGTGCACCACCGAGTCCGCGCCGAGCGGCTCGGGGGGGCAGAGCACACCGGCCGGAGACGGGACCGCGGCCGAGCCGACGGCCGCCTCCGCCGCAGCGCCGACCACCAGCGCCCCGCCGCAGACCGAGGCCGGCACGATCTCCTACTGGACGTTCTGGACCCAGTACGCGGACGCCGTGAACGTGTTCCTGCCCGTGCTGCAGGAGCGGGTCGCGCCGCACAACATCGACGTCCGGACCGGCGTGCAGGCCGAGGAGGTCTTCCTGACCGCGGTGGCGGCGGGCACGCCCCCGGATGTCGGCACCGGCCACCACTACATCGACTACATGTCTAAGGGCCAGGCGGTTGCGATCGACGACTTCGTCGCCACCAGCGACATCCTCAAGAAGGAGAACTTCTCCGAGGCTGGCTGGAACGGCCAGTTCTACGAGGGCAAGCAGTACGGCGTCTCGGGCATCGAGGCCTTCGTCCGGCGCGGGCTGAACTACAACGCCCGCATGGTCGAGGAGGCCGGGCTGGACCCCGACAACCCACCGCAGACGTGGCCGGAGATGCTCGAGTGGCACAGGAAGCTGACGAAGTTCGACTCGGCGGGCAACCTGCTGCAGATCGGCTTCGACCCGACTGACGCCGAGGCCGGCGTGTTCGCGACGAACGACGGGAGCTTCATCCCCGACTCGTGGGGCTTCGACTGGTTCGACCCCGAGACCAAGACGTTCAACATCGACAACCCGCTGATGGCCGAGGGGTTCGACACGCTGGCCGAGTTCGTCAAGATCATCGGCCCGGACAACCTCACCGGCATGCGCTCGGTGGAGGGCCAGGGCACCTGGGGCGGCTCCTACGACAGCGAGGTGCAGGCGATGATCCTCGAGGGCTACTGGCACCCGGGCGAGACGGCGCAGACCAAACCCGAGGTCGCGCAGGTCAACCGGACGACCTGGATGCCAGTGCCCGAGAGCCGCCGCGGCAAGAAGATCCAGTTCGGCGGCGGGCACATGGTGCTGTTCTACAAGGGCGCCAAGAACCCGCCGGAGGTGGCCTGGCCGGTCGCCGAGTTCCTCAACACCAAGGAGCACTGCGATCCGGTCTTCCAGACGGTCGGCTGGCTGCCGGACTACAAGCCCTACCTGCAGACGGTCGACCCGTCGCCCTACCCGGGGCTGGAGTTCTACATCAGGTCGGTGCAGGAGGCCAACGAGTGGCGCTTCGCGGTGCGGTGTGAGATCGAGACCTTCGTCTCCACGAAGTACAACGAGTACTTCGAGAAGGTCTACCGCGGCGAGATGACCGGCGCGGACGCCGCCGCGGCGCTGCAGCGGGACGCCGAGCAGGAGTGGCGGGAGGCTGGCTTCGGCAGCTAGGGCGCCGACGGAGCTGTGTGGTGGGGTGTGGCAGCGCTGCGCCCCACCATTGCCGCAGGGTGGTCTGGAGGGCCTATTCGCCCTCCAGATACCCTTCTCTCCGCCGGGTGGGAGATGAACCTCCGGGGAGGTGGGCCGCAGGCCACTGCGGACGACGTGCCGATCCACGTAAGGCAGTGATAGCAAGAGCCTGTCAGCGTCGCAGGAGGGCCACGGCAATGGAGCGAGGTGATCTATGGCAGTAGCAGTTGCGAAGACGCCGCGCCTGTCACGCACGCGCCGGCGTGAGCTCTTCTACGGCATCCTGTTTGCATCCCCCTGGCTGATCGGCTTTGTGCTGTGGATGATCATCCCGGTGCTGTCGTCAGCCTACTACAGCCTGACGCGCTACGACCTGCTGCGCCCGCCGGTGTTCATCGGCCTCACGAATTACGTCAACCTCGCGAGCGACAACGACTTCTACCTGGTGCTCTGGAACACCCTGTGGTGGGTCGTGCTGAGCGCGCCGCTGGGCGTGGCCTCCGCCTTCCTGATGGCGGTGCTGCTGAACACCAAGATCATCGCCCGCTCGACCTTCCGCGCGATCTTCTTCTTCCCGTCGATCGTGCCGGTGATCGTCGTCGCCTCGGTCTGGAACTTCCTGCTCAACATCCAGTTCGGCGCGATCAACTCGACGCTCAGGGCCCTCGAGCTGCCAGCGATCCCGTTCCTCTCGAATCCGGCCTACACCAAGCCGACGCTGCTGATGATCCACATGTGGGCGCAGGGCAGCGCGATGGTGATCTTCCTGGCGACGCTGCAGGACGTGCCGCGCGAGCTGTACGAGGCGGCGACGATCGACGGCGCCGGCAGCTGGTCGCGGTTCTGGAACATCACCCTGCCGATGTGCAGCCCGGTGATCCTGTTCAACCTGGTCATGGCGTTTATCGCCGGCTTCCAGAACTTCAACCTGCCCTGGCTGCTGACCCAGGGCGGCCCGAACCGCTCCATGGAGTTCTTCGCGATCTACCTCTACCGCAATGCTTTCATCCACCTGCGTATGGGGAAAGCGTCGGCGCTGGCCTGGATCCTCTTCATCGTGATCATTCTCTTCACAGTGGCCCTGTTCAGGTCGTCGGCGCGCTGGGTCTACTACCGAAGCGAATAAGAGGTGGACTATGGCAGCGGAAACGTTACCCCGCGGCACACCGGTGGAGCGGAGCCGCCCACGACATACCAGCCTCGGCAGCATGCTCGGCCTGATCGTCAGGTATGCGATCTTGATCGCCCTGGCCATCACCTTCCTGCTGCCGTTCTACTGGATGGCCTCCTCGGCGATGAAGGACGACAGCCAGGTGTACGTCGTGCCGCCGCGCTGGATACCGAACCCGGCCTACATCGGCAACTTCTGGGCGGCCTGGCAGGTGGATAACTTCAACCTGTACGCGTTCAACACGATCGTCAAGTACGCGATCCCGTCGACGTTCGGGACGGTGCTCTCGTCGGCGCTGGTGGCCTACTCGTTCTCGCGCATGCGCTGGCCCGGGCGCGACGTGCTGTTCGCGATCTGCCTGGCGACGATGATGATCCCGTTCCAGGTCACGCTGGTGCCGCTGTTCATCATCTTCAAGCAGATGGGGTGGATCAACACCTACCTGCCGCTGGTCGTGCCGTCCTTCTTCGGCAACGCCTTCTTCATCTTCATGCTGCGGCAGTTCTTCCGCACCATCCCGATGGAGCTCTCGGAGGCAGCGCGCATCGACGGGGCGGGCGAGATCCAGACCCTGTTCCAGATCATCCTCCCGCTGGCGAAGCCGGCGCTGGCGGTCGTGGCGCTGTTCGCCTTCATGAACGCCTGGAACGACTACTTCGGCCCGCTGATCTTCGTCAACGCGCAGGACCAGTGGACGCTGGCGCTGGCGATCCAGCGCATGGGCGCGGCGCTCTCCGAGGTCGGCGCGAGCCGGAATGCCTACCCGTACCTGATGGCGGTCAGCACGATCGTCACCCTCCCGATCCTGCTGCTCTTCTTCTTCGCGCAGCGCGCGTTCATCGAGGGCATCTCGCTCACCGGGCTGAAGGGCTAGAGACGCCGCCGTTCTGGTGGGGCGCGGGGGGGCTTCGCCTCCCCGGCACGCTTTCTCCCGCCGCAGAGCGGCAGAGGCGGAGGTCCCTTCAGGAACGCATCCGCGAGGCGAACCACTCCATGCGAAGAAAACGACCGGACACCACTTTCAAGCAGCGGCCTCGGACCCCCTATGTCACCTTTCAGCCTCGAGCGTACCAGGGCTTCCAGCGCGGGATCAACCTGCTCGCCAACGCGGTGCGCCCGACGCTGGGGCCGGTGCCGCGGATCGTCGCGATCGAGCCTGTCGCGCCGGGGGACAAGCGGCCCGAGCTGCTCGACGACGGCGGCGTGATCGCGCGGCGCGTGCTCCAAGTGCACGACCGCGACGCCGACATGGGGGCGATGTTCCTGCGCCACGTGCTCTGGCGGCAGCACGAGCGCGCCAGCGACGGGACGGCCACCACCGCGGTGGTCTTCCAGTCGATCTACAACCAGGGCATCAAGTACATCGTCGCCGGGGGCAACGCGATGCGCCTGCGCGGCCACCTGGAGCGGGCGCTCCCCGCCGTGCTCGATGAGCTGCAGGCGCAGGCTAGGCCGCTGCACGGCCAGGAGCAGATCGCGCAGATCGCCGAGGTGCTGTGCCAGGACTCCGCGCTCGCCGCGCTGATCGCCGAGATCCTGGACACCGTCAGCGAGCACGGCGCCGTCGATGTGCGCTCCGGGCGCAGCCGGGAGCTCGAGCGCCAGTATGTGCTCGGGAGCTACTTCAGGGGCAAGCCGCTCTCGGAGTGGATGCTCGCCGACCAGCCGAGCCGCCGGGTCGAGCTGCAGGAGGCCGCCGTGCTGGTGAGCGACCTCAACCTCCACGACCCGGCCGAGGTCGTCCCGCTGCTGCGCCTGGTGGACCAGGCCGGGGTGCAGAGCCTGATGGTCATCGCCCGCCAGGTGTCGGAGCAGGTGATCGCGGCGCTGCTGGCCGCCGGCCGCGCCGAGCGCCCGTGCCGGATCATCGCGGTCAAGGCCCCCGACGCCGTCACGGGCCAGGCGGCGATGCTCGACGACATCGCGGTGCTCACCGGCGGGCGCGCGCTGCTGCGCGTTGCGGGCGACAGCCTGCGCAAGCTCCGCCTGGAGGACCTGGGGCGCGCCCGCCGGGTGTGGTCCGACGATGAGTACTTCGGGGTGATCGGCGGCAAGGGGGAGCCACGCGCCATCCGCGCCCACGTGGCGAGCCTGCGCGCGGCCTACGAGCGCGCCGAGGACCCCGATGTCCGCCGGAAGCTCCGCGACCGCATCGGCAAGCTGCTGGGCGGCACCGCGGTGCTGTGGGTGGGCGGACTCAGCGACATCGACATCACGGCGCGCAAGGAGCTCGCCAAGCAGACCCTCGAGGCCACGCGCGCCACGATCGGCAAGGGCGTCGTGCCGGGAGGCGGGGTCGCGCTGCTGGGGTGCCGCGCGCCGCTGCGCAGGCTGGCGGAGCAGGCCGCGGACCTCGACGAGCGCATGGCGTACCAGATCCTGATGCGGGCGCTGGAGGAGCCGACGCGCACGATCCTGCGCAACGCCGGCTACGACGCCGGCCGGTGGATGGGGGAGATCGAGCGGGCCGGCCCGGGCCACGGCCTCGACGTGCGCACCGGGCAGATCGTCGACATGGCCGCGGCGGGAATCATCGACTCGGCGGGCGTCCTGCGCGCCGCGCTCCACACGGCCATCGCCAGCGCGGCGCTGGCGCTCACCGTCGAGGTGCTGGTCCACACGCGCCTGCCGGAGCTCTCCTTCGAACCCTAGCCCGGATGTGCTATCGTCCCGCCGGTGTGTGCTCGCTGCGCAGCCGCACGCCGGCGGGAGGGGTCTGGAAGGGCATACGCCCTTCCGCAGTCTCGCTCTTCCGCCGCAGAAGCGGCGAGCAACAAAGAGGAACTCAGAATGCGCAAAGTACGCTGGGCGGTCGTCGGCACGAGCAGCTTCGCCCTGGATTGGATCGCCCGTGGGATCAAGCTCGGCAGCAACGCGGAGCTGGCTGCCATCGTGAGCCGCGACGCGGCGCGGGGCGCCGCTGCGGCCGAGCGGGTGGGCGCGCCCCACAGCTACACCTCGATCGACGAGATCGACAAGAGCGTTGTGGACGGCGTGTTCCTCGTGCTGCCCACCACGCAGCACGCGCCCTACGCGATCGCCGCCGCGCGGCGCGGCCTGCACGTCATCAGCGAGAAGCCGATGGCGCCCACCGTCGCCGACTGCCGGCAGATGATCGAGGCGGCGCGGGCCAACGGCGTGCTGCTGGCCGTCGCGCAGTGCATGGAGTGGACCGCGCCGATGGTCAAGGCGCGCGAGCTGCTCGCGAGCGGCGCGATCGGCGAGGTGGTGAGCGCCAGCATCTCGGCCTCCTTCACGGCGCGGCCGGACGGGCGCTGGAAGTTCGAGGACATGGTCAGGTCGGGGGCGGGCGCGCTGATCGATATGGGCGTCCACGCGGTCGACGCGATCACCCGCCTCCTCGGCCCGGTGCGGCGGGTGTCCGCTCTGGTCGGCAGCCGCTTCCCCGAGTACGCCGGGGACGTGAGCGCCACGCTGCTGCTGGAGTTCGCCTCCGGGGTCCACGGGACACTCCAAGCGCACTACACCTGCTACCAGAACGGGCTCGAGATCCACGGAACGCGCGGGCGCATCTGGAGCAGCGCCTGGTGGGGCCGCGAGTTCGCCGGCGACCTGCACATGCAGCGCGGCGAGGAGGTGGTCGACTTCGACCTGCCGACCGTGAACGTCTACGTGCCGCAGATCGAGCACGTCTCGGACTGCGTGCTGCGCGGCGTCGAGCCGGTCATCTCCGGCGAGCGCGGGCTGGCGAACATCGCCGTCATCGAAGCGGCGCTGGCCTCAGCCCGCAGCGGGTACGCGGTCGAGGTGGCTGCGGGGGCTGCCTAGCCGCGCTACCTGGAGGCGAAACCTCCCCCGACTTTCCAACGGTCGTGCCACCCGCCTCCTGCCAGGGAGGTGTGGAGGGCCTGCGGCCCGCCACGATCCTTCTTTCTTGCGTGGCTCTGCGGCTGCTTCGCAGCCGCAGAGCCACGCAAGAAAGGGTGCAAACCCACCACGGGGTGCGGGGGCAAGGCCACCGCGTAAGTCCTGTCAGCGAGAAGTCGCTATGGAAGATCCCTCGACCGAGACGAGCGAGCTGCAGGAGTATGTCTACGCGCTCGCCGCGGACCAGGAGTTCGCCGGCAGCGGCGTGTGCTTCGCGGCCCACAGCTGCGGGCTGAGCCGCTCGGAGGACGGCGGCCTCACCTGGTGCGCGGCCTTCGACTCGCTGGGCCTGGAGACGCCCATCCCCGCCACGAGCGTGGCGCTCTCGCCGCGCTTCGGGAGCGACCGCCTGGTGCTCGCAGGGGTGCCGGGGGGCATCGCCCGCTCGGAGGACGGCGGCGCGAGCTGGAGCATCGTCGCGCTCCCGGCGCCCCCGCCGTTCATCTCCGCCCTCGCGCTGTCGCCGGCCTTCGAGCGCGACGGCGCCGCGTTCGCCGCGACCATGGAGGACGGCGTGTTCGTGTCGGACGACCGCGGCAGGCGCTGGACGGCCTGGAACATCGGCTTGCTCGACCACAGCGTGCTGTGCCTGGCCGTGTCGCCGGCCTTCGAGCGCGACCGGACGATCTTCGCGGGCACGGAGAGCGGCATCTTCTACAGCACGAACGGCGGCCACTACTGGCGGGAGACCGCCTTCCCGATGGACTGCGCGCCGGTGCTCTGCCTGGCGATCTCCCCAGCGTTCGCGCAGGACGGGGTGATCTTCGCCGGCGCCGCCCACGGCCTGTTCGTCTCCGCCGACGGGGGCCAGAGCTGGCAGGCGCTGCCGGCCGTCGGCGAAGGGGGCGCGGTCAACGCCCTGCTGCTCGCCCCGGAGTACCCGGAGCGCCCGCACCTCCTGGCGCTGCTGGACGACACGCCGCTGATCTCGCGCGACGGAGGGTGGTCGTGGGCAGCCGCCGTCGAGGGTGGCGCGGCGGACGTGAGCGCGGTGGCGGCGCCGCTCGGCCTCGATCCGGGCCACCCGCTGCTCGCCGGCCGCCTCGACGGACGCGTCCTGCGCTACGCCCTCGCCGCACGCTGATGCCGCCGTAGTGGCGTCAGCGCAGCGCGCGGCGCAGCGCCTCCAGCACCAGGATCTCCTCGCCCGGCTCGACCGTCTGCGGGTTGAGCGCGATCGCATCGCCGCCCACCACGCCGACGGCGACCGGCGGGTCGCCAGCGAGCAGCGCGGCCACCAGGTCGTCGCGCGTCGTGCCGCACTCCGGGCCGATGCGCACGATCGCCCGCGGGTGCGGCTGGCCGGCCTCGCTCGGGTACCCGCGCTCGGCGCAGACCCCCGGCAGCGCCGAGAGCCCGTCGATCCAGAAGCGGACCATCGCCTCGTAGCGCTCCAGCAGCGCGGCCTCGTCCTGCGCGAGCGACCACTCGACCGCCGCCAGCACCCCCATCAGCTCCTCTTTGCCGACCTTCATCGGCCGGCCGATGCTGTGGTGCGGGCAGCCGTTGAGCCGGCACGCGGCGACCAGATCCGCGCGGCCGAGCACCAGCCCGGTGGTCTGCGGGCCGCGCAGCCCCTTGCCGCCGCTGAAGATCGCGATGTCGGCGCCCAGCTCGCCCGTGAACCGCCACAGGTTGGCGACCGGCGGGATCTGCGCCGCCGCGTCGACGATCACCGGCACACCCCGCGCGTGCGCGATCGCGACCACCTGCTCGAGCGGCAGCGCGCCCCGCGCGTAGTGCGCGCCGGCGAAGTAGACCACGCAGGCGGTGGCCGGCGTGAGCGCCGCCTCCAGCTCCCACGGCTGCGTCCCCTGCGCCGTGCCGATCTCGACCAGCCGCACGCCCGTCTGGCGGATGCTGTAGTCGTAGCCGTTGCGCTGGCAGCGGTGCACAACCACCTCGCACCTGCCGCCCACCAGCTGCGGGAAGCGGTCGATCGCCGCCGCATCGCACCCGGCGATGCAGGCCGCAACCGCCAGCGTCAGCCCGGCCGCCGCGCCGGACGAGACGTAGCACGCGGGGTTGTTGGTCAGCGCGGCGATGCGCGCGCCGACGCGCTCCTGCAGCTCCTCGAGGTCGACGAACGCGCCCGCCGCCGCGGCCATCGCCGCGACCACCGGCGGCGGCATGCGCGAGCCGCCCAGCCGCGTGAGCGTCGCCGAGGCGTTGATCACGCGGCGCACGCCGAGATCCTCGTAGGTGGTCACCGCGCGGCCTCCCAGAGCCGCGGCATCGGCGGGACGCCCATGCGCGCGCTGAGCCAGGCGTCCAGCCAGTCGGCGTCGGTGCCGCCCTCGTGGGTCAGCGCGTAGTGCTGCGCCCGGTCGCCGAGCACCTCGCTCAGCGGCTGCATCCACTCCGGCCCGCCCACCGCGCCGGGGTCGCCGATCGTGAGCAGCGTCGTGGCCGTCACGCGCGGGGCGTGGCGCTGCGGGTCGAAGAGGCTCAGCGTGCGCGCGACCGCGGCGTGGCGCTCGGGGTACGTGCGCAGGTGGTCGTTGATCTCCTCGAGCGGGTAGGCGTCGGTGCGCGCGGCGGCCTCGAGCATGCGGTAGAACATCAGGCCGCTGATCTGCGCGGCGGCGAAGCGCGGGCGGCGCGCCGCCGTGATCAGCGCCAGGTCATCGCCGGTGATCGCCACGCGCGCCCGGTCGACCTCGGGGCGGTCGAGCAGGAACTCGGCGCCGCGCAGGCAGTCGGCGACGATGCCGCGGTAGATGTAGGTGGCCGGGTCGTCGATCCCGTGCGTCAGCAGGCCGGGGTAGGCCGCCTTGAACGGCTGGTCGGCCAGGCGCTGCCCGCGGTGCATGAGCACCAGCACGGCGTAGCGCCGGCGGTCGTCGTAGTGCGGCAGGTGGTTGACGCTGCCGTAGCGCGGGGTCACCAGCAGGCCCGGGAACGGCCCGGCGCCGCGCGGCACGCTGTAGTAGCCGAAGATCCGGTACGGCCCGATGCTGGTGAGGCGCAGCGCGTAGACCGTGGCGAAGTCGGTGGAGCGCAGCGGCAGCGGCGTCAGCTCGGGCGCCGCGGGCCAGCGGGCGAGCTCCGCGTCCACCGCGTCCCAGTAGGCGTCGAACTCGGGCTGAGCGATCGAGTCGGGCATGGCTCTCCTCACGGCTGCGGCGCCGGCAGCGCCTATCCCTGAGTCGGCTCGGCGCGCCGCCCGTACCCGGCCGGCCGCAGGTGCTGCGCGAGGAACTCCACCACCTTGGGCATCTCCCAGTAGATGCCGGCGTCGTGGGCGCAGCGCGGGTAGACGTGCAGCTCCGCCGGGCAGGTGAGCGCGCGGTAGAGCGCGTACCCGGTCTCCGGCGGGCAGACGTCGTCGCCGAGCCCGAGGTAGATCAGCATCGGGCAGCGGATCAGCGGCGCGAAGTTGATCCCGTCGAAGTAGCTGAGCGTCTCGCGGACCGCCTCGGCGCGCTCGGGGTACATGCGCAGGTAGTCGTTGATCTCCTCGTAGGGCCAGGAGTGGGTCAGCGCCGCCGCGTCCATCATGCCGCACAGGTAGGGCGCCCCGGCCGCGCCGACGGTGATGGCATCCGCCCGCAGCGCCGCCGTGGTGATCGTCAGCGCGCCGCCCTGGCTGCTCCCGTGGACACCGATGCGGCTGTGGTCGACCTCCGGGCGCGACAGGACGAAGTCGACCGCGCGGGCGGCGTCGACGTAGAAGCCGCGGTAGGCGTACGTGTTGCGATCGACGATGTTGTCGGTGAGCAGGCCGGGGTAGCCGGGGTTGTAGGCGGCGTTCGAGCGCAGCTTGCCGCGCGGGGCGACGCCGACGGCCGCGTAGCCCATCTTGGCCCAGGACTTCGGCAGGGTCGGCTCGGAGATGTACCCCGGCACCAGCAGCAGCGCCGGGTAGGGCGGCGGAAGGTACGACTCCTTCGGCACGCAGTACCAGCCGGCGACCCGCACGCCGTCCAGGCTGTCGTAGTGGATCTCGAACACGTCCACCTCGGGGGTGGAGCGCAGCGGGACGTGGGCCAGCGCCGGGTTGAGCGGGATGCCGCGCGCCGCCTCCATGATCTCCGCCCAGAAGGCGTCGAAGTCATCCGGGCGCGTGACGCTGGTGCCGTAGGCTTCGGCCGGGCCGCGCGTCGCTGCCATAGGGACCTCGCGAACAGCGTCAGTACAGGATCTGCGACAGGAACTGCTTGGTGCGCTCGTGCCGCGGGCTGCCGAAGAGCTCCTCGGGCGGGCCCTGCTCGATGATCTGCCCCTGGTCCATGAACGCGACCCGGTGGGCGGCGGCGCGGGCGAAGCCCATCTCGTGCGACACCACCACCATCGTCATGCCGTCCCTGGCCAGGTCAAGCATCACGTCGAGCACCTCCTTGATCATCTCCGGGTCGAGCGCCGAGGTCGGCTCGTCGAAGAGCATGATCTTCGGCTGCATCGCCAGCGCCCGCGCGATCGCCACGCGCTGCTGCTGGCCGCCCGAGAGCTGGCTGGGGTACTTGTGCGCCTGCTCCGGGATGCCCACCTTCTCCAGCAGCTGGCGGGCGATCGCCTCGCTCTCGCGGCGGGTGCGCCGGCGCACCTTCTCCTGCGCCAGGCAGATGTTGTCCAGCACCGTCAGGTGCGGGAAGAGCTCGAAGCGCTGGAACACCATCCCCACCTCGGCGCGCACCGCGTTGATGTGCGACTCGTCGTTGTTCACCACGATGCCATCCACCACGATGCGCCCGGCGTCGGGCACCTCCAGGTGGTTGATGCAGCGCAGCAGCGTCGACTTCCCCGAGCCGGACGGGCCGATGATCATCAGCACCTCGCCCGCGTTCACGCTCAGGCTCACGCGGTTCAGGGCGCAGAAGGAGCCGAAGTACTTGGTCACGCCCTCCACCAGGATCATGGGCGTGCGCGCACGTTCATCCATAAGCTTCGCTCTGCTTTCAGCCGTACTAGCGCCCCTGCATGCCCATCCGGCGCTGCAGCCACTGCAGGATCAGCGAGAGCAGCAGGGTCAGGGTCAGGTAGAAGAGCGTCAGAATGAAGTAGGTCTCCTCGTAGCGGAACGATGTGCTGACCGACAGGCGCGAGACCTGGGTCATCTCGCGCACGCCGAGCACGGAGACGAGCGAGGTGTCCTTCAGCAGCGCGATCAGGTCGTTGCCGAGCGCCGGCATGATATTGCGGATCGCCTGCGGCAGAATGATGTAGCGCATCGCCTGGACGTGCGACATCCCCAGCGAGCGGGCCGCCTCCATCTGCCCGCGCCCGATCGACTCGATCCCGGCGCGGAAGATCTCGGCGATGTAGGCCCCGTAGATCAGCACCAGCGCGATGATCGCGCGTGTGGTGAGCGAGACGGCGTTGTTCGGCAGGCCCGAGGCGCGCGAGAACAGCGGCACGACGGCGAAGGAGATCGTGAAGATCAGCACCAGCATCGGCACGCCGCGGATGAACTCGATGTAGGTGATCGCCAGGTTGCGGAAGATCGGGTTGCTGGAGACCCGCCCGAGCCCGAGGATCAGCCCGAAGAGCAGCGCGAGCACGAACGAGACCGCCGTCACGTACAGCGTCGTGGAGAGCCCGCCCAGGATGGTCTGGAAGATGTCCTGGTAGAGCGGGTCGACGACGATCCGTATCGCCATGTAGGCGATGATCGCCAGGATGATCAGGAGCCACCAGGGGACCCGCGACAGGCTAGCGCGGCTGTCGAGCGGGCGGCTCGGAAGGGTGATCTGCTCTTGTTCAACAGCCATGCGGTCTCCTCAGCGCTCACACGCTCCCCCGCCCAAGCTCAGCGGCCGGCTGCCTTGGAGCGGGTATGGAAAAGGCGTGCTGGTGCGGCAGCGTAGCTGCTGCGCCAGCACGCCCTCCTCCCCCTCTCCCGAGCTGGGAGAGGGGGCAGGAATGACGGTCGACATGCGGCGGCACAGAGGTAGCGGAAGCCACCAGTGCCTAGCCTTCCGGCAGCTGGAACTCATCGCTGAAGTACTTCTGCGCCAGCTCGTCGAGCGTGCCGTCCTCGCGCATCTGCGCCAGCGCCTGGTTGACCGGCTCGACCAGGTCGCTGCCCTTGGGGAAGATGAAGCCGAGCGCGTCGCTCTTGATCGGGTCGCCGATCAGCTTGAGCTGCTCGGCGTTGTTGCCGACGTAGCCCTGGCCGGCGGTCTCGTCCATGATCACCGCGTCCACGTCACCGTTGAGCAGCGCCGCCACCGCGAACGGGAACTGCTCGAAGGCCTGGATGCGGCTCTCGGGCAGGAGGCTGGCGGCGGTCTCGTAGTTCGTCGTGCCGGTCTGGGTGCCGAGCAGCAGCTCCTCGTTGGCGACGAACTCGTCCATGTTGCTGAAGCGGCTCTCGTCGGCGCGGACGAGCAGGCGCTGGTCCACCTGGATGTAGCCGTCCGAGAAGTCGACCAGCTCGGCGCGCTCAGGGGTGATCGTGATGCCGTCGGCGGCGGCGTCGAACTGGCCGTTGCCCACGGCCTGGATCATGCCCTCCCAGGACGCCTCCTGGAACACCGGCGTGCAGTTCAGCCGCCGGCAGATCTCGCGCCACGCGTCGTAGTCCCAGCCCTCGCCCTCGCCGGTGGCCGGGTTGACGTAGTTGAACGGCGGGTAGGCGTTCTCGACGGCGATCGTGATCTCGCGGCCGCCCAAGTCGGGCAGCCCGCCCGCCGTCTCGGAGGTCTCGGCGGTGGCCTCACCGCCAGTGGCATCTGCAGTCGGAGCCTCTGCCGGAACTTCTGTCGGGGCCGGGGCGGCGGTCGGCGCGCTCTCGCCACCTGTCGCCGCCGTCGGAGCGCTCGTCCCCTGTCCACCTGCCCCGCCACACGCGGCGAGCAGGAGCATCAGAACGCTCACGAGCACGAGCGTCATCTTCTGTCGCATCTGTTCTCTCCCTACTGGAATAGACTGTCGGCCACCGGCGACGCCGGCGCCGTCCCTGGGCAGGGGTGAGCCCGCGGCCCACCGGCCTGCCGCTTCCCTAGCTCGCCAGCTGCTCGATGAATGCGCGCAGGATCCCGTTGAAGCGCTCGGCGTGCTCCCAGAACATCATGTGGCCGCCCAGAACCTCGGTCTTGACCCGCGGGAAGTTCCGCCCGAGGAAGGAGACCGCCGTGTCGGCCCAGTGCTCGGCGACCACATAGAGGGTCGGCAGGGCCTCGCTGAGCGCCCGCAGCTCGGCGCTGAAGTCGCAGAACAGCGCGTCGGCGAACAGGGCGCTGGCCAGGTAGTGGGGCGTCGTGAGCGACTGGCGCACGATCCAGTCCAGCTCGGACGGGCTGAGCTGGCGCTGCACCATCACCTCGGTCGCGTAGTAGGTGATGAAGTCGCGCTGGCCCTGCGGCGTGCGCAGGAAGGAGCGCCAGGCGCCGGCGATCTCATCGAGCGGCCCCTCGACCCAGTCCTCGGCGTTGACGGAGAGCGGCTTGGGGGACATGTCGATGCCGACCACTCCCCTGAGCGCGCCCGTCCCGGCCTGCCCCACGTAGCTCAGCACGTCCAGCGTGCCGGTCGACCAGCCGACCAGCACCGCATCGCGCAGCTCGAGGGCCGCGAAGAGCCGGGCGAGGTCAGCGCCGTGGGTGCCGTAGTCGTTCCCGTGGAGCGTCTTCGACGAGCGCCCCTGGCTGCGCGGGTCGACGACGATGACCCGGTGGGTCTGGGCGAAGTGTTCCACCTGGTGCTGGAACACCTCGGTGGTGAAGGTCCAGCCGGGGACGAAGACCAGCGGCGAGCCGGCGCCGTGCTCCTCGTAGTACAGCTCGACCCCGGGAGCGACCTCCAGATACGTGCCGGGCGATTCGGAATTCATCGTGCAACCTCGAGCGCAGGCGATATGTGTGACTAGGGACACCAAGTATAGCATAGGTTCGGGCAGGCGCGCTGCCGGGCGCGGCGCGCGTTTGGGCCGCGGGGGGTATAATCCACGCGCCGCCGGCCCGTTCCTGGCCGGAATGAGGCCCGGCCGGCGCCCAGCCCACGGCTGGAAAATGGTCGCCGGCGATGTGTGGCGGCGAGGAGTCCGTTTCAGAAATCAAGGCAGCACATGACTATCGCACCTGACGACGCTGGCAGTCGCGGCCAGCGCGCACGCTTTCGTGTCCCCGGCCCGCCCACCCTCTGGATGGCGGGCGTCTACTTCGCGTTCTACGCCGGGATCGCCTGCTGGGGACCGTACATCGTCCTGTACTACCAGCGCCTGGGGCTGAGCGGCGCCGAGATCGGCGTGCTGAACGCCGTGACGCCGCTCGGGATGGCGTTCCTCTCGCCGATCTGGGGGTCGCTGGCCGACTCGCGCAACGCGCACCGGCTGATCCTGCGCCTGGCGCTGCTCACCACCGCCGCGGTCGCGCTGCTGCTGACCGTGGCCACGAGCTTCTGGCAGATCCTGCCGCTGATCCTGCTGCTCGCGCTGGTGGGCACCACCGCCTCGCCGCTGATCGACAGCTACGCGGTCACGATCGGCGCGCGGCACGGGATCAGCTTCGGCCAGCTGCGGGTGTGGGGCTCGATCAGCTACACGCTGGTGGTCTGGCTGATCGGCGTCGCCATGGGCGGCGAGGTCTCGCCGCTGTTCCTGATCTGCTACGCGATCACGCTGGGGCTGACCTGCCTCACGACGCTGGGCCTGCCGGCGCGCCGGCAGCCGTCGGTGCCTGACCGCTGGCGCGGCGCGGCGGAGATGCTGCGCCGGCCGGACATGCGCGTGCTGCTGCTGGTCGTCTTCCTGCTGGCCATCAGCACCAGCCCGATCTTCTCCCTGTTCGGGATCTACATCACCGCGATCGGCGGGAACACCGGGCTGCTCGGCGCCACCAGCGCGACCGCGGCGATCAGCGAGCTGCCGGTGCTGTTCCTGGGCGGCCGCCTCGTCTCGCGGCTGGGGACGCGCCGGATGATGGTCGTCGCGCTCTGCATGTACACCCTGCGCATCCTGCTGTACACCCTCGTCCCGGGCCCGGAGTGGGTGCTCGGGGTGCAGGTGCTCCACGGCTGCTCGTACGGGATCTACCTGCTGGCCTCGGTGAGCATGGTGCACGAGCTGGCCGGCCCGCAGCTCGCGGCGACCGGGCAGGGGCTGCTGGCCTCGGCGATGGCGTTCGGGCAGATGAGCGGCGCGGTGATCAGCGGGGTGCTGCTCGACCAGATCGGCATCGTCGCGATCTACCGGCTCTCGGTGGGCATCACGCTGCTCGCGCTGGCGGTGTTCGTGCTCGGGCGGCGCTGGCTCGGCGCCCCCGGGCCGCAGACGCAGGCCACGCCCTCCGACTGAGCATGTCGTATAATAGAAGCCTCCCGGCGCACACATGTTCGCAATCTGTTCCGACGCAGGGTAGGCCGCACGGAGCGGTTCGGCCGGGCCGATAGCTGGTATACCGCGCGGCGCGTGGCTTCGGCGCACCGCCGCGCAGCAAGCGAGAGTTCCCGTGGAGACACACGATATCCAGCGCGTGCTGCGGGCGCGCTACGGCGGGGTCGAGGCGAGCGACGTGCTGGTGCAGTTCGCCCGCATCGAGCTCGAGCGCCCGGACGCGATCGCCTGGATGCAGAACGGCAAGTTCTACGAGGTCTACGGCGACCCGGCGCGCCTGCTCGGCCGGCTGCTCGACCTGCGCGTGGCCGAGAAGCCGCTCATGACCGGCCGCGGCGGCCAGCCGGTGATGCTGGCGATGACGGGCATCGCGATTGGCAGCGAGCGCGAGCACCTGGCGCGGCTGCTGCGCATGGGCTACCGCGTCGCGATCGGGCGCGAGGTCGACGGCGAGCGGGATGGGACGCTCAAGGCCCGCCAGCTGGCCGAGGTGATCACGCCCGGCACGGTCTTCGACGAGGACCTGCTCGACGACGAGCGGCGGCTGCTGGCGGCGGTGGACATCGGCCCCGAGGGCGCCGCGCTGGCGATCGCCGACGTCTCGACCGGCGCGTTCTGGTGCCAGGAGTGGACCGGCCCGGAGGCCCGAGAGCGCCTGGCGGACGAGCTGGCCCGCACGGGCCCGGCCGAGCTGCTGTGCAGCGCGGACCTGCCGCGCGAGGAGCGCGAGCGGATCGGCCAGGCCAGCGGGATCACGCGGCTCGAGGGCGAGCGGGCGCAGCGCCACCGGGCGCTCTGCGACGAGCTGGGCCTGATCAACAGCTACCACGTCGGCCGCCTGTCGCCTCTGCCGGGCTGGTGGTTCGCCACCGAGACGTGCCAGGAGGCGCTGCAGGCCCACTTCCAGACGATCGACCTGCGCCCGTTCGAGCTGGCCGACCGGCCGTACGCCGCGCGGGCGGCCGGCGTGCTGATCCGCTACCTTCGCTGGAACCGCTTCCCGGCCATCGGGCGCCTCCAGACGATCCGGATCGGCGGCGGCAGCCACCTGCTCCAGATGGACGCGACCACGCGGCGCACGCTCGATATCCTCACCGGGCCGGACGGCACGCCGTACGGCTCACTGCTCGCGGTGCTCGACCAGACGCGCACGCCGATGGGCGGACGGCTGCTGCGCACCTGGCTCACCCAGGGCCTGCGCGACGCGGCGCGGCTGGAGGCGCGCTACGACGCGGTCCAGGCGTGTGTCGAGGACGTGATCGCCCGCGAGGACATCCGCGCCCGGCTGGGGTCGGTCGGGGACCTGGAGCGCGTGGCCAACCGCCTGCTCGTCAGCCCCGAGCGCGCCACCCCGCGCGATATGGCGCGCCTGCGGGACGCGCTGCGCGCTGCGGAGGCGATCGCCGGCACGCTCGAGCGGCTCGGCGGGCTGGGCATCGAGCGCTACGCGCCGCCGACTGGCCTGACACAGCTTCTCGAGCGGGCGCTGGTGGCCGCGCCGCGGGCCACGCTGGCGCCCCGGCCCGACACCGAGGCCGGCGAGCTGCTGGCGGCCGGGTGGGACCCGGAGCTGGACGCGCTGCTGGCGCAGGAGCAGCGGGCGCGGGCCGCCATCGATCAGCTCGCCGCGACCCTCTACCTGACGACCGGGATCCGCTCGCTGCAGCACCGGCGCGACGCGCGCACGGGCCAGTTCGTCCTGACGGTCTCGACGGCCGACGCGCGCCGGGTGCCGGCCGACTGGAGCCGGGTGACGAAGGGCCGCGAGCAGTACACCACCGAGCGGCTGCGGGAGCTGTCGGAGGAGCTGCTCGAGGCGGAGGCGCAGCGCGCCGACGTGGAGCGGGCGGCGTGGCGGCGGCTGTGGGAGCACGTCGTCGCCGAGGGGCCGCGGCTGATGCAGCTGGCGCGCGACCTGGCGCAGATCGACGTCGTGACCACGCTGGCGCACGTGGCGGTGCGCGAGCGCTGGACCCGCCCGACGATCGTGCCCGAGCGGGTGCTCTCGATCGTCGGCGGGCGGCACCCGGTGGTCTGCCGCACCGTCGAGGGGTACACCCCGGCGACGGTGACGCTGAGCGAGGACACCCGGCTGATCGTGCTCACCGGCCCGAACATGTCCGGCAAGTCGACCCTGATGCGCATGGTGGCGCTGTGCGTCGTCCTGGCGCAGATGGGGTCATTCGTGCCGGCGGAAGCGATGACCTTCGGGCTGTTCGACCGCATCTTCACCCGCATCGGCGCGGCCGAGGACATCGCCAGCGGGCGCAGCACCTTCCTGGTCGAGATGACCGAGGTCTCGACGATCGTCCACCAGGCGACGGCGGACAGCCTGGTGGTGCTGGACGAGGTGGGGCGCGGGACGGCGACCTACGACGGGATGGCGCTGGCGGAGGCGATCGTGGAGCACCTCCACGACGTGACGCGCTGCCGCGGGATCTTCGCCACCCACTACCACCAGCTGGTCGGGCTGCTCGGCCATCTGCCGGGGCTGGCGCGGCTCCAGATGGGCGTCCGGCGCGACGGCGACCGGCTGATCTTCCTCCACACGCTCGAGCCCGGCGCGGCCGAGGGATCGTTCGGCATCGCCGTCGCGCGCATGGCCGGGCTGCCCGCCCCGATCCTCGCCCGGGCCCAGGCGCGGCTGGCGCAGCTGGAGAAGGAGGGCCAGCGGCTGCTCTCGGGCGAGCGGATGCTGCCGGAGGGCTAGCGCGGCGAGCACGCTCCTCACGAGCGCGGCGTGCGGTACGGCCCGAGGTAGCGCTGCACGAGCGGCAGGCCGAACTGGTTCTGCAGCGTGGTGCGGGCGCCCTCGGCGGTGGCCTCCAGGGCGCGGCCGGCCTGGCGGCAGATCGCGTCGGCCAGGAACTGCGGCAGCGGCTCCTGCACCGCGTTCACCCGCAGCGCGCCGCGGAAGGTCGCCAGCACCGCGCCGAGCGGCTCGCGGGCGATCAGCGCCCCCGGCAGCTCGAGCCGGTAGGCCGGCCCGGCGGCGTCGGGCCGGTAGTACACGACGTACAGCTGGCCGTAGCCGCGCTCGATCGCCGCCCGCTGCTCCGCGAAGCCCGGCCCAGCGACCCGCGAGCCGGTGAGCAGGTGCGGCCGGTCCCTGCGGATCAGCGGCGCGGGCAGCGAGCACTCGCCGGGCTCCAGCACCGTGCCCCACAGCGTCCGGTCGGTCACCGTGCCCGTGAGGTGCGGCGCCAGCTGCGCCACGTCGTCCGCGGCGGCGGCCTGCTTGGGGTGCGCCACCACCCGCCGGCAGCTCAGCACCAGCGGCCAGTCCCCGTCGGCGAAGAAGGCCTCGATCAGCTCGCGGAACGGCGCCCACCAGCCCGGCAGCCCCGACGGGCTGCGCGCGTCCTGGGCGTAGCGCACCAGCAGCCGGTTGACGTCGAGCAGCGCCGAGTAGAACGAGCCGTCCAGCACGAACAGGCCGCTGGTCGTCGCGCGGATGCGCTTGGCGAGCAGCCGCAGCTCCATGATCGTGCGCACGCCGCCCAGGATGCTCTCCAGCTCCTCCACGGGCGGGAGCAGCCGCACGAGCACGTCCTGGTCGGTCAGCACGTCCTCCTCCACCGCCACCGCCGCGACTGCGGCGAAGGTCGCCCCGGCCGCCGGGACGGTCGCGTTCGTGCCGTCCACCGCGCACAGCCGGCGCGTCGGCCCGTCCGGCGCCCGCTGGATGCGCCGCGCCAGCGCCGCCCGCAGCCGCTCGCGGTCCCCCTCCAGGTGCGTCAGCGTCTCGCGGCAGGCGTCGGCGCAGGCGGTGACCGCGCCGAGCACCGCCGCCGGCAGCGCCGCCGGCGTCAGGGGCGGGGATTCTTCGATCGGAACATCAGTGCGCATGCGCCCATCATACACCAGGCGCATGCGCCGCGCAAGACGCCCGCTGCGGCGAAGCGTCCCCGGAGGCGCGACTTTGCGCGGCGCGGCGGTTGGGTGTAGGATAGTGCCGCCGCAAGCCCTCCCACCGAAGTCGACCTGCAAAGCTGCAATCGTACAAGCGAGGTGAACAATGGCGACTCCCCACACGTCCACGCGGCAGCTCGCGATCGCGGGCGGCACGCCGGTTCGCACGCGGCCGTTTCAGGGCTGGCCCATCTGGGACGAGCGCGAGGAGCAGGCGCTGCTGCGCGCCCTTCGCTCGGGCGAATGGGGCGTCGGCGGCCAGGAGACCGAGCAGTTCGAGCAGGAGTTCGCCCAGGCGATCGGCTCCCGCTTCGCCCTCTCGGTCACCAACGGCACCCACGCGCTCGTGGCCGCCCTGCGCGCCGCCGGCGTCACCTACGGCGATGAGGTGATCGTCCCGCCCTACACGTTCGTCGCCACGGCCACCGCGGTGCTGCTCGTCGGCGCGCTCCCGGTGTTCGCCGACATCGACATCGAGACCGGCTGCCTGGACCCGGCGGCGGTCGAGGCGGCGATCACGCCGCGCACCAAGGTCATCATGCCGGTGCAGCTCGCCGGCTACCCGGCCGACATGGACCGCCTGGGCGAGATCGCGGCGCGCCACGGGCTGACGCTGATCGAGGATGCCTGCCAGGCCCACGGCGCGCAGTGGCGCGGCAAGGCCGTCGGCAGCATCGGCGCGATGGGCTGCTTCAGCTTCCAGTCCTCCAAGAACATCAACGCCGGCGAGGGCGGGGCGATCACGACCGACGACCCGCAGCTGTTCGAGCGCGCCTGGTCGTACAAGAACTGCGGCCGCACGCGCGAGGGCGGGCTGTGGTACCAGCACGACTACCTCGGCGACAACTACCGGCTCTCGCAGTTCCAGGCGGCGGTGCTGCGGGCGCAGCTCACGCGCATGGAGGAGTGGGCGCAGCGGCGCGCCGAGAACGGCGAGTACCTGCTGGCCGGGCTGCGCGCGATCGGCGGGCTCGTCCCGCAGCGCGCCGACGAGCGGGTGACCCGGCACGGCTTCCACTTCATCCTGACGCGCTACCAGCCCGAGGCGTTCGGCGGCATGAGCCGGGACCGCTTCATCGAGGCGCTGCGCGCCGAGGGCATCCCGGCCTCGCGCGGCTACATCCCGCTCTACACCACTGGCGCGGTGCGCGACACCGAGCGGGCGCTGCGGCAGGCGCTGGGCCTCGGCGAGCCCACGCCGCCGCACTGCCCGGCCACCGAGCGCCTGTGCAACGAGGAGGCGGTCTGGCTCGTCGGCCAGAGCGCGCTGCTCGGCACCCGCGCCGATATGGACGACATCCTCGAGGCGGTGGCGAAGATCCGGGCCGCGCAGCAGTAGAGGCGCAGCGCGCTGCGCCCCTGCTGGGAACGCGATGATCTACGACCTGATCACGGTGGGCGGCGGGCTGGCCGGCGCGGCCCTCGCTACGGCGCTGGCGTCCGCGGGCGCGCGCGTGCTGGTGCTCGAGCGCGAGCGCGCCTTCAGGGACCGCGTGCGCGGCGAGGTGCTGTTCCCGTGGGGCGTCGCCGAGGTGCGCGCGCTCGGGCTCTACGGGACGCTCAGGGCGGCCGGCGCCCACGAGGTGCGCCACTGGGTGTTCGGCGAGCCGCCCGCCGAGCGGCGCGACCTGGTCGCGACAACGCCGGCGCAGGCGCCGTGCCTGACCTTCTACCACCCGCAGATGCAGGAGGCGCTCCTGCGGGCTGCGGAGGCGGCCGGGGCCGAGGTGCGCCGCGGGGCGGCAGTCGTCGGGGTCACGCCTGGCCGCCCGGCCACCCTGGCCGTACGCGAGCGCGGCCGCGAGTACACGCTGCAGGCCCGCCTCGTCGCCGGAGCAGACGGGCGGCGCTCGCGGGCCCGCGCCTGGGGCGGCTTCGACGTCCGCCGCGACCCGCTGCGCCTGGTGATCGTCGGGGTCCTGCTCACGGGCCTGGACCTGCCGGACGACGCGGTTCGCTACGTCTGGAAGCCCGGCCTCGGGTACGCGATGATCTTCCCGCTCGGCGGCGGGCGCTTCCGCTGCTACTACGGCTACCACCGGCGCGCCAGGCCGCGCCTGCCGAGCGGGGCGCAGCACCTGGAGCAGTTCATCGCCGCCTGCGTCGAGGCCGGCGCGCGGCAGGAGTGGTTCGCAGGCGCGCGGGCCGCCGGCCCGCTGGCGGCATTCGAAGGCGCCGACTCCTGGGTCGAGCGCCCGTACCGCGCGGGGGTGGCCTTGATCGGCGACGCCGCTGCGGCGAGCGACCCGAACTGGGGCTGCGGGATGTCGCTGGCCCTGCGCGATGTGCGCCTGCTGCGCGACTTCCTGCTGGCCGGCGAGGACTGGGAGGCCGCCGGCCAGGCCTACGCTGCCGAGCACGACCGCTCCTACGCCGCGCTGCACCGCATCGAGGACTGGCTGACCGAGCTGTACTTCGGGGTCGGCCCGCAGGCCGATGAGCGCCGCGCGCGGGCGCTGCCGCGGCTGCGAGAGGAGCCCGAGCGCGGCCTGGATATCGTGGGGCTCGGGCCCGACGGGCCGAGCGACGAGCAGGCGCGCCGCCGCCTGTTCGGGGAGGACTGAGCGCGCTTCACCAGCCGATTCCCCATTCGGAGAAGAAGGATAAAGAGGACCCCGATGCCCGCTGAGACCGCCATCGTCCTCGCCGCCGGGCAGGGCCGGCGCATGTGGCCGTTCGGCGACGTGCGCAACAAGTGCGCCCTGCCGGTCGGCGGCGTCCCCGTCGTGCGCCGGATCATCGACGGCCTCGCCGCCGTCGGAGTCCGGCGCGCCGTCGTCGTCCTCGGGCAGCACGCCGGCTCGGTGCGCGCCGCGCTGCTCGGGGCGCCGATCCCGATCGCCTTCGCCCAGCAGCCGCGGCCCGGCGGCACCGCGGAGGCGGCGCTAGCCGGCCTCGCGCAGGTGGACGACGACGAGTTCCTGATCGTCTACGGCGACACGGCGCTCACGCCGGAGAGCCTGCGCGCCGTGCGCGAGGCCGATGGCCCGGCGGCGCTCGTCCAGCCGCTCGAGCCGCCGCGCCGGCCGCAGGAGTGGATCGGGGCGTTCGTCGAGGGCAGCGCGCTGGCAGGCGTCGAGGGCCACGGCCGGGACGCCCGCCACCGGCTGTGCGGCGTGTTCGCGCTCGACCGGCGGATCGTCCCATTCCTGGAGGCCAACCCCGGCCTCATGACCAGCGTGCCGGTGGGGGGCATGCCGCCCGCCGAGGCCGAGCTGGCCGAGAGCCTGCAGCGCTTCATCGACGCCGGCAACCCCGTGGCGGCCATCGCCCCCCAGGGATACGTCGTCGACCTCGACAAGCCCTGGCACATCCTCGAGGCCAACGCACAGCAGATCCGCTACGCCGTCGCCACCCTGACCGAGAGCCGCATCCACCCCACGGCGCGCGTCCACGACGGCGCCGAGATCGCCGGCCACGTCGTCCTCGGCCCCGACAGCGTGATCGGCAACCGGGTGGTCATCAGCGGGAACCTGGTGGTGGGCGCCGGCACGCAGGTGACGAACGGCGCGATCGTGCAGGGCCACGCGCAGATCGGCGACCGCAGCCGCGTGAGCGACTACTGCCTCGTCGATGAGCTGACGACGATCGGCAGCCGCTGCGTCGTCGGGCACGGCGCGGAGATGAGCGGCGTCCAGTTCGACGGCGCGTACCTGTGGCACTACTGCGAGATCTACGGCGTCGTCGGGCAGTCGGTCGACATCGGCGCGGCCACGGTCTGCGGGACGCTCCGCTTCGACGACGGCACGACGGTGCACCGGATCGGGGGGGGCGGGCGGCGCGAGCTGCCGGAGTGGGGCGGCAACGCCACCTACTTCGGCGACTTCTGCCGCACGGGGGTGAACGTGATCACCCAACCCGGCGTGAAGATCGGCGCCTACAGCTGCGTCGGCGCGGGCGTGCTGGTGGCCGAGGATGTGCCCAGCCGGACGCTGCGGCTGCTCAAGCAGGAGACGGTGGACCGGCCGTGGGGCCCGGAGCGCTACGGCTGGTGAGCGCGCCCGCGGGCCGGCCTACCTCACCGGCCCGCCGTCCTGCCCGCCGCCCGGGCGCTGGACCTCGGGAGGGAGCGGCACCGGCTCGCGCTGCCGCAGCTGCTGGATGGCCCAGATCACCAGCGCGGTGGCCCCGGCCTCGTCCAGGTTCCCGACGAACGGTACGATGTCCGGGATCAGCTCGAGGGCCCCAGCCGTCGGGTTGAGCAGGTAGATCGCGCCGACGATCAGGCCGATCACCGCGCCCACCCGCCTAAATATCTGACTGCTCATAGCTCCCCCTTATGAGTCGCGCGGGGCTGCGGCGCCAGGGTCTAGCAGCTTCGCCGCCGTCCCGAGACTGCGCCTAACCCTCGCTCTGCCTGCCGATGCGTGTCTCGAAAGCCGCCAGCGCCGCCGCGAGCTGGTCCTGCCGGATAGCAGCGGTGACATCGCCGCGGGTGCGCTCCAGCACCGCCCGCAGCGCGTCGGTCGTCCGCCGCAGCCCGCCCGTCACCGCGTCCGGGTAGTCCACCGTCACCAGCAGGCTGTAGACATCGTCCATGATCGCCAGCAGCGCCTCGCAGCCGGCGGTCTCGCCGCGGCGCAGGGCGTCCAGGATGGCCCGCCGCAGCTCCGAGGCGGCCTCGGCGAGCCCGTTGAGGTAGGCCGCGGGGTCCACCTGTAGCTCGTCCGCCCCCGGCGGCTCCTCGCCGCGCAGGAAGGCGTACACCAGCGCGGCCTCGGCGTACTCCTTCAGCGCGTCCTGGGTGTAGCCGGCGTACAGCAGGCTCGGGTGGCCGCTCAGCCCCTCGCGCAGCGCCTGCGCCGTCGCGCGCGCCTGTTCGATCTGCTCGGCGGCGCTCTCGAACTCGCGCCGGTGGACGGCGCGGATCGCGTTTGCGCACTGGCGAATCAGCGCCCGCGACCGCGTCAGCGCCTCCTCGCGCGCCGCGTGGCTGGCCTCGATCTGCGCCACCGCCGCGGCCACAACCTGCTCGATGCTCATACGCTCCTCTTCGCTCAGCAGACACGCTCGACGCCGTGGCCCCGCCCACGCGCCCCCTGGGACGCTGTGCCCCTGCTTATCATCGCACAGATGGTGCCACCGCTATTATAGACGCGAGTCTCGCGCAGGCGAAGCTGCCTCACCTGACAGAAGGTACGCGGTGCGGTCAGAGCGTGCTTCAGGACGACAGGGGCACCGGCTTCTCTCGTCCTGAAGCACGCCGGGCAGCCCACCAGCCGCTCGTCTCAGCCACACTGAGCATTGAAATGTAACAGCCTGTGCTTGGGGCACAGGCATCGGTGTGCGTGGGCCTGACAACGGGCGGACTGGCACGGGACTCGTTCCCTTGCGGGTCCAGGGCCGCAGGTCCTGGCGGCGGGTGGTGCAGGAGGGCCGGCGCCGGCCCTCCTGCCCGGGTGCAGGG
>CALJIC010000113.1 GCA_937974195.1 uncultured Roseiflexaceae bacterium | reverse complement strand
TCCGGCGGGGGAGAGCGCGAGAGGGGCACCGGCCCCTCTCGCCCTGAAGCACGCTGTGACTGGCACGGCGTACCTCCTGCATATCATAGGAGCTACGCAGTGGCCTCACCCCGCGGAGGGGTTTGGGGAAGTCGCCGCAGAGCAGCGGGAACAAAGAGGAGCTCGGTGGGCCTGCCGCCTCCACACCTCCCCGCATGCGGGCGCGGCGGCGATGCCACCGCGCCCGCCTACGCTTTACAAGAGCCGCGCCCTCAGGTACAATCCCGGCGCAGCGAGCAGTAGCGAACCAATGCCCGGCATGAAGCTGATTGTCCAGATCCCGGTTCTGAACGAGGCCGACTCGATCGCCAAGGTGATCGGCGACATCCCGCGCCAGATCCCGGGCGTCGAGCGCGTCGAGGTGCTGATCATCGACGACGGCTGCACCGACGACACGGTGGCTGTGGCGCAGGCCCACGGCGCCGACTACGTGGTGCGCCACAAGAGCCGCAAGGGGCTGGCCGCCGCCTACCAGACCGGCATCGACGCCGCGCTGCGCCTGGGCGCGGACATTATCGTCAACACCGACGGGGACAACCAGTACCCCGGCTCGGAGATCCCGCGGCTGATCGCGCCGATCCTGGCGGGCGAGGCGGACATGGTGATCGGCGACCGGCAGGTGACGAGCAGCCCGCACTTCTCGCCGCTGAAGCGCCACCTGCAGGCGCTCGGGAGCCGGGTGGTTCGCTGGGCCTCGGAGACCGATGTGCCCGACACGGTGAGCGGCTTCCGCGCGCTCACGCGCGAGTACGCGCTGCGCACCTTCGTCACCAGCGAGTTCTCCTACACCGTCGAGAGCCTCATCCAGGCGGGCAAGCGGCGCATGACGATCAAGACCGTGCCGATCGCCACCAACCCGGTCGAGCGCGCCTCGCGGCTGCACCGCGGCAACTGGAACTTCATCAAGCGCCAGGGGGCGACGATCGCGCGCACCTACGCGATGCACGAGCCGCTCAAGACCTTCTCGTACATCGCGCTGGTGTTCTTCACGTTCGGGGCGCTGGCGCTCGGGCGCGCGCTGTACATCTTCCTCGGCCGGCGGCTCAACTGGTTCGCGGAGTCGCTCTCGAACGACCAGGCGCTGGTGGTCGGCGCCGTGCTGATGGTGCTGGCGCTGGTGACCTTCCTGATCGGGCTGGTGGCGGACCTGATCGGGGCGAACCGCCGGCAGAACGAGGAGATCCTGTACCGGGTGCGCCGGCAGGAGGTCGAGACGGAGGAGTGGCGGCGCCAGATCCTGGCGCGCATCGAGCGCATCGAGCGCCACCTGGCGGACAGCGCGGTGGACCTGGGGGATAAGAGCTGAACGCGGCCGCCGGCGGCGACCCCTTCCCCAGCCCCCTCAGCCGCGCGGTGCGTTCTCGTCGAGCAGCGCCTGGATGCGCGAGCGGACGCGGTCGGACAGCCGGCCCACCGCCGCGTCGTCCGCCCCCGCGCCGTGCTCCCCGGCGATCGGCGTGTCGAAGACGATCGTCCACTTGCTCGGGAGCGGGATGAGCCCCAGCGGGCCGAGCCACGGGAACAGCGGCGTCAGCGGGAAGTAGGGCAGGCCGAGCAGGCGGGCCACCGGGCGCGCGTCGCCGAGCATGGGGTAGATCTCCTCCGCGCCGACCACCGCGACCGGGACGATCGGCGCGCCCGCGTCCAGCGCGGCCCGCAGGTAGCCCGCGGCGTCGAACGGCGCGAGCCGGTAGCGGTCCCAGAAGAGCTTGCCCGCCCCCCGCGTCCCCTCGGGGTAGACGCACACCAACTGCCCCTCCGCCAGCAGCCGGGCCGCGTTCTCGGGCAGCGCCGGCACCTGGCCGAAGCTCGCCAGAGCGGGCGCCATCACCGGCACGCTCGCCAGCCAGCCGGCGTGCAGGCTGCGCACCAGGCGCGGCTGAGGGTGCTCCTCCAGCACGGCGGTCGCGATCATGGCGCTGTCCCAGGGCAGCATGCCCGAGCGGTTGGCGACCAGCAGCGCCGGGCCGGAGGCGGGGACGTTCTCCAGGCCAAGCGCCGTCACGCGCCACCAGGTGCGGTACAGGAACGCCGCGAACGGGCGGACGATGTCGATCAGCTCCTGGTCCATGCCGTAGGCGTCGAGCGTGTACTCGCCGCGGCTGCGGCGCCGCAGCAGGCCCGCGATCTCGTCCACCTGGTAGCGGAGCACCATCGCCAGCCCGCGCCAGAAGTCGGGGTCCAGGTAGTCGCTGCTGAGCAGGTTCTCGCGCACCAGGCGCGCCACCCGCTGCAGCGCCGGCGGGCTCAGCCGCTCGAGGTTGGCGCGAATGAGCCGCAGCGCCTCCGCCGCCACATCGTGCGCCTCGGACTGCCCCTCGCCGTGGTTGCGCACCTCGACCTCGAGCTCCTCGACCGCGGCCGCGGTCTCCCGGCGCAGCTCCTCGGCCGACTCCCCCGCGCCGCCGATCGGCACCTCAGACTCCCGGCCCGCGCTGTCCGAAGCGGCCTGCGGCGCAGCCGCGCCTCCCGTCGTCTCCTCCGCCGGCTGCTGGGCCTGCGGCTCGGTCGGCTCGGGGGCGGAATCCTTCGGGCGGGACGCTCCGGTATCAGCTTCCATCATTGGTGTACCTCTCTGTGTGACGCGGTGGCCTCGCCCCCGCACCCCCTGCGAAGCCTCCCCAGAAG
>CALJIC010000112.1 GCA_937974195.1 uncultured Roseiflexaceae bacterium | reverse complement strand
ACTTGTTGCCGCCCGAGAAGCCCACCACCTCGTGCGGGAACACCGGCCCGCAGATCAGCAGCCGGTCGTACTCGGTCACCAGCCGGTTGATCCGCACCTCCACTGGGCGCCGCGGCACCCAGTCGCCGATGGCGGAGCCGGCGCTCCGCGCCATCTCGGCCACCTCGTCGGCGGTGATCGTCCCGAGCGTCACGAACGTCGCCGGGTCCTCCCAGCGGTGGTTGAAGGCCCGCACGCCGCGGAAGGTCGTCTCCCACTCGCCCGGCGCCACGCCCAGGTGCCGGTCGATCTGCTCGGGGCTCATGGGCTGGTGCGTGCCCAGCGCGATCAGCACGTCCAGCTGGGCCACGCGCCCGGCGAGCGCCGCGTGGATCAGGCGGAACATAAGCGGCATCGGCGCGGTGCGCGTGCCGTCCGGCACGATCAGCAGCACGCGCCGGCCGTCCAGCGCCTCGGCCGCCAGCGCCTCGCTCACGATCGCCGCGACCTCGTCGTCGGTCAGGGTTCTGTCGGTGTAGCCGTAGCCGTACATCGTCTCTCTCCAACAGCTGCCGGGCGCTCGCCCGCTGCCTCCCCTACTGGAGCCGGTACGCCCGCCGCGCCAGCCCGGCCGCGCACTCCGCCGCCATCTCCGCGGCCTCATCCTCGTCCAGCAGGTGCTCGGCCACCATCCCCGCCAGCCAGTCGCACGTCACCCGCCGCCACACGTCGTGGCGCGCCGGGATCGACGCGAACGCCCGCGTGTCGTCGTTGAAGCCGGCGGTGTTGTAGATGCCCGCCGTCTCCACCACCCGCTCGAAGAAGCGGCGCATCCCGTTGACGCTGTCGAAGAACCACCACGGCGGCCCGAGCAGCAGCGCCGGGTAGTGTCCGGCCAGCGGCGCCAGCTCGCGGCTGTAGGTGCTCTCGTCCAGCGTGAACAGGATCAGCCGCAGGCGCGGGTCGTCGCCGTGCGCGTCCAGCAGCGGCCGCAGGTTGCGCGTCCACTCGGTCTGCGTCGGGATGTCCGCACCCTTGTCTGGCCCGAAGCGCTCGTAGAGCCGCCGGTTGTGGTTGCGGTAGCTGCCGATGTGCAGCTGCATCACCAGCCCGTCCTCGCAGCTCATGCGCGCCATCTCGATCAGCATGTGCCCGGTGAAGCGCGTGGCCTGGTCCTCGTCCACCTGCCCGCGCAGCGCGTCGCGGAAGATCGTCTCCGCCTCGCTGTCCGAGAGCCGCTCGGTGTACGGCGTCTGCGCCGCGTGGTCGGTCGCGGTCGCGCCCATCTCCTTGAAGAACGCCCGCCGCTGCTCCAGCGCCTGCACGAACGACGCGTACCCGGTCACGTCCACGCCGCTCACCTCGCTCAGCCGCTCGACGTTGGCGCGCCAGCCGGGGGTCAGCAGGTTCACCAGCGCGTCGGGGCGGAAGGTCGGCCGCACCGGGAAGCCCTCGGCCTGCAGCGCGCGGTGGTGCTCGAGCGTGTCGGTCGCGGCATCGGTCGTGCACAGCACCTCGATGTTGAAGTGCCGGAACAGCGCGCGCGGGGTGTACTCCGGCTGCGCCAGGCGCTCCAGCAGGTGGTCGTAGATCCGCTGCGCGCTCCCCGCGTTCAGCCGCTCGGTCACGCCGAACACGTTCACCAGCTCGTCGGCGAGCCACAGGCCGGTCGGGGTCCCGCGGAACAGGTGGAAGTGCTCGGCGAAGCGCTGCCAGATCAGGCGGTGGTCGCTCTCCACCGGGGTCCCGTCGCGCGCCGGGACGCCCAGCGCCTCCAGCGGCACCCCCTGGCTGTAGAGCATGCGGAAGACGTAGTGGTCCGGGATGATGAACAGCTCGGCCGGCGTCCCGAGCGTCGCGTTCGGGTCGGCGAGCAGCGCTGGGTCCACGTGGCCGTGCGGGCAGACGAGCGGCAGATCTTTCACCGCCGCGTAGAGCCGGCGGGCGATCGCCCGCCGCGTGGGGTCGGGGCTGAAGCAGCGGTCGGGGGAGAGAGTCCAGCGAGGTTCCACGGCGTGTTCCTCCTCGTACACGGCGCATCCGTCTGCGTTGCAAGAATACCGCGCCCGCGGTATCCTTGCAACCTGTGTCTGTTCCCGCCCGCGCCGGCGCGGTTGCTGAGCGGGCGGCCCGCGTTCCGCCTAGTGGAGAGTTCCATGACCAGTCAAGATCTGCCGCGTGTCGCGCTCGTCGTCATGGCCCACCCCGACGACGCCGAGTTCGGCTGCGGCGGCACTGTCGCCGCATGGGCCCGCGAGGGCTGGGAGATCCACTACGTCATCTGCACCGACGCCGCCGGCGGCGGCCCGGACGAGGCGACCGATGTCGGCCCCGAGGCGCGCCGCGTGATCACCGAGACCCGCATGGCCGAGCAGCGCGCCGCCTGCGACGTGCTCGGCGTGCGCGATGTGGTCTTCCTCGGGTTCCGCGACGGGACGCTGCAGCCGACGATCGAGCTGCGCCGCGAGCTCGTGCGGCTCTACCGCAAGTACCGCCCGACCCGCCTGGTCTGCCAGTCGCCGCAGCGCTCCTGGCGCCCGGTCTACCGTATCGGCGCCCATCACCCGGACCACCTGGCCGCCGGCGAGGCCGCGATCGCCGCGATGTACCCGGCCAGCCAGAACCCCTGGGACTTCCCGGAGCTGCTTGACGAGGGCCTCATGCCGCACAAGATCCGCGAGCTCTACGTCATGGCCTCGCCCGAGCCGAACTTCGCCGTTGACATAAGCGAGACGTTCGAGATCAAGCTCGCCGCCCTCAGGGCGCACCAGAGCCAGGTCGGCTCGCGCCTAGACGAGCTCGAGCCGCGGCTGCGCCAGTGGGCGACGGACATCGGCGCGCAGTTCAACCTGCCGATGGCCGAGGCGTTTCACCGCACGGAGAACCCCTGATCGGCGTGGCGCGCCAGGCCAGAGACGCCCGCCACGCCCGGCCGCTGGCTTCGGGAGAAAGGGATGCCGCGGTCGTCCGGAGCGCGTTCCCGCTGCGTGCGCAGCCCGGCCGTCCGGGGCGCCGGCACGAAGCGCTGGGCGTGGCGCGCCAGGCCAGAGACGCCCGTCACGCCCGGCCGCCGGCTTCGCGAGAAAGCCCGAAGGGTCGCATCGAGGTTCAGTTCCAGGTTCTCGCTCTAGGTTTTGGTTCTAGGTTCTCGCTCTAGGTTTTGGTTCTAGGTTCTCGCTCTAGGTTTTGGTTCTCAGTTCTCAGTTCTCAGTTCTCAGTTCTCGGCTCTCGAGGAAAGAGGCTACTATGGACCAGCAGACCATCGCCGAGCTCAAGGCCCTGGCGCAGGCCGAGGTCGACCGCATCGCCGCGACTCTCATCGAGACCAGCGACTGGATGGCCGACAACCCCGAGCTCGGCTACCAGGAGCACCAGGCGAGCGAGCGGCTCACCGCCCTGCTCCAGGAGTTCGGCGCCGAGGTGCAGCGCGGGATCGCCGGCCTGCCCACCGCCTTCGAGGCGCGCCTCTGGCCCGCGCGGCCCGGCCCGAAGGTCGCCATCGTCGCCGAGTACGACGCCCTGCCGGACGTGGGCCACGGCTGCGGCCACAACATCATCGCCACCGCGGCGATTGGCGCCGGGATCGCCCTCGGCCGCCTCGCCGGGCGCCTCCCGGGCAGCGCCGTGGTCATCGGCACCCCCGCGGAGGAGTCGGCCGTGCCCAACGCCGGCGGCAAGGTGCCGATCCTCGACCACGGCCACTTCGACGGGGTCGACGCGGCGATCATGATCCACCCCCTGACCGAGGACGCGATCGCCGAGAGCTCGTCCCTCGTCGCCTACGGGCTCGAGTTCGAGTTCCACGGGCGCGCCGCCCACGCGGCCGCCAACCCGCACGAGGGCATCAACGCGCTCGACGCCGTGATCGTGATGTTCAACAGCATCGGCCTGCTGCGCCAGCAGGTCCGCCCGGACGCGCGGATCCACGGGGTGATCACCTACGGGGGCGGCGCGCCCAACGTCATCCCGCCCTTCGCCTCCTGCCGCTTCCGCGTCCGCGCGGCGGACGCCGTCTACGCCAAGGAGCTCGTCGGCCGGGTCATTGCCTGCGCCGAGGCCGGGGCGTGTGCCACGGGGGCGCACATGGTGTGGCGCGAGTACGCTCACCCGTACCTGAACATGGTGCCCAACCGCACGGTCGGCGAGGCGATGCGCGCCAACCTGGCGGCGCTCGGCCGCGGCGCGGTTCGCCGCGAGCGCGACGAGGGCTCCGGCTCGACGGACTTCGGCAACGTCAGCCACCGCGTGCCGGCGGCCTACGCCTACCTGGGGATCTGCGGCAAGGAGGCCGGGTGGCACACGCGCGAGGTCGCCGAGGCCACCAAGACTCCGCGCGGCCACGAGGCCATCGTCGCCGGCGCGAAGCTGCTGGCCATGACTGCGATCGACGTGCTCGCCAGCGAGTCGCTGCGGGCCGCCGCCCACGCCGAGCACGAGGAGGCCATGCGCCCGATCCGCGAGGGCCTGGCGGCGCTGGGGAGCTGAGACGAGAGGCGCTTCTCGGCCCAACGCAAAACACCCCTGCCTCAGGCAGGGGTGTCTTGTGTCTTGGTAGCGGCGGGTGGATTCGAACCACCGACCTTCGGGTTATGAGCCCGACGAGC
>CALJIC010000111.1 GCA_937974195.1 uncultured Roseiflexaceae bacterium | reverse complement strand
CCGCCAGAGCTGTTTCCCGCCGGAACGTCCGGAGGCCGCTTCCCGCCGAACGCCCGGCGAACCGCCTCCCGCGGGAGGTCCGGAGGGCCGCAGGCCCTCCGAGATCCTTTTTTCCCCGCTGCTCTGCGGCGACTTCGTCGCCGCAGAGCAGCGGAAGAACCTGAAGAAGGGGGCCCGGGGAAGCCTTCCCCAACCCCACATGAAAACCGAGAGGAGCACCCCATGGCAGAGCTGATTGCCGTGATCAACGAGAACGGGCGCAGCAGCGACCGGCTGCTGTCGGAGCTGGACCGGCTGCGGCGCGAGGAGCAGATCGAGGTCATCGAGGAGAGCTTCGCGCAGCGGCTGTGCGGCGCGCTCAGCTCGGACAGCTCGCTGGTGCTGTTCGTGGCCCAGGACGGCGAGCGGGCGGTGCGCGCGATGCAGCGGCTGGGCTCCGTCGTCCTGCGCGCGAGCCTGCCGGAGGGGACCGGCCTGCTGGCGGCGCAGCTCGGCGCGGGCGGCACCAGCAACCCGCAGCTCAGGGGCCAGGAGCGCCGGGAGAGCGGCGACGAGAGCACGAAGGAGAGCGGGCAGTAGCCGGCGCTCGGCCTGCCGAGAGGGGCGCGAGGGCCCGGCGCGCCGCAGCCCGCGTGCCCCGGCGCCCCTGGGCGGGTCAGGCGCGCTCGGCCTCGATGTTGATCACCCGCTCGGCGAGCTGGGTGAGCAGCTTGTCCGTCAGGCCCTCCTCGTCCAGTGTCTGCTGCAGGAGCCGGGCCGCCTGATGGTGCCCGAGCATGTCCGCGTAGGTGCGCGCGCAGCCGTAGCCGGCGATCTCGTAGTGCTCGATGCGCTGCGCGGCTGCGATCAGGCCGGCGTCCTTCACCGCCGGGTCGGCCTCCTCCTTGATCATCTCCTCGCCCTCGGCCACCAGGCCCTGCATCGCCCTGCACGACTTGCCCTTCGACTTGGCGCCGATCTGGTCGAAGATCTGCTCCAGCCGCGTGACGTGCCGCTCTGTCTGCGCGCCGTGCGCCTGGAAGGCCCGCTGGAGCTCGGGGGCTGTGGCCGCCTGCGTCATCTTCGGCAGCGCCCGCAGGATCTGGTGCTCGGCGTCGTAGAGGTCCTGCAGCTCCTTGACGAACAGATCCTGAAGATTCGCGAGTTTCATCGCCTCCTCCTTCTGTGGGATGCGCCACCGGGAGCAAGCCACATACCAGCGGGGCGCGGCGATCGTCGCCATGTTCTGCCGCGGCTCGCGGTCCGGCGGCACGGAGCTTGCGTACACTCAACAGCGTAGTCCGCGCCTGCGGACCACACTCTGGCAAAGCAAGCAAGGAGGAATACGCATGCGAAAGGCAGCTCTCGTCAGCCTCGGCACGGTGTTCGCGGTCGCGCTGATGCTCGTCTTCGCGCCTGCATTCACCCCACGCGCCGCAGCTCAGGCCACCGCCACCGAGACGCCTACCGGCACTGTAGAGGCCACCGAGACGACAGAGGCCACGGAGACGGCGGACACAGACGTGACGGCCACGGTCGAGGCCACGGCCACTGCCGATACGACGGAGACCGTCGAGGCCACAGAGACCGTCGAGGCCACGGCCACGACCGAGACGGGCGGTACGACCGGCGGCACGACCGGCGGCACGGACACGCCGAGCACGCTGCCGAGCACGAGCGGGAACGACCCGAGCTCGAGCATCCTGTTCCTGGCGGTCCTCGTCACCCTGGCTGGCGCGGCGGCGTTCGCCTGGTCGCGGCGCACCTCCTAGCAGGGGGTACTGCGGAGGGCTAGGCCCTCCATCACCTCACGCTCGGGCGTAGTCCAGACCGGCAGAGCCGGCGCGGGCCACGCCCGAGTGGTGTTTCTGGCGCCGCAGGCGAATGATTTCGGGCGCCCGCATCGCTCTGGGGCTGCGGGCCGGAAGGGGGTGGTGCGGGGTTATATCCCGCCGGCCTCGTCCCGAAGCGGCAGCAGCACCGAGAAGGAGCTGCCCTCGCCCTCGGTGCTCTCGACCGAGACGGAGCCGCCGTGCAGGCCGACGATCTCCTTCACGACGTACAGGCCGATGCCCAGCCCGCTCATGTGCGCCAGGCTGGCGTTCGACGCGCGGAAGAAGCGGGTGAAGAGGTGCGGCAGGTCATCGGCCGGCACGCCGATCCCGCGGTCGACCACCTGCAGGCTGGCCCAGGGCGGGCGCCGCTCCACGCGCACCAGCACCGTTCCGCCGCCGGGGCTGTACCTGATCGCATTGCCGATCAGATTCTGCACCACCTGCTCGAGGCGCAGCTCGTCGCCGTCGATCATCAGGCGCTCGGCGCCGGACGCCGGGTCGAAGACCAGCGTGTGGCTGGACAGTGTCAGCTGGATCTCGGCGACCACCCGCTGCACGAGCTCCGTCATGTCGAGCGGCGCGCGCTGCAGGCTGAGCCGGCCCTGCTCGATGCGCGTGAAGTCCAGCAGCGCCGAGACCATCGCGTTGAGGCGCATCGCCTGCGACACGACGACGTCGATGCTCTGCAGGAAGCGCTCCTCCGCCAGGCCCTCGCGCACCATGCGCCGCTGGAGCAGCTGCGCCTGGCCGAGCAGCGAGGTCAGCGGGGTCTTCAGTTCGTGCGCCGCGATCGAGAAGAAGGCGTCGCGGGCGCGCACGGCCGCCTCGGCCTGCACCCGGGCCTCGCGCTCCGCCTCGTACAGGCGCGCCCGCTCGAGCGCCTGCGCCCCGATCTGCGCCAGGATGCTCAGCAGCGACCGACCCTCCGGCGCGAAGCTGCGCGGCTGCTGAAACCCGAGCACGAAGACCCCGATCTGCCGGTCCGGCAGGCTCAGCGGGACCAGCGCCCACGCGTACTGCCGCATCCAGTCATCGCTGGCAGCCAGCTGCGGGTAGCGCTCCGCCAGGTCCGCGCCGGACTCGAGCAGGATGGGCTCGCCCTGCCGCAGCGCGTCGGCCATCGGCGTCGGGGCGTCCAGCCGCAGGGCGCTGTGCCCCTGCGCGAAGCCCTCCGGGAAGCCGCTCGCCGCGATCAGCTCCAGCTCGGCCGGCTCGGGGCGCAGCAGCGCCACCGCCCCCGCGTCGGCGCCAACCGCGCGGCCGCCCTCGCGGACCATCACCTCGGCCACTTCGGCCGGCACGAGGGCGCCTGCGAGCGCCACTGCTACTGCGTGCAGACCGGCGGTGGGGTGGAACGTCTCCCGCTGACTCACGGGCCCTCCACGACACGAACGGGCTGGCGGGGCGCCGCAGCGCGCACTAAGGCACACTCGAAGGGGGAAGGAGCTTCCTCGGGAGGGGAAGGCTGCGTGGAAAGCGTCATGGTGGCGTCCGGTCTAACCCACCACTGCAAGCGCGCTGCCTACGTGGTGGGTATGGCAACGATGTGCCACGCCGGGGCGCGCCCGGCGTACATTCCTTCATCCCGCGCGGTGGTGCAAGAACTGTGCCACAGGCCACCACCGCCGCCGGCCCAAGGGTCACTTCGGGCCACCGCCGAGGCGGCCGTCCAGCGGCACGTATGTTGCATTGGCAGGGTGACGGAGACCGTGGCAGTAAAGACGGGAGGCATACATGGACCCCAGGACACAGCGGCCATCGGCTGCGGACCAGGACCAGAAGAACTTCGCGGAGCGCGTGACCGAGAAAATGCAGGAGACGGCTGACGACGTGCGGTCGAAGGACCCCGGCGAGCTGCTCGACGACGCCCGCGCCAAGACGGGCGAGGCGATCGACACCGCCAAGCAGAAGACCTCGGAGGTCACGCACGCCGCGGCGGACAAGGCCAACGAGGCCATGAGCGCCGCCGGCAGCCAGATGGCCAGCTTCGCCCAGACGGTGCGCGAGCGAGCGCCCGCCGAGGGCCGGGCCGGCGAGATCGCCACGAACGCCGCCGAGGCGCTCGAGCGCAGCGGCCGCTACCTGCAGGAGGCCGACCCGCGGGCGGTGCGCAGGGATCTCGAGCAGATCATCCGCGACCACCCGATCGAGTCCATGCTGGTCGGGCTTGGGGTTGGCTACCTCCTGGCCCGCTCGATGCGGAGGTAAGAGATGACTGCCTATCCTTCGGACCGGGACGACGCTCACGGCGCGTACGAGCGTGAGCGCGAGCGCCTGGCGCACGAGCGATCGGACGAGGGCTCCATCTCCCAGCTGGTGAGCGGGTTGATCGCCGACGCGCAGCAGCTGGTCCGGAGGGAGATCGACCTCGCGAAGACCGAGCTCAACACCGAGGTGGATAAGGTCAAGCAGGGTGGGGTCCTGATCGGCGCCGGCGCTACAGCCGCCATCATCGGCGGGATCCTGCTCGGCCACATGCTGGCCTACCTGGTTCAGGACGTATTCGGCATCTCGCTCTGGATCTCGTATCTGGTCATCGGCGCCATCCTCGCCATTGCCGGCGTCCTGCTGCTTCGGCAGGGCACAGAGCGCATGAGCAAGGTCGACCCCATGCCGCGTGAGACGATCGACAGTGTGCGAAAGGATGTGGAATGGATAACCCAACAGAGCCAATCCGACAAGACATAGAGAATATCCGCACCTCGATGACCGACAAGATGGAGCAGATCGAGTCGAAGATCAAGGGCACGGTCACCGAGACGACCGACTCGGTCAAGCGGATGGTCGATATCAGGCACCAGGTGTCGGAGCATCCCTGGGCGGCGCTCGGGCTGTCGGTTCTGGCCGGGTACGCGCTGGGCAGCATCGGCGAGAGCCGGCCGGAGCCAGCCAGGGGCCCCTCCGACTTCCAGTCCTACTCGATGGGCGCGGCGTACAACCAGGCGCGCGGCGGTGCGTGGGGCAGCTACGGCCAGCCGATGAGCTACGACACGTACAGCGCGTCGAGCTACGCTCGGCCCAGCGGCGGCTGGAGCTCCGGCTCGGGCGCGCCGGGCTATCAGATGCCGCCAGGCAACGGCTGGAGCTCCGGCTCGGGCGCGCCGAACGGCATGTGGCAGCAGCAGCCGCGCCACAGCGCCCAGCCGGGCGTTCTGGATAACCTCAGCCGCCAGTTCGGCGACGAGATCGAGGCGCTCAAGCGGACGGCGGTGACGTCGCTGCTCGGCCTGCTGCGGGACACCATCCGCCAGAGCTTCCCGGGCATGCACCAGGAGATGGAGCGCATGCGCCGGGAGCGGGGCTACTCGGGCTACTCCGGCGCGGACAGCACCATGGGCTACTACTCCGGCTCGGGC
>CALJIC010000110.1 GCA_937974195.1 uncultured Roseiflexaceae bacterium | reverse complement strand
AGCGACTCACCGCCCCGCTTCGAAGGAGCTTTGGCCAACGGCCTCGCAGGCGCCGCATTTGTGACGCGCTACCGTGCTACGCTGCGCTCGGGTCGTGTGGCCGCCTTGGCGAGCCCACCAGCGAGCTGCTATACTTTGCCCCACCCTGAGCAAGCGCGTTCCGTCAGGAAGCCGAGCGGCACCTATGCAGCGAACCATCATTACCCACGTCGGCGCCAGCCTCCTTGCACCTCGCTGCGCCGCCTTCCAGGGCTACAAAGACGCCAGTGAGTTGCTCAATGCACTGCGCGATGAGGACGAGGCTGCCCTCGCGCATCTCGACGCCGCCGCCGACCACCTGATCGCGAACCTCAACACCATTTGGGTTCGAGGCGCCGACACGCGCTGGCGCGACTCGCCTGCGGAGATCGCCTCCCTCAGCCGCCTCGCCCTCTCTCCTACTGACCGCGTGGTCCTCCTTCACTCCGACACGCTCACCGGTCGCTTCTGCGCCGACCTGCTCCAGCGCGCCCTCTCGGCCCCCTTCACATCGGTAAACGGCTACCCACATACCCTCCCTGGCCGGGTTGTCGCCCACAACCTCAGCGGGCTCCGCGTCACTGACAGACCCGGCACTGCCCCGGCCGCCGGTGAGACCGCGGCTGAACGGTTTGTCCGGGACGGCCTCCGAGATTATGTCGAGCATGTCTGGAATGCCTACGATGAGCTCGCGGCCAGCCTGAGCGCCAGCGGCGATCAGGGCCAGCTGATCTTCAACGTCACCGCCGGCTACAAGTCCATGGTGCCGATCGCCCGCGACCTTGCTCTGCTGCTGACCGAGCATATCCACGGCTTGGAGCGGCCGATCACCACCGAGCTCTGCGTGCTCTACGAGGAGAGCTCCGAGCTAATCCGCTACGCCAGCCTGCCAGTACAGTTTGACTGGAGCAAGGTCTATATGGCGCACCTCGCCCGCGCCGACGCCGACGCTCCCGGCGCCCGCCTCCGCTACGACCACATCGCCGCCGATAACCTTGCCTTCTTCGAGCGCGCTCCCGACGACGAGGCGTACGCCCGCCTCTCACCGCTTGGCCGGGTGGTCTGGGAGCTCGGAAAGAAGCTGGCCTATGCTGAGCCGTAGGCCGCACCCCGCCAATGATTTCGCCGCGCTACGGCCCACCGATAGGGGTGTGCGCCTCCCCAGCGGGCTGCTGGTGCGCCTCGCCCAGGCTCCCGACGAGCCATGGGAGTTCGTCAACCAGTACGGCGTCCGCCAAGGCGACATGAACGCCTTCACCCCGCTGCTCCAGCGCAACTCTTACGATGAACGCGCCGCTGCTCAAGCCCTCGGCGAGCTGCGCCAGAACACTACCCGGCATATCCGCCAGATCCTCCGCTACGCCGGCGCACTGATCTGGCGCCTGTATCTCGATCATGAGCCCGTCCCTGTCGTCCAGGCCGAGCGCGCCGCCCGCCTCTGCCGCCTGCTCATCCGCTTCTGGGAGCAGGACGCCGCGACCGGCCTCGCCCAAGTCGCGCTGCCACCACTCTGGCGCGCGTACCGCGACGCCCTAGCAGTGATGGCTGAGGCCCGCGACAAGCTCATCGCCGGGGCCGTCGTGGGAGTGAGCGACCCCGATGAGCGCGCGCTCCGCCGCCGAGTCCTCCTCGGGCGCAGAGCAAACGTCTGGCTCAGTGGCTGGGAACGAGAGCTCGACACGGCCTACACGCGAGCCCAGCAGGAGGTCGCCAACCAGATTATCGAAAGGCTCCGCACCGTTGAGATCCGCATCAGCGAGGGCGGCCCTTCGTATCTGGCAGAGCTGCGGGTCGATGGCTGGAACCTGCCCCCAGCCGCTCCTCTGGAGCGCGACCCGCGCGCCCTGGACACCGCTAACGATGCTCACGCCTACGGGCGCGCCCTCGGCGAGCTTCTGTTTGCTGAGCGTGCATTGGGGCCGCCTTACCGAGAGGTGACAGCAGCGCTCATGGAGCAGGGAGAGTACCCCGCGATCCGTCTGCGGATCGAGCCGCCGGAGCTCCGACCCCTGCCGTGGGAGCGCATCTACCACCCCTGGGCTAGCGAGATGCAGCCACTCGCCACAAGCTACGAAGCACCGTTCAGCCGGGTCGTGCCCCTCGATAGGCCCGCCGCAACGGCCCGCTGGCGGGCTGTCGGCGGGCTGCGGGCCCTGGTCGTCATCGCCTCGCCCGCCGATCTCGATCGGTGGGGGCTGGCCCCGATCACCGAGGCGGAGCGGGCACGCTACCAGGAGCTGTTCGCCGAACTGCCTGGCCTGCGGGGCGATTTTCTTACGAGCGAGTTGGAAGGGATGCGGCGGCCGACCCTCGCCGAGATCCAGGCGGCACTGACGAGAGGCTATGATCTGCTGCTGCTCGTGTGTCATGGCAAGGGCATCGGCAACGACTATCGGCTGCTGCTTGAGGACGAGGCGGGCGAGGCTGCCCTGACTTCTGGCGAGGCGCTCGTCACGACTCTCCGCTCGGCAGGTAGCCTGCCGCTGGTAGTACTCGCCGCCTGCGAGGGCGGGCGGTGGGATGGCGCGGCCCATGTCGCTCCGCTCGGTCACACTCTGGTCGCGCAGGGTATTGCTGAGCGGGCGATCGCGATGAACGGCCGCATCGGGGTGGAGGCCGCGCGCCGCTTCACTGCCGCCTTTTACCGCCAACTCGGCGCCCACGGCTTTGTCGAGCTCGCGGTGAACGTGGCCCGCCGGGCGATCTACGATACCGAGGAGTGGTGGGCGCCGATCCTCTTCAGCCGGTAATACGACCCATCCCTAGGAAAAGCCTGGAGATACTGGTGTTATGAGCTCTCGCCGCCGCCCATCGATCATCGAGCAGATCACCGACCCAGGCGTGCCCCTGATGTTTCTGTTCGGCACGGTGCTGCTGGCGGTGTTGGGGAACGCCGTGTATGATCTGCTCGTGTCCGCTCTTGGCTCGGGGCTACTACCGCTAGTCATGCTCACTGCGGGCACGCTTGGGCTGCTCGGGCTGATCAGCGCCGGCCTCTGGCTCTGGTTCCGGGCGTGGCGCGGCCGTCTGGCGGTGGAGGTGCGGCCCGGCCGCGTCCTCGAGACGGGGTATCCCGGCTTAGTGCTGCTCGTCAGTGCGCGGCGCGAGGGCGCGGAGCGGGCGGCGATCGGGCGCCACATCGAACTTGGAGCACTCCGGCGGCTCTGGCTGATCGTCTCCCCCGAGGCAGGTGACAACGCGGTGGAGCTGGAGCGCTGGCTGCGGCGCGAGCCCGGCGGGAGCACAGTGGAGGTAACCAAGTTGCCGTTGGGCGATGCCTTCGAGGCAGCCGACACGTACATCGCGGTGCAGACGGCCCTGGAGTTAGCGGGCGAGCTGATCGACCGCACGATCGTCGACATCACCGGCGGCACCAAATTTATGAGCGTGGGCGCCGTATTGGCCTGCCGGGACTACGGCGTCCCGATGGAGTATGTGCGTGTGCCCTACGAGGAGGGCCGGCCACGTACGGACCTGGAGGCGACGATTATGAAGGTCGAGCTATGAGCCTGCTGTTACTCAACTACAGCCACCCACTCAGTGAGGCGGATCTCGCGCTGATCACTGCCACGTGCGGGGCAGCGCCCGAGATACGAGGCCTAGCGGTCACTGTCGACCGATCTCGCCCCCTTGCCGAGGTCGCACGCGAGCTGGCGGACGCGGCCGGGCTCAGTGCAGCAGAATGGCAGACCCGACCGCTGCTGCTCAACCCGCCCGCGCTCGCCCCCGTGGCGCTCGCACTGATCGCCGAGATCCACGGGCGCAGCGGTGGCTTTCCTGCCATCCTCAACGTGCGCCCGGTGGAGGGCAGCACGCCCACCCGCTACGAGCTGGCTGAAATACTGAACCTGCAGGCCATCAGGGACGCGGCGCGCACCCGGCGCTAGACTGATCAGCCGGGGAAAGCCCTTTTGGCGCCCGCATTTGTGCACCTTACGAATCGTATAGTAAGAACATATCTCGGCGCCTGGCGCGCAGCCTTGGAGCAGGTCTGGGGCTTCCAGGGCCGCGCCTTCTACCCGCCCCCAGACCCGGTCAACGCCACGCTCTCGTTCGGCTACACGCTCCTGCTCCACGATGTGCTCGCCGCAGGACAGATCGCCGGCCTCGACCCGTACCTCGGCACGTTCCACGCCCCTGAGGCCGGGCGCCCCTCGCTCGCCCTCGACCTGATGGAGGAGTTCCGCCCGCTCGTGGCCGACCGCCTGACCCTCACCCTGCTCCAGTCCGGCGAGCTGCAGCCCGAGCAGTTCGCGCCGTCGCAGGAGCGCCCCGGCACGTTCGCCCTCGACGCTGCCGGCCGCGCGCTCTTCATCGCCCGCTACGAGCAGGCCATGCAGACACCCACACCGCTCCCCTCCGGCGAGCAGACGCCGCTACGCCGGATCATCCTG
>CALJIC010000109.1 GCA_937974195.1 uncultured Roseiflexaceae bacterium | reverse complement strand
CTCCGAACCTCCCGGCAGGGAAGAGGACCGTGGAGGGCCGCAGGCCCTCCACACCTCCCCGCTGGAGAGGCCGGTCGGCAACGACCGCGTAACTTGCGTCAGTATAGAACCGCTTCTGCGGCGCAAACGGGTACGCGAGGGAACGAGGAAGGCGGCGGCCCGGAGCTGCGAGGCAAAGCCGCCGCAGGTCCGGGCCGCCGCCGGCAGTATCAGTACTCGGAGTAGCGCAGGGCCAGCTTGCCGAGGAGGATCTGGTCGCCGTCGCGCAGCGGCTGCGGCTGGCGCGGCGCGAGGCGTCGCCCGTTCAGGCTTGTGCCGTTGGTGCTGTCCAGGTCCTCGATCATGACCTGGCCGCCCGAGACGAAGATGCGCGCCTGGCGGCGGCCCACGCCGTTGTCGAGGGCGCCGTGGGGGGTCAGGTCCACGTCGGGGAAGAACTGGCTCACCGGGTCCGCCCGCCCGACGATCGCCTGGATGGCGTTCGGGAGGGGGATGGTGGCGCCGGTGTCGGCGATGATCAGCTTGGACGGCGCGAGCCCGGCGCGGTAGGCCGGCGCTGCGGGCGCGGGCGACGGCGTCGGGGTCGCCGGTGGCGGGGGCGCCTGGTAGGTGGGCGGCGCGGTCGTCACCGGCTGCGGCGGCGGGTAGCTCTGCTGCGGCGGGATGTTCGTGCTGTAGGGCGGCGCCGGCACCGGGGCTACCGGCCGCTGCGGGGCGCTCAGCGGCGCGCCGCAGTTATCGCAGAACGCCTCGCCCGGCAGCGCCTGCGTGCCGCACTGCGGGCAGGTCACGACACCGCTGGCGACGCCGGGCGCTGGCTGCGCCGGGGCCGCGGGCTGCGCTGCGGGCGCCGTGACGGGGATCAGCATCGCGCCGCACTGGTCGCAGAAGCGCGCCCCCTCGGGGTTATCGACGCCGCACTGAGGACAGAAAGGCACGGTCGGCCTCCTTACCACTCCAGGCCACGGACATTCGGCTCCGGGCACACTCTGTGTGACGCCCGGGACGCCGCGGTTGTTGCGGCGCGCCGGACGCCGGAATCGTACCACAGAAACGCGGGCCGGCGTATCCGATAGAGCGTGCTATAATGCACAGAATAGTAGTGAAATCGTGAACCAAGAGAGTGTGATGATACCCTCCATCGGTATAACCTGCGGCTCGCTCAGCGACCGCGACTGGTGCCCGCCGTTCGTCGGCCACCGCAAGACCTACATCGACGCGGTCGCGGCAGCGGGCGGCGCGCCGTTCCTGATCCCGCTCGTGGAGGACGAGGCGGTGCTGCGGGCGCTGTACGAGCGCATTGACGGCCTGCTGCTGGCCGGCGGCGGCGATGTCGAGCCGCGCCACTACGGCGAGGAGCCCATCCCGGCGCTTGGCAGCGTCGACCCGCTGCGCGACCGCGTGGAGCTGACGCTGGCGCGCTGGGCGGTGGCGGAGGGCAAGCCGGTGCTCGGCATCTGCCGCGGCATCCAGGTGCTTAACGTCGCGCTCGGCGGCTCGCTGTACCAGGATATCCCCTCGCAGCTGGGGAGCGACCTGCCCCACAACGGCTCGTACGAGCGCCAGAACTGGGCGCACATGGCCCACGACCTGCGGCTCGCGCCGGACTCGCACCTGGCGCAGCTGTTCGGCACGACGACGCTGGCGATCAACTCGCTGCACCACCAGTCGATCAAGGCCGTCGGCGCCGGGCTGCACCCGGTGGGCTGGGCGCCGGACGGCGTGGTCGAGGCGGTTGAGGGCGACAACGGCCGCTTCCTGATCGGGGTGCAGTGCCACCCGGAGGCGCTGCAGGCCGAGGCCGACCCGCGCTGGCGGGCGCTGTTCCGCCGCTTCGTGGAGAGCTCCGGCGCCAGGTAGCTGCCGGCCGGTCCTCGGGTGGGGCGGCCGCGGGACGCGTGGGCGCCCGGGGCCGCGGCGCCGGTTGAGCGGCGCGGGAGCGCCGGGGCATGGGGCACGGCGGTGCGGGCGCCGGCGGCGTCCCTTTTCGCTCGCGAAGCGATGCCCGGCCTGGGCGGCTACGGGTGGATCGGTTGGCCGGCCGCCAGCCGCTCCAGCGCCGGGCCGATCTCCTCCTCGGTGATGCCGCCCTCGTAGCGCGCGGCGATGATCCCCTGCGCATCGATCAGGAACAGCCACGGCTCGGAGGGCAGGTCCCAGGCCACCATCGCGTCCGAGAGCCCGGCGTGGCGCTCCTCGTCAGTCGGGGCGCGGCCCTCCTGCGCCAGCCGCTGGAAGACCTCCTGCTGCTGGCGGAACGAATCGGCGAACGGGTGGCGGAAGACCTCGACGTGGATGAAGTTGATCCGGTCGCCGTAGGTCTTCTGCAGCGCCTGCATCACCTGTAGGCTCGGGCCGCAGACGGCGGTGCGGCAGTAGGCCGGGGTGGCGAACAGCAGCGCGGTGGGCCGCCCGGAGGCGAGCGCCTCGTCGAGGCTGATCTGGTACAGCGACGTGTCCTCGACCTTGCCGGAGGAGAGGTAGGACGGGTCGGGCACATCGGCGACGGTGGGAGTCTTGACCGAGATGGCGGGCTCGCCGACGTTGGGCGCGAGCGACTCCTCGCGCACCTCGAGGCGCAGGCGGCTGACCGACGGCTCGGTCTCGCCGCTGAGGGTGGTGGTGACCTCGACGCCCCACTCGCCGGCCTTGCTGAAGGTCGGGTAGGCGACGTACACGGCGGCGGGCAGGCCCTTGCCGTAGTACACCGCCTGGGTCTCGCCCTGCGGCTGCGCGCTGGTGTCGGCCAGGTCGAAGAAGCGCAGCCTGACCTGGGCGCCCGGGTCGTTGATCGGCGAGCCGTTGCGCACCAGGCCGAGCGCGATGCGGTTGGGGCCGACGACCGCCTCGCTGAAGGCGAACACCGGCTCGATCGCCCCGCCCGCCCGCGACTGCCCGGCGGGCTGGGACGCCTGGCCGCAGGCGGCGAGGGCGAGGGCCGCCGCGGCGAGTATGACGAGGCGTTGCAGCTTCACGGTCGTTCCTTTCCGTGGGATCTGTGCTGGCGGACATGATAGCATACGCGGCGGGCATGGTCAGCCCTCCGCTCCGGCGGGCCGTCTGCGCCAGATCGTCTTGACAGCAGCCCGGCGGGCTGCTATACTTATTGTGTATTTGACACTAAACGAAGGGGTAGCGCATGGCGGACGAGGCAACCGACGAGACGGCCGAGACCTACGATGCAACGCGCTACGAGCGGCCATCGGTGACGGTGGACGTCGTGATCTTCACGCTGATCGAGCGCGAGCTGCACGTGCTGCTGGTGCGGCGCAAGCGCTGGCCGTTCGAGGGGCGGTGGGCCATCCCAGGCGGCTTCGTGCAGATGGACGAGTCGCTCGAGGAGGCCGCGCTGCGCGAGCTCGAGGAGGAGACCGGCGTGCGGGACATCTACCTCGAGCAGCTCTACACCTTCGGCGACCCGAAGCGCGACCCGCGCACGCGCGTGATCAGCGTGGCCTACATCGCGCTGGTGCGGGCGGACAAGCAGACGCTGCGGGTGTCCGAGGAGAGCTCGGACGTGCGCTGGTTCCCGGTGCGCGCCCTGCCCGGCCCGCTCGCCTTCGACCACGACACCATCCTCGCCACGGCGCTGGACCGGCTGCGCTCGAAGCTGGAGTACACCACGCTGGCCTTCCAGCTGCTGCCGGAGGTGTTCTCGATCCTGGAGCTGAAGCACATCTACGAGCAGATCTGGGGCGAGAAGATCGACAAGGGCAACTTCTACCGCAAGATCAAGGACGCGAACATTCTGGAGGACACGGGCATGCGCCGCGAGGGCCGCGGGCGCCCGACGGTGCTGTACCGCTTCCGGCGCGACCGCGGCGACAAGCAGTTCGTGTTCCGCTGGCGGGAAGATCGGATCGATAAGGAAACAGACGACAGGTAGCGACTGTGGAATCCGCTGGGACAAACTGGACGCTGCTGCTGGTTCAGCTGCTCAATATCGCCCTGCTGGCGGCGTGGGTGGCGCTGGCAGTGGTGGCGCTGCGCAGGCTCCGGCGGCGCCAGCTCCCGCCGATGGCGACGGCGATCTGGGCGGCGCTGATCGTGCTCGTGCCGCTGCTCGGCGCGGCCGCGCTCCTGCTGGTCTACCCGGCCGCAGACCGCGCCATCCCGCGCGGGCGCGAAGACACGCCGGTGTGAGCGATCGCCGGCGCCCTGCGCGGGGGCCGGGATCGCCCGGGGGCCAGCTACCAGAGGCGGCGCTGTATCACTCCTGCATTCCTGCATCTTCATGACAGAAGGAGTTCCTATGGAGCTGACCATCGCCATCGCCCAGCTCAAGCCGCGCAAGGGGGACTACGCCGCCAACCTGGCGCGGCTGGGCGAGGTCTTCGCACAGCTCGGCGGGCTCGAGCGGCGCCCGGACGTGCTGGTGCTGGCCGAGACCGCCCTCACTGGCTACTTCCTGGAGGGCGGGGTGCGCGAGGTGGCCCGCACCGCCGAGGAGCTGTTCGCCGACCTGCAGCGCACCTACCTGGCGGCCCGCGGCGAGGCGGCGCCGCCGCTCGACGTGGTGGTCGGCTTCTACGAGCGCCACCGCGACCGGTTCTACAACTCGGCGCTGTACGCGACGCTGGGCGGCCGCCGGCCCAGCGGAATCCTCCACGTCCACCGCAAAGTCTTCCTCCCCTCGTACGGCGTCTTCGACGAGCAGCGCTTCGTCGAGGCCGGGCGGCAGATCGCCGCCTTCGACACCGCCTGGGGCCGGGCGGCGATCCTGATCTGCGAGGACGCCTGGCACAGCCTGAGCGGCACGATCGCGGCGCTCGACGGCGCGCAGGTCGTGTTCGTCGTGAGCGCGTCCCCCGCCCGCGGCACCTACGGCGCGGTGCCGGACAACGTCGAGCACTGGCAGGACCTGGTCCACCGCATCTCGGACGAGCACGGGGTGTACACCGCGCTCGCGCAGCTGGTGGGCTTCGAGGGCGGCAAGGGCTTCCCCGGCGCGTCGCTGATCATGGGGCCGCGCGGCGACGTGCGCGTCGCCGGGCCGCTGTGGGACGAGGCGCTGATCACCGCCACCATCGACCTCGAGGAGCTGCCGCTGGCGCGCGCCGACCTGACGCTGCTCGCCGACCTGGAGACGATGCTGCCGCACCTGCAGAGCGAGCTGGAGCGGACGCGCCGGGGGGAGCGGGCCGCGGTCTCGTGGGACGGGCTGGGGAGGGCTGAGGACCGAGAGCTGAGAACCCAGAACCAAGAACTGAGGGCGGAGAACCGAGAACCAAGAACCCAGAACCAAGAACTGAGGGCGGAGAACCGAGAGCCGAGAACCCAGAACCAAGAACTGAGGTCCGGGGACTGGGAACGGGGCGGGAGCGGCCTGCCGAGCGCGCGCCACAGCGCCGGAGGTGCTCCGAGCGGTTCTCCAGCCTTGGTTTTTGGTTCTCCGCTGCCGGTGTTCGCCGCGAGGCCGTTCGACCCCGAGGACCCGGTGACGCTGCTGAACCCCGAGCTCGTGCGCCGCTGGCTGGTGGAGTTCCTGCGCGACGAGGTGACCAGGCGGCGCGGCTTCCGGCAGGTGGTCGTCGGCCTCTCGGGCGGGGTCGACTCGGCGCTGACGACCTACCTGTGCGCCGAGGCCTTCGGGCCGTCGAACGTGCTCGCGATCCGCATGCCCTACCGCACCTCGAGCCGCGAGAGCCTCGAGCACGCCCAGCTGGTGATCGACGCCCTCGGCGTGCGCAGCATGACCGTGGACATCTCGGACGCCGTCGACGGCTACGCGAAGCTCGACCCCGAGATGGACGCGCGGCGCAAGGGCAACATCATGGCCCGCATGCGCATGATCGTGCTGTTCGACCAGTCGCAGAAGCTCGGCACGATCCCGATCGGCACCGGCAACAAGACCGAGCGCCTGTTCGGCTACTACACCTGGCACGCCGACGACTCGCCGCCGGTCAACCCGCTCGGCGACCTGTACAAGACCCAGGTCTGGCAGCTGGCGCGACACATGGGCGTCCCGGAGCCGATCGTGGAGAAGCCGGCCTCGGCCGACCTGGTGGTGGGCCAGACGGACGAGGCGGACTTCGGCATCAGCTACGCCAAGGCCGACCGCATCCTGCACTTCCTGCTGCAGGGCTACAGCGTGGAGCGGCTCGTGGCGCTCGGCTTCGAGCGGGACGAGGTGCTGCTGGTGAAGCGCCGGGTGGACGGGACCCACTGGAAGCGCCGCCTGCCCAGCACCGCTATGCTCTCACAGACCGCGATCGGGGAGTACTACCTGCGGCCGGTGGACTACTGACCCGCGCCGCGCAACGCGTGACACGAACGGACTGCGCACTGCGCCCTACCGACGATGCCCTACGCCGACGATGACAGGAGGCACACAATGACGACGCGGAGGATGAGTCTTGTGGACGGGAGCCGCCCGTTCCTGGCCTATCTCGAGGAGTGGTACGCCAACCTGCCGGACCTGCCGCTGGCGCAGGTGGTGGGCGACGCGCCGCAGCGGGTGGCGCTGATCTCGATCGACGTGATCAACGGCTTCTGCGTCGAGGGGCCGCTGGCGAGCGAGCGCGTGGGGCGGATCGCCCGGCCGGTCGCCGACCTGTTCGCGCGGGCCCACGCGCTGGGGGTGCGCCAGTTCGCGCTCACCCAGGACACCCACGACCCGAACGCGCCGGAGTTCGGCTCCTATCCGCCGCACTGCCTCAAGGGCAGCGCCGAGAGCGAGGCGGTGGATGAGCTCAAGGCGCTGCCGTTCTACAGCTCGATCAAGATCGTGCGCAAGAACTCGATCAGCTCGCACATCGGCACCGACCTGGGCTCCTGGATCCTGATGCGCCAGCAGCTCAACACGTTCATCGTGGTGGGCGACTGCACCGACCTGTGCACCTACCAGGCGGCCATGCACCTGCGGCTGGAAGCTAACGCCGGCAACTTCGGCCGCCGGGTGATCGTCCCGGCCGACGCGGTTGACACCTTCGACACGCCGGTGTCGGTGGCGCGCGAGCTGGGCATCAAGGCCCACGACGGCGACCTGCACCACGTGCTGTTCCTGCACCACATGGCCATGAACGGCGTCGAGGTGGTGCGGTCGCTCACATAAGGGCTATGGCCTTCATCTTATTCTTCGGCACGCGCCAGGTGGTGCGCGATGACGACCGGCCGGGCGGGGAGGTTCGTCCCTGCCCGCGCTGCGGCCAGTACGTCGCGATGCGCCCGCGGCGCGCCCGCACCTACTTCCACCTGTTCTGGCTGCCGATCGTGCCGCTCGGGCCGGGCGAGCCGATCTGGGAGTGCCCGAGCTGCCGGGCGCGCTTCGCCGCCCTGGGAGTGCAGTAGCCGCCGACTGCCACCTGCGAGGTGAAGAGGACGCGACGGTGACTCCCAGGGCGCCCCTTGTGGGCGCGGGCGGAATGGGCCGGGCGTGGTCCTAGCCCGCGCCCGTGCCCACTGCGAACCGTCCCGACAGAAGCAGCTACGGCGCGCCGTGCAGAACAACCGGCACGAAGTTGACGCTCGCCGAGGCGCAGGCCGCACTCGTGCGCCTGACGACGTCCGACGTGCCGAGCACCTCACCCTCCGTATCCAGAACCTCCACGCTGAAGAAGCACACATCGTCCGGCACCTCGGCCGTCGTCTGTGTCTCAAAACCCTGCCGGTCGACCGTGACGATAGGCGGCTGCTCTATTGGCGTTCGGCCGCCCTTGATCCGGTAGCTCCCCGACCCCGTGAAGCCGTTCCAGCTCATCGCGAAGGTGACATCGCCAGCCGCAGAGTCCTCGCTGAGCGCCAGCGCGGGCGGTTCGGCCGGCATGCCCTCCCAGGGGAAGCGAAATACGCGGTAGGAGAAAGCTGAACCCAGCTCCATCTCGAACGCCTTGGTGCCGTCCGGGAGCACCTCGGTCACCAGGCTGGCTGTGCCCCAGCCGATCAGCGTGTTGCCGTTTGGCAAGCGCTGGACATTACCCGTGGCGCGGCCGAAGGTGTCTGGTGTGTTACGGTACTCCCACACGCGGGTGATCGTCTTATTCACCTCGTCAAGCTCGTACTCCACCGCGCGCGAGTAGGGCCGGGCGTGCAGGTTGCCGTTATCGAGCTCCGTGCCGTTATCGAACAGCGTGATGGTGCCGCCCGGCTGACGCCGGATGTCGTGCTGGAAAATGAAGCCGTCATCGTTGGTGAAGGTGAACTGGTTGGCCTTACCGCCGAGCCGCCACAGCACCTCGCCGGTGCTGCGATCGATCTTGATGATCTCGCTGGTGTTGCGGGCGGACACAAGCAGGTTGCCGTCGCTGTCCACCTCGATCGCGTTGGCGTGGAAGTAGTCCACCAACTCCTGGTCGAGCGACGTATAGGTGTCGGTGAGCGGGATATGGTCGAGGGAATGCCACTCGAAGATCACATTGCGCGCCGGGTCGAGCTCCTGAACGATCACATCCACAACCGCGCCGTCAGCCGGGCCACCGTAGGGGCTGAGATCAAACGGTGTGGGGTGGTAGATGAGCATAATCGCGTTGCCGTTGTCGAGCAGCAGGAAGTCGTGTATATCGGCCCGGTAGCCATTGCCCGGCGTCCAGACATCCACCACCTGGTAGCGCTCATCGAGGACGGTGAAGGCGGAGGTGTTCCCATCGATCGGGTTGAAACCACCGACGTGGTAGGAGAGCAGGCGGCGGCCACCGACCGTATGAGCCTTGAAGTCGCCGAGTGTCAGGCCCCCTTCGATCGGCTTCACGTAGACCGGCTCGCCGGTATCCCTGAGGATCAGCAGATAGCGCGGCAGAGGGATATTGTACGTCGCGATGAACAGGAAGCCCTCGGCGGTGCCCTGGGCGGGCGTGGTGATATTGAACGCCGGGATGTTCTCGCTGCCAGGCACGGTGATGTAGCCTGCCGCGGCCTGCATGTCCTTGGAGTCGGGCGTCGTAGATGGCGCGCCTCTCTCCTCGGCTAGGAAGGCCGCCCAGCTTGCGCGCGCGGCCGGCGAGAGCGGCTGCGCGACCTCAAAGCTCCAGCGGTGATCTGCCAGCACCGCGCCGTTGGCTGTCCTGAGCCCTGCGGCTAGCCGCACCTCGACCGCCTCGCCCGGCGTGAAGGGCGTCTCGGATTTCCAGATCGCCGTTGCTCCGTCTTCCGCCAGGCTCACCTGGCCGCTATGTGCGCCGCTCAGCTCGCCGCGCACCGTGAACAGCTCGGCTCGCAGGCTGGAGGGATCGAGCGGATCGCCGTGCCGCACCGCAATGGTGGTGCTCGGCGACACGGCGCGGGAGTTGTGACGCGGGCTGACGTAGGAGAGCTGGGCAGAGGGGATAGCGGTGGGGAGTTGTACGAGGAGAGCTAGCCCGACCAGAAGGACCACAATCACATGCATAGGCTCCTCCGCTTGTCTCGGCAGCTTCCGGGCGCGGCTAGCATACCCGAAAGCGGCCGCTCGGACAACCTGACACCTCCCCATCGCGCGCCGTGCCGGCGGAACAGGCCCCCGGGCGCGACGAGCTGCCGCGCGCGCCTCGCCGCTCTGGGAGTACAATAGCCGCCGACTGCCATCTGCGAAATGAAGAGGACGCGACGATGACGACTCTCAGGGCGCTGCTTGTGGGCGCGGGCGGAATGGGCCGGGCGTGGGCCAAGAATCTGCAGGCGTGCGAGGAGACGACGATCGCCGGCTGGGTGGACATCCAGCCGGGCCTGGCGGAGCGGGCGGCGGGCGAGCTGGGGATCAGCGTGCCCTACACCGGGGACGACCTCGAGCGGGCGCTGGCGGAGGTGCGGCCGGACTTCGTGGTGGACGTGACCATCCCCGAGGCGCACCACGACGTCACGCTGGCCGCGCTGGCCGCGGGCGTGCCGGTGCTGGGCGAGAAGCCGATGGCCGCCAGCATGGAGCAGGCGCGCGCCATGGTCGCCGCTGCGGAGCGGGCGGGCCTGCTCTACATGGTCAGCCAGAGCCGGCGCTACGACGCCTGCCTGCACGCCTACCGGCGCCTGATCGAAAGCAGCATCGGGCCGGTGGGCATCCTGAACTCGGACTTCTACATCGGCGCGCACTTCGGCGGCTTCCGCGACGAGATGGCGCACGTGCTGGTGCTGGACATGGCGATCCACACCTTCGACGCCGCGCGCTTCCTGCTCGGCGACGACGAGCCGGTGGCGGTGTACTGCGAGGAGTTCAACCCGCCCTGGAGCTGGTACCGCGGCGCCGCCAGCGCGGTGGCGATCTTCGAGATGGCCGGCGGGGCGCGCTACACCTACCGGGGCAGCTGGTGCGCCGAGGGGCTGCACACCTCCTGGGAGGGCGAGTGGCGTGCCGTCGGACCGCAGGGGAGCGCCACCTGGGACGGGGGCGACGCGCTGCGGGCCGAGGTGGTGGTCGAGCGCGGCGGCTTCCACTCGCAGGTCGAGCCGCGCACGGTGGAGGTCGAGCAGGGCGTGCCGGCCGGGATCGCCGGCTCGCTGCGCGACTTCATCCGCGCGCTGAAGACGGGCGCCACGCCGATGGGCGAGTGCCACGACAACATCAAGAGCCTGGCGATGGTGTTCGGGGCGATCGAGAGCGCGACGAGCGGCCGCCGCGTCTCGATCGAGATCTGAGCTGCGCGCCGGGTGCAGCGGGGGCACCTGGCGCGGCACGTCACGTCGCCAGCGCGACGCGGTTCTTCTGCTGCTTGGCGGCGTACATCGCGCGATCCGCGCGGTCGAGCAGGTCGCAGGCTGTGACGCCGGCGTGGTTGCAGACGGCCACGCCCACGCTGACTGTGGACCGCGCCGCCCTCCCGCGCCCGTCGTCGACCGCCAGCGCAGCTACGCGGGCGCGCACGCGCTCGGCCAGGAGCAGCGCCTCGCGCAGCGCCATGCCCGGCAGGATCAGGGCGAACTCGTCGCCGCCCCAGCGCGCCACCGCGTCGGAGCTGCGTACCTCGGCGCGGAGCGCCTGCGCCACCGCCGCGAGCAGAGCGTCCCCCACCAGGTGGCCGTACCGATCGTTGCAGCGCTTCATGTCGTCCACCTCGAGGACGATGAGCGAGAGCGGGCGCTCGGGCAGCCGCGAGCGCCGCAGCTCGCGCTTCAGGCGCTGGAACAGATAGCGCCGGTTATAGACGCCGGTCGCGTCGTCGGTCAGACTCAGGCGGCGCCAGCGGAGGCTCGCGGCCGCGAGCCCCAGCCAGCCGATGATCGCCAGCGCCGCCGCTGGCCGGCCTATGAGTCGGGCCAGGCGCGTGGACATCAGCTCACCCCACGCGCGTGTCGTACTTGCGAAACAGATCCTCGAGCGCCTCGCGCAGCAGGCGCGACTCGCTGCGCTTGAGCTGCTCGGCCAGGGCCTTGAGGCGCCGCAGGCTGGTGGCCGGGTAGTAGCAGCTCTTCATCACCATCTCCTCGTTGGGCGGCAGGCACACCGCGTTGCGCCCGGCCTCGCGCGCCGTCATCAGCGCGGCGTCGGCCGCCGAGAGCAGCCCGCGGTCGTCCTTGGCGTCGCGCGGGTACTGTGCGACGCCGGCCTTGATCGTCAGCGGCTGCTCGGCGCCGCCGAGGGCGACGCGCACGCGCTCCTGGGCCTTCACCCGCAGCGACTCTGTGCGCAGAAACGCCTGCTCCAGCGTCGTGTCGGGCATCAATACCGCGAACTCGTCCCCGCCGAGGCGGTAGCCCTGCCCCGGCGCGAACTCCTGCAGCAGCGCGGCGAACGAGCGCAGCACGTCGTCGCCGGCGGCGTGCCCCAGCGCGTCGTTGATCTCCTTGAAGTTGTCCAGGTCGATCAGCGCGAGCGCGACTCCGTCGGAGCTGCCGATCGCCCGCTTGAGCGCCTCCTCGAAGGCCGGGCGCAGCGGGAGGCCGGTGAGCTTGTCGTTCGTGGTGGACATGGGCGCCTCCTATATATGTATGTGTATATATAATCTGATGTGATCAATAGCACATATGTCGGGGTGGCGCAATATATCTGTTGGTACTATCTCGGGCTAGTACCGTTACATAATGTAAGCTCGCGGTTGCGCCGCTCGCCCGCCTTACGGGGGATGGGTAGGCCATTCTGGGGAGGCGGAGCCTCCCCAGACCCCACCGCTGGATAAGACATGCGCATAACACGAGCCCTGCGGGCGGCCGCCCGCTCTCCTGAGAAGGTGCGCAGGGGCGCTAGGGCAGCGGAAACAGGGAGATTCGGGCCACAGGCGGGCCGGGGCGAAGCCCAACTGGGCTGGGGCATCCTCCAGCAGCAGGCGCCGGTAGGCTGGCGCGCCCGGCTGCGCACAACGCCCGCCGGACGGGCAGAGCGGGGTTTCGGGAAGGCGGCCGGGCCGCAGCCGGCCTCCATTTCGCGCAGCGGGCAAGAAGCGGCGCGGCGGCAGAGGCGATTGTGGGTCGCCCCCGCCGCGTTGCCACGAGGATATGCCGGATCGAGGTCAGCGCGCGCCGTGCGCCTCGGCCAGCTCGCGCTCGACGACGCGCACCACCAGATCGTCGAGCCGCTCGACGGTGAACTCGTCCGGGTCGACGTGCATGGTGGTCGTCTCGCCCGGGGCGCCGCCGTTCTGGCCGGGCTGGTAGGTGAGGAAGATGAAGCGCGCCAGCGTCTGCTGCGCCAGCTGGCGGAACACGTACTCGGCCTGCGCGTCGGTGTTGCTGGCGGCGATGGGGTAGATCTTGATGCCCTGGGCGACCGCCTCGCGCGCGCCGTCGAGGTAGGTCCACTGCTGCCCGTAGTCCATGTGCGGCGGCGCATCGGCGACCAGGAAGGTCAGCCGCACCGCGTCGTCGGCCCAGGCCAGCTCCTGCAGCGCGACGCGCAGCCCCTCGTTGAGGTCCTCGGGGGTGTCGCCGCCGCCGTCGGCCTCCACCTGGAGCAGCGCCTCGCGGAAGGAGGCGACGTCGGGCGTGAAGTCCGCGTACACCCGGGTCACGTACTCGTCCTCGCGGTCGCGGTAGGCGACCAGCGCGAGGCGCAGCTCCGGGCGCGGCGCGATGCGGTCGATGCGCGCGGCGATGTCGGCGATCGTCATCTGGATGCGGCTGATCTCGTCGCCCATGCTGCCGGTGGCATCGAGCAGGAACAGGACATCGAGCCGCGGGTGCTGCGGCAGCGCCTCGGCCCCGCGCAGCACGAAGCTCTGCTCGAGGCCCTGGCCGCGCCGGAGCACGCCCTCGGCGACGCTGTTGCCCTTCTCCAGCGTCACGCGCAGCTCGGAGCTGTTCTGCGAGACGCCGAGGGCGCGCGGGAACAGGATGGTGCGCCCGCCGGCGTAGGTGCGGCCCTCGAACACCGCCGTCTGCCCCTCGAACACCCGCACGCGCGCGTCGAGCACCGGCTGCTGCTGCTCGTTCAGGACGGTGATGATGTAGCGCTCGCTGACGTCGAGCGGCGCGCCGAGGCCGCGGGCGGAGCGCAGGTAGGCGGCGTAGTCCTCGAAGTTGAGGTTGTCGTCGGTCTCGCCGGCTTTGATCGGCTGCACCTGCGCCCGGTCCACGTGGGGCGGCGGGGCGGGCCGCTCCGGCCCAGGGGGACGCGGCGCGCCCGCGGCCTCCTCGGCGTCGGCCCAGGCCGCGGCCGCTGTCGCCGCGGGGAGGGCGGTTGCCGCGGGGGCGGGCGGCCGCAGCACCGCCGGGTCGGACGGCGCTCGCGCTTCGGGGATGGCGACGGCCGCCGGCTGCTCGGCCTCGACCGAGAGCGCGGCGGGGGCGGTGGCCACGGCCCCGCCGCACGCCGCGAGCAGCGGCGGCAGCACCAGCGCGGCCAGCAGGGTCTTCCATCGGGGCATCTGCGGGTTCATCGCGTCCTCCTGCGTCATGTGGGGCATCCGCTACCGGTTCTCCCCCATGACGCCGGCGGCCGCTGGTTCGTTCCCGCGCCCTAGTCCTCCCAGAACGGCCTGGCCCACCCGCGCCGGACCAGCTCCGCCCGCAGGTCCAGCATGGCGGTGTAGGTCGGCAGCGCGTAGAGCGTCTGGCCGGCCGGCAGGCGCCCCAGGGCCGCGTCGAGCGCGCGCGCGAGGTCCGGCTCGACGGCGATGCGCGCCGGGTCGACCCCGGCGTACTTCAGGCGCACCGCCATATCCGCCGCGCGCGTCCCGCCGACCGTGGCGTGGGCGACGCGCCCGGCGAGCCGCTCGAAATCGGCGTCCCACAGCCAGGAGACGTCGGTCCCGTCGGCGTCGCGGTCGTTGATCAGGACGAGGAGGTGGAGGTCGGGGGCGCCCGATCCGACCAGCATCCGCACCGTCTCGCTGGCGCCCACCGGGTTCTTGATCAGCGCGATCAGCAGGGGCCTGCCGGCGGCGTCCACGCGCTCGAGGCGGCCGAACGCGGCGCTGAAGCGCTCGAGGGTGTCGCGCGTCTGGGCCGGCGGCACCCCCAGCTCGATCGCCGCGGCCGCGGCCGCGAGGGCGTTGACGGCGTTGTAGAGGCCGGGCAGCGGCAGGTGCAGCTCCATCGCGCCGCCGGGGAAGGTGATGTGCAGCACGCTCGCCTCGGCGCCGAGCAGCTCGAGCCGCTCGAGCCGGTAGTGGGGCGCGGGCCGGGCGTGGCCGCAGCGCGGGCAGGCGTAGTGGCCGACGTGGGCGTAGAACCGGGCGCTGAAGGCGTAGGGCGCGCCGCAGCCCCGGCAGAACTGCGAGTCCGCCGTGTGCGCGGCCGAGCCGGCGGCGTGGCGGGTGTCCTCGAGGCCGTAGTAGCGCACGTGCGCCGCGAGCCCCGCGCCGAGCGCCGCCACCGCCGGGTCGTCGGCGTTGAGCAGCAGCGTCGAGCCGGCGGGCAGCCGCTCCAGCGACGCGCGCCACGCGGCGGCGATCGTGTCCACCTCGCCGTAGCGGTCGAGCTGGTCGCGGAACAGGTTGTGGAGCAGCACCAGGCGCGGGCGGGTCTCGTCGGCCGCCTGCGGGAAGGCCGCCTCGTCGGTCTCGAACAGGCCGATCGCGGCCGCCGGCCGGCCGGCCAGCGAGCTGCCGGCCAGCATGGTCGCGGTGATGCCGCTCACCAGGTTCGCGCCGGCGCGGTTGTGGAGCGGAGGGCGCCCGGCGGCGGCGAGCGCGGCGGCGATCATGCGCGTGGTGGTGGTCTTGCCGTTGGTGCCCGCCACCAGCGCGACGCCCTCGGGCAGCGCGGCGGCCAGGCTGCGGAGGGCGCTCGGGTCGATGCGGCGCGCCACGAGGCCGGGGAGGTTCGTGCCGCCGCCGAGGCGGAGGGCGCGGCTGGCGACGCCGGCGGCTTTGCCGAGGGCCACGGCGAGAGTCAGGCGAGGGCTGGGCATAGGCTAGGCGATGGTCTCTGAAGCGCCGGCGAAGCGCTCGGCCGCCGGCACAGTGGCGGGGAACCAGAGCGGGCGCAGCGTCACCTCGGGGCCGCCCGGCGGGAGCCGCCCGGCGCCGAGCGAGCGCGGGGTGAGGGTCGGGCGTGCGGTGGTTACGGTCATGTCGAGCTCCTGCTGCCGCCTCTGCGCCACGCGCCCATTGTAGCACAGCGCCCTGCGGCGGCGCGGCCTGTGCAGAGCGCGGCTCCGGGGCAGACGCCCGCAGGGCCGTATGCTATAATGAAGCGACCCCACGCAGCTCCTCGCGCGCCGGCGCTGAGAGGGGTGCGTTGCTGGAGGAGAGTGTAGATGTTCAACTTTGTCAAGAAGATATTTGGCGACAGCAACGACCGCGCCATCAAGCAGATCGAGCCGATCGTGCGCGAGATCAACGAGCTGGAGCCCGAGTTCCAGGCGCTCACCGACGAGCAGCTCAGCGCGAAGACCGCGGAGTTCAAGCAGCGCCTGGCCGAGGGCGAGACGCTCGACGACCTGCTGCCTGAGGCGTTCGCGGCCGTGCGCGAGGCCGCGCGGCGCACCATCGGCCTGCGCCACTACGACGTCCAGCTGATCGGCGGCATCGTGCTGCACCAGGGCAAGATCGCCGAGATGAAGACCGGCGAGGGCAAGACCCTCGTCGCCACGCTGCCGCTGTACCTGAACGCCCTGGAGGGCAAGGGCGTCCACCTGGTCACCGTCAACGACTACCTCGCCAAGGTCGGCGCGGGCTGGATGGGGCCGATCTACCGCATGCTCGGCATGAGCGTCGGCATGATCGCCCACGACTACTCGGCGCTGTACGACCCGGACTACGTTGACCCGAAGGCCAACCAGGAGGACCAGCGGCTGGTGCACTGGCGGCCGTGCACCCGCCGCGAGGCCTACGAGGCGGATATCACCTACGGCACCAACAACGAGTTCGGGTTCGACTACCTGCGCGACAACATGGCCTGGGATATGAGCCAGCTCGTCCAGCGTGAGCTGCACTACGCGATCGTGGACGAGGTGGACAACATCCTGATCGACGAGGCGCGCACGCCGCTGATCATCTCCGGCCCGGCCCAGGAGAGCAGCGACGAGTACAAGCGCTTCGCCCAGATCGTCCGCAACCTCAAGCCCAGCCCCTACACGCCCGAGCAGATCAAGAAGGAGATGATCGAGGACCCCGAGGGGGACTTCCTGATCGACCCGCGCACCAAGTCGATCCAGATCACCGACCAGGGCATCCACAAGGTCGAGCGCATGCTGCGCCTCCCCGAGGGCGAGAGCCTGTACGACCCGCAGCACTACCAGCTGACGCACTTCCTCGACAACGCGCTGCGGGCGCAGTTCCTCTACCACCGCGATAAGGACTACATCGTCGAGCCGGACGGCGAGGTGGTGATCGTCGACGAGTTCACCGGGCGCAAGATGCCCGGCCGCCGCTGGTCGGACGGGCTGCACCAGGCGGTGGAGGCCAAGGAGGGCGTGCGCACGCGCCAGGAGAACGTCACCCTGGCGACGATCACCTTCCAGAACTTCTTCCGCATGTACAAGAAGCTCGCCGGCATGACCGGCACCGCCTACACCGAGCGGGAGGAGCTGTCGAAGATCTACAACCTGGACGTGGTCGTCATCCCCACTCACCGCCCGATGATCCGCAAGGACATGGACGACCAGATCTACCGCACGGAGAAGGCCAAGTTCGACGCGGTGGTGCGCGAGGTCCAGGAGATGCAGGCGATCGGCCGGCCGGTGCTGATCGGCACCACCTCGGTCGAGACCTCGGAGCGCCTCAGCCGCCTGCTCAGCCAGCACGGCATCAAGCACCAGGTGCTGAACGCCAAGTACCACGAGCAGGAGGCGCGCATCGTCGCCCAGGCCGGGCGCAAGGGCGCGGTGACGATCGCCACCAACATGGCCGGCCGCGGCACCGACATCCTGCTCGGCGGCAACCCGGACGGCCTGGTCGAGGAGATCCTGGCGCAGCGGGGCATCTCGCTGGAGCAGGCCACCCCCGAGCAGCGGGCGGAGGCGCTGGCCGAGGCGAAGCGGATCACCGAGGCGGAGCGCGAGGAGGTCCGGCAGCTCGGCGGGCTGCACATCATCGGCACCGAGCGGCACGAGGCGCGCCGGATCGACAACCAGCTGCGCGGCCGCGCTGGCCGCCAGGGCGACCCGGGCTCGTCGCGCTTCTTCCTCTCGCTCGAGGATGACCTGATGCGCCGCTTCGGCCCGATGGACCGCGTCAAGGGGCTGATGGAGCGGCTCGGTGTGGACGACAGCGTGCCGATCGAGGCCGGGCTGATCAACCGCTCGATCGAGGGCGCCCAGACCCGCGTCGAGGGGTATAACTTCGACCTGCGCAAGCACACCGTCGAGTTCGACGACGTGATGAACAAGCAGCGCTCGGTGATCTACGCCGACCGCCGCGCGATTCTGGAGGGCCAGAATATGCGCGAGCGGATCCTGGACATGATCGCCGAGGAGGTCGGCGCGCTGGTGGACCGCTACCTGCCGGAGGGCAAGGGGCGCGACGAGGACTTCGAGGAGTGGGACCCCGAGGCGCTCCTGCGCGGCGTGCGGGCGATCTGCCCGCCCCTGCCGGAGGACATCACCGTCGAGCGGATCGAGTCCCTCTCGCGCCAGGAGGTCGAGGACCTGCTGGTCGAGGCGATCGAGAAGGTCTACGAGGAGCGCGAGCAGGCGATCGGCGAGGAGAACATGCGCTACGTCGAGCGGCGCATGATGCTCGGCGCGATCGACCGCCAGTGGGTCGACTACCTCACGGGCATGGAGGACCTGCGCCAGGAGATCGGCCTGCAGGCGATCGCCCAGCGCGACCCGCTGGTCGAGTACCAGCGCCATGCCTACGCGATGTTCGATGAGCTGAAGGCCAACATCCAGCGCGACATCGCCTACCAGATCATCCCGGTCTCGTTCCAGTACGAGCAGCACCTGCGCCAGGTGGAGGCCGAGCAGCGCCAGCGCCTGCAGGCGGCCCAGCGCGCCGGCATGAGCCAGGATCAGGCGCGTGCCGCGCGCACCGTGCGCTACGCCGTCCAGCTCCCCGGCCGCAACGACCTGTGCCCGTGCGGGAGCGGCAAGAAGTTCAAGCAGTGCCACATCGACCGGGTCGACGAGCTGATCGCGATCCTGCAGGCCGGCGGGGGCGCGCCGCAGCGCGAGGCGCCCTCCGTCTCGGCGCAGCTCGCCGGCGGCACATCGGCGCCGCGTGGCCGACAGGCGCCTCCGGCGGCCGGCGCGCCGAACGGCGGCAAGCCGGGCAAGGCGGGCAAGCAGGCCCAGCGCGGAAAGGGCCAGGCGGCGAAGAAGAAGTAGGAAGGCATCTACGTACTGCACAATGCATAATGCGTAACGCGTAACCATCCAGGACTTACGCATTACGCATTATGCTTTTTTGTGACACGAGCTCCGCGGTCGAGTCACCCTCGCAGGGAGGAAGTGAAAGGCCGCAGGCCGTTCGCGGATGCTGTCTCTGCTTCTGCGGATGGGCCGCCCGCGCTGGCAGGGAGGTGTGGAGGGCCGCAGGCCGTTCGCGGACGCTGTCTCTGCTTCTGCGGATGGGCCGCTCTCGCTGGCAGGGAAGTGCGAGGGGCCGCAGGCCGTTCGCGGACGCTGTCTCTGCTTCTGCGGATGGGCCGCTCTCGCTGGCAGGGAAGTGCGAGGGGCGGCAGGCCGTTCGCGGATGCTGTCTCTGCTTCTGCGGATGGGCCGCTCTCGCTGGCAGGGAGGTGCGAGGGGCGGCAGGTCGTTCGCGGACGCTGTCTCTGCTTCTGCGGATGGTCG
>CALJIC010000108.1 GCA_937974195.1 uncultured Roseiflexaceae bacterium | reverse complement strand
TCACACTAGCCGGCGATCGGCGTGACCGACTGTCCATGAAAGCGGGTCAAGACCAGACAGCACAGGCAGCCCGGGTGCAGGGCACAGCGCCTGCGGAACACGCCTGGGTGCAGGACGGACCACCGCGTAAGTCCTGATTATTTCAGAAGCGCGAGCGGCCGGCGGCCTGGGCGGCTCGCTCGGCCGCGGCCCGCTCGTACGCCGCCAGCGTCTCGCGGGCGGTGCGCCGCCAGGAGAACTGCGCGGCGCGGCGCGGCCCCGCCTCCCGCAGCTGCGCCGCGAGCGCCGGGTTGTCCAGCACCGCCGCCATCTGCCGCGCGATATCCGCCGGGTCGTGCGGGTCGCACAGCAGCCCCGCGTCGCCGACGACCTCTGGCAGCGATGAGGTGCAGGAGGCGACCACCGGGACGCCGCAGGCCAGCGCCTCGAGCGGCGGCAGCCCGAAGCCCTCGTAGAGCGAAGGGTACACGAACAGCGCGGCGCCCGCAACCAGCGCCGGCAGATCGTCGTCGGGGACCCGCCCGAGGAAGCGCACCCGGCCCTCGACGCCGTGGCGCGCCGGGGCGTCGAGGATGGCGTCGTCCTTCCAGCCGCGCCCGCCGGCGATCGCCAGCAGCAGGCCGTGAGCCGCCGGCTGCGGCGCATCGCCGATGCCTTCGAGCTGCGGCCCGCGGCCGATGACCTGGGCGAACGCCTCGATCAGCCGCTCGTAGTTCTTGCGCGGCTCCAGCGTCCCGGTGCTCAGGATGTAGCCGCCCGGGCGCAGCCCGTAGCGCTCCAGGGTCGGCGCCGCCTCGCCGGGCGCGTGGGGCCGGAAGCGCTCGTCGGCGGCCAGCGGCACCACCGCGGTGCGCTCCGGCGGCACCCCCAGGTGCTCGACGACATCGCGCTGGGTGGCGCGCGAGTCGACGATCACCAGCTGCGCCCGCTCGCGCGCGAAGCGCTCCTTCGCGGCGTGCATGGCGGTGTTCGCCTCGGCGTGCCACTCCGGGTGCAGGCGCGTGGTGAGGTCGTGGATCGTGAGGACGGCGGCGGCGCCCGGCGGGGCGTGCAGGAACTGGTCGGAGGCGTGGAACACCTGCGCGCCGGACAGCCCGCCGCGCAGCGCCAGGCCCATCAGCGCGACCGAGGCCGCGGCCCACGGGGCGTCGAGCGCGCGGTCGATCCGCTCCGCGAGCGCGTGCGGCAGGCCGTGGCGCAGCAGCGGGTGCGCGCTCACATACGCCCGGCGCAGCCCAGCGCAGCGCACCACCCGCACGCCGGGGGCGTCGAAGGCGGCCAGCGGGCGCATCGGCAGCCCGGGGTTGAGCGGCAGCACGTCCAGCAGGGTCAGCTCGTGGCCGCCGCGCTCGGCCGCCAGGGCCTCGATCAGGCGGCTGGTGTAGACCAGGACGCCCGCCTGCGCGATCCGCAGCACCGAGATGTCGATGGCGATGTGCATAGTCCGTTGCGCCCCGGCGCGCTGCGCGCTGGCGGGCCCGCGCATTCCCGGAAGCCTCCGGCGCGCTACCCCTCGATCTCCTCCAGCCGCGCCATGATCTTGTCCACCGCCCGCGCCCAGGTCCAGCGCTCCGCGACCACCTCGGCCGCCCGGCGGCCCTTGGCGCGCGCCTCCTCGCGGTGCTCGTAGACGTAGCGCATCAGGTAGCGCAGGTGCTCGATGTCCGGGTCGGCCCACTCGTAGCCGGTGTAGTACGGGCACTTCGCCACCGCCGGGATCAGCCGCTTCACCCGCAGCGGGTAGCTGTACTCGGGGTCCAGGAAGTCCGCCTGCGCGCTCCAGTCGGTCGCGATCGTCGGCAGGCCGCACGCCATCGCCTCCAGGATCGGCATGCCCCAGCCCTCGCCGCGTGTCGGCAGCACGAAGCAGTCCGCGCTGGTGTACAGGCTGCCCATCTGGTGCAGCGCGATGCGCTGGTTGAGCATCAGCACCACCGGCGCCGCACCCTTCCGCAGCCGCATGTCGGCGATCTGCTGGCCGACGTTCACCCCCGGGTCGTTGTTGAACACCTTGAGCACCAGCACGACGTCGTCGGCCTCCGAGAACTCGTCGGTGAAGGCCTTCAGCAGCACCTCGGGCGCCTTGCGCTCGCCCCACTCGAAGTTCGAGAGGAACACGAAGCGGTCGCTCGGGCGGCGCGCGGCGATGCCGGGGTGGAAGTAGTCCGGGTCCACGCCGAGCGGCACGACGTAGATCGGGCGCCTCACGCCGCTGTCGCGGAACGTGCGCTGGTTGAAGGTGCTGGGCACCCAGACCTCGTCCATCTGGTTGGCCTGCGCGACCCAGTCCTCGGGGATGCCGTTCGGCTCGAGCATGGTGTAGCCGATGCGGTAGCGCCCGCTGTTCTTGATGAAGCTGTCGCCCTGGTGGTAGACCACCTGCACCAGTCCGGTGTCCTTCGGGCGGTAGCGCATCCGCTCGATCCGCGGGTCGCCGGTCGGCGGCTCGGTCATGTCGTTGCCCCAGATGCAGGCCAGCCGCACGTCCACGCCGCGCCGGTCCAGCTCCAGCGCGAACTGGCGTGAGGAGATCGCGTAGCCGGTCGGCGAGGCGACGATGCTGTGCCAGAGCAGGCTGCGCTGGTAGCGCTCGCGCTCGTAGTAGGCGTGCCACTTGGCCTTGAAGGTCTCCTGGGCGCGCCCGAACATCTCCTGCCAGTTGATGTTGTTGACCCTGGCGCTAGTGTTCTCGCGGTGCACCACGCGCACGTCGCCGACGCACACGGTCTTGTAGCCGTGCATCGCCGCGCGCAGGCAGTAGTCGGTATCCTCGAAGTAGGCGAAGAACGCCTCGTCCAGCCCGCCGATGGCCGCCCGCACGTCGCGCCGGATGTACATGCAGGCGCCGACGACCCCCTCGACCTCGCGCACGCCTGGGTACTGGCCCACGTCCACCTCGCCGCCGCCCACCTGGTAGCCCCAGTAGCTCCCCGAGGGCATGTAGGTGCCGGCGTGCTGCAGGCGCCCGTCGGGCCAGAGCAGCTTGCAGCCGACGATCCCGTAGGCCGGGTCGCTGTGGGCGACCTCGCGCATCCGCGCCAGCCAGTTGTCCTGGATGATCAGGGTGTCGTTGTTCAGCAGCAGCACGTCGTGGTCGGGCGGGGCGGCGGCCATGCCCTGGTTGTTGCCGCGCGTGAAGCCGACGTTCTCGGCGTTCGCGATCAGCGTGATGTCCTCCTGGGCGCGCAGCCACTCCAGCGTGCCGTCGGTCGAGCCGTTGTCGACCACGATCAGCCGGTACGGGACGCCGCACGTCCTGGCGCGGATGCTGGCGATGCACTCCTTCGTCACCTCCAGCCCGTTCCAGGTCAGGATGATGATCGCGACGGGGGGCAGCGCGCTGCTGCCAGGCTGGTGGGGTGTGGCCGCGGCTGGCTTGCTCTGCCCGGCTGAAGGGGCGGCGGGCTGGTGGGGCGAGGCGGGCGCAGCTTCGGCCTGCTTCTCCGCCGCTGCGCTCTCCTCCGCGCTGAGTTGCTGATTCGGCTGCAAGTTGCCGGCGGCGTCCCGCTCCGCGGCCGTGGCGGCGCGCAGCCCGGCGAACGAGTCGGCCAGCGCCTCACGGGTCGCGGCGGGCCACCCGCGGTCGCGGGCGATCTCGGGCAGGGCGAGCATGGCGTGGAGGTACGCCTGGCGCAGGCCGTGGCTCGTGCCGGCGCGCGTGCGCCTGACAAGCTGCTCGCGCTCGGCCTCCAGGAACGGCCCGAGCAGCTCGTCGGGGCTGCGGTGCTTGAGCGCCAGGCGCAGGCGGTTGCGCTCGAGCAGCGCGGCGTGGCGGTACGCCGTGGCGAACTTCGCCGCCCCGCCCCCGGTGCGCTGTGGCGCGCCCTCGTCGTGGACGAGCGTCGCGGCCGGCGCGAGCACCACCTTCCAGCCGGCGGCGCGGGCGCGCAGGCACAGGTCGGCGTCCTCGAAGTAGGCCGGGTTGAAGCCTTCGTCGAGCAGCCCGACCTCGCGCAGCATCTCCGTCCGCAGCGCGCTGGCGAGGAACGCCACGTAGTCCGGCGCCGGCAGCTGCTCCGGGAGGCGCGTGAGGCCGGCGGCGATGTTCCGGCCGTAGCCCAGCGGCTCTAGCAGCTCGGCGCCGGCGTGCTGGATGCGCCCGTCCGGGTAGCGCGCCAGGCTCCCGACCACGCCGGCCGCCGGGTCCTCGCGCAGCGGCTGCAGGAGCGCCGCGAGCCAGCCCGGGTCCACCACCGTGTCCTGGTTCAGCAGCACCACCGCCTCAGGCGGCTCCTCGCCGGGGCCGCCCTCCAGCGCGGCGCGTATTCCCAGGTTGCACGCCCCCGCGAAGCCGAGCGGCGCCACGCTGCGCACCAGGCGCACCTGCGGGAAGAGCCGCGCCACCAGGTCCGCGCCGCCGTCGCTGCTGCCGTTGTCCACGACGATCACATCGAACGCGGCGCCCTCCTGGGCCAGCAGCGCCTCCAGGCAGGGGCGGAGGTAGCTCTCGCCGTTGTGGGCGGGGATGATAACGGTGGCTTTCATACGCGGTCAAGCGCCGAGAGCTTCCGGGCGATCGCCGTCTGCGCCTCGTCGATGTCGCGCAGGTGCTGCTCGATGTCCGCGAGCTGCTGGCGCAGCGCCGGCTGCTCGCCTACCAGCTGCGCCAGCGCATCGGCGATCGCCTGCAGCGCGTGGACGGTGGCGGCGTTGAAGGCGTTCTGCTGCTCGACGATCGGCGCGACGTACCAGCGGGTGAGGGAGTTGGCGGCCTGCTTGGCCTGCCCGAGCAGCGGCAGCGCGGAGGTGAGCTCCTGCGGCTGGACGCGCCACAGCTGGTGCAGCGCGCCGACCTTCTCCATAAAGGCCGGCGGCGCGGCGTCCGGCTCCGCGGGCGCCCCGGCGGATGTGCGGCTGGTAGACTCAGGCATGGTTGCTGTGCTCCTCCGGCGGTCGCCGGCCACGCTGGGTCGCCGGCAGAAGCGGGCGAGCGGCGCGAGCGTCCGCTCCCAGGTCAGGTCGTCGCCGAGCGTCCGCGCGCGGCGCCCGCACTCCCGGCGCTCCTCCTCGTCCTCGAGCAGCGCGCAGATCGCCACCGCCACCCCGTCCGCGTCGCCGGGGGCAACGACCCGGCCGAGCCGGTGGCGCTCCACCAGGTCGGCGGCCGCGTCGCCGGCGCTCACCACGCTGGGCAGCCCGGCCCACAGGTGGTCGAGGAAGCGCGAGCGCACCGCGGCGTAGGCCGTCTCCAGGTGGGCGCGGTGCAGCGAGACGGCGATGTCCGCCTCGAGCAGCGCGTCGGCGCGGCGCTCGTACGGCACCCACTCCTCGAAGAAGAAGATGTTGCGCCCCAGCAGCCCGCACTCGGCCGCCAGCCGCCGCGCCTCGTCCGCAGCGCGCATCTCGGGCACGTCGCCCGGGTGCCGGCCAGCCAGGAACACCAGCCGCACATCGGGGCGGCGCTCGGCCACCGCCGGCATGGCCTCCACCAGCGTCTGCGGGTCGAGCCAGTCCCACAGCCCGCCGGTCCAGAGCAGGAGCGGGTCGCGCTCGCCGATCTCCGGGATCACCCCGCGTAGCGCGGGCGCCCGCTTCACCGGCGGCTGGTCCGGCAGGCCGAAGGGGACGACGTCGATCAGGTCGCGCAGCTGGGGGTCGCGGTCGACTCGCTCGGGCGTGATCCGGCCGAGCGCCAGCAGCGCGCCGATGTACATGTCGCGCTGGCGCTCGGTGGCGCACAGCAGGAAGTCGCCGGCGCAGAGCTGGGCGCGCAGGAGCGAGAGGTCAGCGGCGTGGCGGGCGGCGCGCTGCTCCGGCGGGGCGGCGCGGAACGTCTCCAGGTTCTCGAGCGCCACCGGGTCGTACAGGTCGAGCGCGAGCGGCAGCGGGGTGCGCGCCAGCTCCGGGTGGGCGGCGAGCGTGTGCCCGTTCGCCACCACCACGTCCGCCGCGGCGAGCCAGCGGGCGAGCGAGGCCGCATCGCCCCAGGCGTAGCTGCCGGTCTCGAAGGGCGCCGCCAGGTCGATCGGCCGCGGCGCGACCAGCGTCACGGGCTGCTGGCCGGACAGCACGCGCGCCATCTCCCAGGCGCGAATGCCCGGGCCGGCCATACGGCTGCCGACGACGTCGTGGCTGATGATCAGAAGGCGCGGAGTGGCGTCCATAAGCCGTGGGATGGTACCCCGGAATAGGGCGGTCGTCAAGTAGACGCCGCCCCGGCCTTGGGCACGCTGACGCCCGCAGATGCGCCCTGGTGTGCAAGGGCGCTGCTGCTTGCGAGCATCACAGCGCTGCTGGATAACGGGCGCTGGTGTGCAAGGGCGCTGCTGCCTGCGAGCATCACAGCGCTGCTGGACAACGGGCGCTGGTGTGCAGAGGCATGAGCCACGGGCGTGCCGAACAGGAACGCAGCACTTGCGGGGTCCAGGGGCGCGGAGCCCCTGGCGCCAGCCGCGCGGAGCGGCACCGCGATTGCGGCAGGTAGGGCCTGAGATGGATAACGGGCGCTGGTGTGCAGAGGCATGAGCCACCGGCGTGCCGAACAGGAATGCACCACCAGCGGGTGCGGGGTCACCGCGTAAGCCCTGAAAAGTACCGGCGCTAGGCAAACGCCCGCCAGGCGACCTCCAGGATCAGCCCCAGCATGAACAGCGCGCCGAAGCGCCGGGTGTGGACGAAGGCCAGCGGCGCGTACCACAGCGGCCAGACGTCCGGCGGAAGCTCGGGCGGCGGCGCCTCCGGCCGCGGGCGTAGGAACACCGGGATCGTCCGCGTCAGCGCCGTGGCGGCCAGCAGCACCACCAGCATCGCCGGCGTGAAGAAGCCGGTCGCCACCAGGTACAGCACGATCGCGTACTGGAGGACGAACAGCCCGATCGCCGCGTAGCGCGCGTTGCGGTGGCCGAGCAGCACCGGCAGCGTGCGGATCCCCTTCGCCCGGTCGGGCTCGAACTTGTCGATGTGCTTGCCGAACAGCACCGCCGTCGCGGCCAGCGTCTGCGGCAGGCTCGCGACCACCACGTTCCAGTCCCACACGCCGGTGATCACGAAGTAGCCGCCGCCGACCATCAGCGGCCCCCACACCAGCAGCACGGCGATCTCGCCCATGCCGATGTACTTCAGCGGCCAGGTGTAGAACAGGACGAAGAAGGCGCCGGCCAGCAGCAGCCACAGCGCCGTGGGGCCGCGCAGCCAGACCAGGTAGGCGCCCGGCAGCAGCGCCAGCAGCCCGGTGACTGCGGCGTACAGCAGCAGCTGGCGCTGGGTGAGCATGCCGTGCACCAGCGGCTGCGGGCCGTACTGCGCGCGGAAGTAGTTGTCCTGGTCTACGCCGTTGCGGTAGTCGATCAGGTCGTTCAGCAGGTTGTTGGTCGCGTGGGCCATCGTCAGGCCCACGGTGAGCAGCACCCACAGCCACACGTCCAGCCGGCCGTCGCGCCACGCGAGCAGCCCGGCGATCGCGGCCGAGGTGAAGGTCATCACCAGCACGGCCGAGCGGGCGGCGATCAGCCAGCGGGCGACGATGTCGAGCTGGCTCCACTCCTCGGGAGACAGGCGCGGGATGGTGCGCAGCGCCTTGCCCCACATGGCGATGTTCATCGTGTCACCGTCCTTACGCCCAAAACTTCCGGTTTGGGATTATAGCACGCGCCGCCTCACGCCGCCCCGCGGTAGAGCCGCAGCGCCTCGGCGAGCCGCTCCAGCGCCGCCTCGCTGCGCGGGGAGAGGCGGCAGATCAGGTGGCTGGCCCCGGCCTGCTCGTAGCGCCGCAGCTCGGCGGCGATCGCCTCGGCGCTCCCGCTGAGCGCCCGGTCGCTCGGCGGGGGCTCCCCGCCATCTTCGGGCAGCGCCACGGCCACGCCGACGGTGATCTCGAGCGTCGACGGGTCCCGCCCGACTGCCGCGCAGGCCGCCTCGAGCGCGGCCCGGCGCTCCGCCAGCCCGTCGACCGTGCCGTACCACGCTGTGTTCCACATGTCGGCGTGCTCGGCCGTGAGGCGCAGCATGCGCGGCCCGGAGGACGCGACCAGGATGGGCGGGCCTGCGGGGCGCGGGCCGCGCGGCACGATCTCGCAGTTCGGCGCGCTGTAGAACCGGCCCCGGAAGTCGACCCGGCCGGTGCGCAGCAGCGGCCCGATGATCTGCAGCCCTTCCTCGAAGCGGCTCGCCAGGTGGTCGAACGGGTAGCCGAAGGCGTCGAACTCCGGCTGGTGCCAGCCCGCCCCCAGGCCCAGGATGAGGCGGCCGCCGCTCACCTCGTCCAGCGTCACGGCCATCTTCGCCACCAGCGCCGGGTTGCGGAACGGCAGGCACAGCACGATCGTGCCGAGCTCGACCCGCTCGGTCGCCTCGGCCAGCGCCGCCAGCACGGTCCAGCATTCCCAGATCCCCTGCGTCGCCGGCTCGTTGGGCCGGCGGAACAGCAGGTGGTCGAACACCCACAGCGAGTCGAAGCCGGCCTGCTCCGCGTGCCGCGCGTAGGCGCGTATCGCGGCGTACCCCGGTGTGACGCCGCCCTCCTCGCTGAGCGGCAGGACCACGCCGATTTTCATGGCACTTCCTTTGTCTCCCAACAGGGCCTGGTGGCCTTTGACACAACGCGCGGCGGCCTCATCCGGACCCCGCGACGTGGGGCGAAGTATAGCTGCCTGCGCAGTACCGGCGGCTACGCTGCAATGGTATCATACCGGGCGCTGAGTCCTGTGCGCCCGGTGGCGGCTCGCAGCCGAGGTGGAGCCGCCCGGACGTCTGGCCGGCGCCCGGTTTCGAGCGTGCGCTGGGGTGCGGACGAGCCCGGCCAGCCGGGTGGCCCGCCAGCGGCGGGCGCGACGATAGACGGAGATACCGGTGCCTTCCCACATCCTGCTGATCGACTGCCCCGACCGCACGGGGCTTGTCCATACGATCACCGGCGTGCTCCTGCGACACGCCTTCAATATTGTCAGCAACCACGAGTTCGTCGACCGCGAGCGCCGCCACTTCTTCATGCGCACCGAGTTCGCGGGCGAGGCGGACCCGGCGCTCGCGCAGGAGGAGCTGCGCGCGGCCCTGCCCGATGCGACGATCCGCCTGGCGCCCACCGGCGACCGCCGGATCGTCGTGCTGGTCACCAAGGAGCACCACTGCCTCGGCGACCTGCTCATCCGCCACGCCTACGGCGAGCTTGGGGCGCACATCGCGGCGGTGGTGGGGAACCACGCCACGCTCGCGGACCTGGCGGCCCGCTTCGATGTGCCGTTCCACCACGTGAGCCACGAGGGGCTCGAGCGCCACGCGCACGAGGAGCGGATCGCCGAGGTGATCGACCGCTACGAGCCGGAGTACATCGTCCTGGCCAAGTACATGCGCGTGCTGACGCCCTGGTTCGTCGAGCGCTACCGCGGCCGGATCATCAACATCCACCACTCGTTCCTGCCGGCGTTCGTCGGTGCGAACCCGTACCGCCAGGCGTTCGAGCGCGGCGTGAAGATCATCGGCGCCACCGCCCACTTCGTCACCGAGAATCTGGACGAGGGGCCGATCATCGCCCAGAGCGTCATCCCGGTGGACCACACCCACACGGCGGCGGCGATGGCCCAGGCCGGGCGCGACGTGGAGAAGATCGTGCTCGCGAAGGCGCTGCGCCTGGTCTTCGAGGAGCGCGTTTTCATCACCGGCAACCGCACGGTGATCTTCGATTGATGCGGTTGGGGCGTCTCGGGGCGGTCAGTCTTTGTCGTCGGCCGGCCGCTCGCGCTTGCGCTGCTGCTCAGGGCGGAGGTCTTTGCCCCCGGCGACTCCGCCGTAGCCGCCAAGCGTGTCGTCCGCCGCGCGGGTGTCGGGCGGGCCGTACCCGCCTGCCGTGCCGGGCTCCACGCTCTCGCCGGCCGGGCGCTCGTGGGCGTCGTGTGTCTCAGCGCCCTCGGACGCGGGCTGCTGCGCCGCCTCGGTGGCTCGCGGGGACGCGGGCCCTTCGGTCGCCGTGCCCTCGAGCCGCCCGTAGTCGCGCGTGCCCTCGCCGGTCTCCTCCTCGCGGGCCGTCGCTCGCTGAGGGCTCGCGCGGTCGCGGCTGTGCTCGTTCCGCCTGTCGCTCCGGCCGCGCTCGCTGTCGTCGCGGGTCGTCATGTCGCTGCTCGCTTTCCGCCTGGTGCCGCCCGCCTTCCGGGGAGAACGCTGGCCCACCGAGGACACTTCCTCGCCGCAGAGCGGCTCCTGCCGTACAAGAAGCAAGCCTTATGCCGGAGGCCCAGCATGGATATCTTCTACTCCGACACCTTCGTGCTGCCGCTCCCTGAGGGCCACCGCTTCCCCATGCAGAAGTACTGGCTGCTGCGCGAGCGCGTCTACGCCGCGCGGCTCGGGCGCATGCTGCTGCCGGAGCCGGCGAGCGACGCCGACCTGCTGCGCGCCCACGACGCGGAGTACGTCCGGCGGATGCAGGCCGGCGAGATGACCGAGCGCGAGATGCGCCGCATCGGCTTCCCCTGGTCGCCCCAGATGGTCGAGCGCTCGCGGCGCTCCTCCGGCGCGACGATCGCCGCCTGCCGGGCCGCCCTGCGCGACGGCGTGGCCGTCAGCCTGGCCGGCGGCACCCACCACGCCTACGCCGGCCGCGGCGAGGGCTACTGCGTGTTCAACGACAGCGCTGTGGCCGCGCGGGCGATGCAGGCCGAGCAGCGCGTGCGCCAGGTGGTCGTGATCGACTGTGACGTCCACCAGGGCAACGGCACCGCCGCCATCCTGGCCGGCGACCCGACGGTCTTCACCTTCTCGATCCACGCCGAGAAGAACTTCCCCTTCCAGAAGGAGCGCAGCGATCTCGACATCGGGCTTGAGGATGGCGCCGGGGATGAGGAGTATCTGGCGGCGCTCGAGCACGGGCTGGGCGAGGCCATCGAGCGCTCGCGGGCCGAGTTGGCGATCTACCTGGCCGGCGCGGACCCGCACGAGGGCGACCGGCTCGGCCGGCTCAAGCTCACCAAGGCCGGGCTGCTGGCCCGCGACCGCATGGTGTTCGAGGCCTGCCGATCGGCCGGCATTCCTGTGGCGGTGACCATGGCCGGAGGCTACGGCCGCGACGTCACAGACACGGTGGACATTCACTTCCAGACCGTGCAGCTCGCTGCCGAAGTTGCCGCGTCGCTCCGGTAGGCCCTCCGCCAGCACATGCTCAAGAAACGCGCAGGCCGGCGCGCGATACACGGCGCCGGCCTACGGTCGTTGCTGGTTTCGCCTCAGGCGCTCCGCACCGCCAGCAGGAAGAAGAAGATCGCGACGACGATCAGCGGCGAGAAGCGGCGCAGCCACTTCAGGGCGATGTCGTTCTCGATGATCGCCTCGGCGGCCGGGAAGTGGCGCGCGATGTGGAGGCAGCCGAGCACCATGACGATGGTTGTCAGCCAGAAGCTCCCGGTCAGCAGAAAGGCGAACATCAGCAGCGCCGAGACGCCGATGATCGTCAGGTAGATGGATGTATCGGTTGGTTCAGGCTTATCCATGGCACCGCTCCGGTGGATATGTAGCTGTCACGGCCTACGTGGCTGCATTGGCGAGCCGTCCGCGTCGTAAGCCGTGGGTAGGGTCACGATGCGCCCGCGAGCCTCGCTCCGGTGCGACGTCTAGACCGTTCGGATGTCAAAACGTGTGCCAGCGCGCTGCGCTGTGCCATGGCGATCGTAGCACATCGCCCTCCGGCGGGCATCGGTCCTTCTGCGTAACCTGGGCTCGATCAACGCGTCGGGCGCGCTGGAGCCGCCCTGCAGCCGGCGCCCCGTGACCTGCTACAATACACGCCGGCAGCCGCGAGGCTGTGTTGATATTTGACAGAACTTACGCGGCGGTCCGTTCTGCACCCAGGCGTGTTCCGCAGGCGCTTGTGCAGGCGCTGTGCCCTGCACACGGGCTGCTTGTGCTGTCATGCAACAGCCCGTGTTGCTGAGACGAGCGGCTGGTGTGCTGCAGCGCAAGGGCAATGCGGTTAAGACGAGCGGCTGGTGTGCTGAGGCATGACAACGGGCGATGGAGGGAGGCGGCGCC
>CALJIC010000107.1 GCA_937974195.1 uncultured Roseiflexaceae bacterium | reverse complement strand
GGGAGGAGTGGAGGGCCGCAGAGTCCTGTGAGCCTTGCCCACGCGGCAGGGAGGAGTGGAAGGCCGCAGGCCTCGTGACCCTTGCCCGCACGGCAGGGAGAAGAGGCGGGCCGCAGGCCTCGTGAACCTCGCCCACGCGGCGGGGAGGAGTGGAGGGCCGCAGGCCCGGTGACCCTCGCGCGCGGCAGGGAGGCGAGCCACAGCCTCATGAACCTCGCCCGCACGGCGGGGAGGAGTGGAGGGCCGCAGGCCCGGTGAGCTTCGCCCACGCGGCGGGGAGGAGTGGAGGGCCGCAGGCCCTCCACGAACCTTTTTATTTCGGAGCTCTGCGCCGGCAACGCCGGCGCAGAGCACCGGAAAGCACTAGGAACGGAGAACCGAGTTGAAACAAGATCTTGACCGGCTGATGGCCGAGCGCAACCTCGACGCGATCGTCGTCGAGGGGCCGGACGGCCTCGACAGCGCCAACCCGGACTTCGCCTACTTCGTCGGCGGGCGGCACCTGCCCGGCCTGATCATCAAGAAGCGCGGCGAGCCGATCACCCTGCTCCACAGCCCGTGGGAGCAGAACGAGGCCGAGGAGACCGGCCTCGCGCTCGTCTCGCTCAACCGCTGGAACCGGCGCGAGATCGCCGAGCGCTTCCCGGACCCGCTCGCGGCCGCCGTCGAGCTGCGGCGCCAGATCTTCACCGACCTGGGGGTGAGCGGGCGGGTCGGCATCTACGGCACGGTGCGCGCCGGCCCGTTCTTCGCGCTGATGACCGGGCTCATGCGCGCCATGCCCGGGCTCGAGATCGTGGCCGAGATCGAGAAGGACATCATCTCCGAGGCGCGCCTCACCAAGGACCCCGAGGAGGTCGAGGCCATGCGCCGCGTCGGCCGCAAGACCTGCGAGGTGGTGCAGGCGGTGGTGGACTTCATCCGCTCCGGGCGGGCGCAGGGCGACGTGCTGGTGGACGAGTCCGGCCGGCCGATCACGATCGGCCAGGTGAAGCGGCTGATCGACCGCGAGCTGGCGGTGCGCGGGCTCGAGGCGCCGCAGGGCACGATCTTCGCCCAGGGGCGCGACGCCGGCCTCCCGCACGCCCGCGGCGAGGAGAGCCAGGAGCTGCGGCTCGGCCAGGCGATCGTCTTCGATATCTTCCCGCGCGAGGTGGGCGGCGGCTACTACCACGACATGACCCGCACCTTCGCCATCGGCTACGCGCCGCCCGAGCTCCAGCGCGCCTACGACGAGGTGCTGGGCGCCTTCGAGATGGTGATGAGCGAGATGGAGCTCGGCGCGCCGACCAAGGCGTACCAGGACATGGTCTGCAAGTACTTCGAGGAGCGCGGCCACGAGACGATCGGCAGCAAGTACCCGATCGAGGAGGGCTACATCCACTCGCTCGGCCACGGGCTCGGCCTCGCGCTCCACGAGGACTACGGCTTCCCCTCGCTCAAGGATCGCGGCGAGCGCCTGGTGCCGGGGGCGGTGTTCAGCGTCGAGCCGGGGCTGTACTACCCCAGCCGCGGCTTCGGCGTGCGTATCGAGGACACCTACTACCTCGCGCCGGACGGGACGTTCGAGAGCCTGACTCCCTTCCCGAAGGAGCTGGTCATCCCGGTGGAGGGCGCGTGAGGCCCGTGGCTGGGGCCATCGTCACAGGGGGAGGCGTGCGCCGCCGGGGAGCCGCGCGTGTCGCCAGGGCTGCGGCGGCGCAGTGCCCTGCTCAGTAGATCATCTCAACGGGTGCATCGGCGGCTCGGCGGCCGGCGGATAGTGGTCGGGCTCACCCCGGCCACGTCCGCCGCTCCACGTCCGCCGGGCCGATGGTGATCTCGCCGTCAGGCCCGAAGAAGCGCGCGGCGTCGGCGTCGAACCGGAGCAGCTCCACCGGCTGCGTGCGCAGCACGCCGGCCAGCGCCGAATCGATCAGCGCCGCCGCCGGGCCGAGGTCGCTGGCCCACTTGGTGAACACCAGGTGCGCGTGGCGGTGGCGGGAGCACAGGTGGCGCAGCTTCTCCAGCCCCACCTCGCCGCACTCGCCCCAGAACACCGGCATCCCGCCGGCGTCCAGCTGCACCAGGTCCGGCCGGTAGCGCTCGCCCACGGGCACGTCCACCCGCAGCTCGGGGTACTGCGGCAGGTAGAGCGCCCAGGTGAGCGCCATCATAAGCCGGTGCTCGAGCTTCTCCAGCGGGCGCTTCACCAGCACCAGCGTCCGGCCGTGGGCGCGCACCGTCAGCTTGCGCCGCAGGTGCAGCTCGCTCATCGCAGCTTCAGCGCCGAGCTGCGCAGCACATCGTGCGGCGCCTCGAGCGCGCCGCCGGCCCACAGCGCCACGCGGTCCTTGCCGCCGCGCTTCGCCGCGTACAGCGCCCGGTCGGCGCGGTCGATCAGCGTCGACACATCGCACTCGTCGGCGTGATCGTAGACCGCCACGCCGATGCTCGCTGTCACGCAGGGCAGCTCCGGGCCGAAGTCCAGCGTCGCGATGCCGGCGCGCAGCCGCTCCGCCGCCTCCTCCGCCGCCCGCGCGTCCGTCTCCGGCAGCAGCGCCACGATCTCCTCGCCGCCGTACCGGGCCACCATGTCGGCCGCGCGCAGCGAGCTGCGGCAGTACGCGCCGACCGTCTCCAGGACGCGGTCGCCGACCGCGTGGCCGTAGGTGTCGTTGATCTGCTTGAAGTCGTCGATGTCCAGCAGCAGCACCGCCAGCGGCCGCCCGTAGCGCTGCGCGCGCTCCATCTCCTGCTGCGCCAGCGTGAAGAAGTGGCGCCGGTTGGCGAGCCCGGTGAGCGGGTCGGTGACGGCCAGCGCCCGCACCTCGGCGAACAGGCGCGCGTTCTGGATGGCCACCGTGGCCTGCTGCGCGAACAGGCTGAGCAGCCGCACGTCGTCCTGGTCGAAGATCCGGTTGACGTTCAGGTCGGAGACGCTGAGCACGCCGATCAGCTCATCGCCCGCCAGCAGCGGCATCGCGACGCACGAGACCGGCGCGCTGTCCTCGTACTGCGGCGACCGCCCCGGCCACTCGCGGTAGTTCGAGACGATCAGCGGCGCCCGCGTCAGCGCCACCTGGCCCATCAGCCCCTCGCCGAGCGCCAGCCGCGTGTTGCTGTAGTCGCGGCCCATGTTGTAGCTCATCACCACCTGCAGGTCGCCGCGCTGCTTGTCGTACAGGCTCAGCTCGCCGCTGGTGGCGCCGAGCAGCTTCACCTGCCGCTCGATGATCGCCTTCAGCAGCGTGTCCAGGTCGAGGTTGGCCGAGATCTCGGTCATGGTCGCGCGCAGCGCCTCCAGCTCGCGCGTCCGCCGCCGCTCGGCCTCGAAGAGCTGCGCGCGGCTGATCGCGATGCTGACCTGCTCGGCCAGCGCGCAGATCAGCCTGAGGTCGGCCGGCCCGAGCCTGACGTCTCCAATGGTCTCGACGTTCAGCGTGCCGAGCACCTGCTGGCTGTTCAGGAGCGGCACGCAGATCTCGGAGGTGATCCCCTCGATCGCGTGCAGGAAGCAGCTCTCGTTGCGCGCGTCCTCGACCAGGATCGGCCGCCGCGTCCGCACCGCCTTCCCCGAGACGCCGCAGGTGATCGGGACGCGCTCGATCACGCGATCGTAGCCGACCTGGTGCTGCAGCACCAGGGTGTAGCCTTCGAGCCGGTAGATGCTGACGTGGGTGTAGCCGAAGGTCTGGGCGACCGACTCGACGACGGTGCGAAACAGGGAGGGCAGGTCGAACTGGCGGGCGATCGCGGCGCGCACCTGGCCGAGCAGCTCGAGCTCGCGCGCCTGGCGCTGGGCCGTGGCGTAGAGGTCGCGGATCTCGCGCTCGCTCGCGCGCAGCGCCTGCTCGGTCTGGCGCCGCTCGGCCAGCTCCTGCTGCGCCGCCGTGTAGAGCCGCGCGTTGTCGAGCGCCAGCGCGGCCAGCTGGGCGAAGCGCGTCAGCATGTCGACGGTCTCGGCGTCCGGCGTGTAGCCGGGGGTGTCGAAGGAGAGGCCGATCACCCCGACGACCTCGTTCTCGACGCTGAGCGGGACGGCGACGACCGCGTGGAAGTTGATGTTCCCGACGCCCGTGGCGCGCCCAGGCCAGGACGCGTAGTCGGGCACCAGTATCGGCTGGCCGGTCCGCCAGACGTGCCCGGCCACCCCCTCGCCATATCTGAGCCGGAAGGGGCGGTGGCCGGCGTGGACGCCGATGCCGACGCTCGTCTCCAGCACCTGCTCCTCGCGGTTGACGAGGTAGAGGAAGCCGTGCTCGGTGCCGACGAGGTGCGCGGCGCGGGTGATGATCGCCGTGAGCACCTCGGAGAGATCCAGCCGCTGCATGAGCGCGAGCGCCGTCTCGTGCAGCGCCTCCAGCTCTTCGTCACGCTGGCGGGGCGCTGGGTGAGGGGGGCGCGCCCTACTGCTGGACTTGCGACGCCGGGGTGGCTTCTGCCCGGCGCTCGCCGTATCGGCTGACCGAGGAGGCATACAGGACCTCAGGGTGGCGTATGACAATGGCTGCGCGTTCGCACCCAAATCATATCAGCTTCACGGCACCATGCGAGAACGAGAAGATTACCAAATAGGCGCGAAGGATATTCCTACGCGCCGAGGTCGTAAATATGAGGTGTGCCGGGGGCGCGGAGGGCGCGCTGGCCTTCCACACCCCCGGCGTATCAGTGGGCTGAAGCTGCGGCGTCAGGCGACCACGTTCACCAGCTTGCCCGGCACGACGATCACCTTGCGCACGGTGCGGTCCCCGACGAAGCTCAGCACCCGCTCGTTCGTCAGCGCCCACTCCTGCAGCTGCTGCTCGTTGGCGTCGGCCGGGACCATGATCTTGCCGCGCACCTTGCCGTTCACCTGCAGCACAACCTCGATCTCCTCCTGCGCCAGCGCGGCCTCGTCCCACTCCGGCCAGCCCGAGTCGTACACGCTGCCCGTCCCGCCGAGCCAGCTGTGGAGCTCCTCGGCCAGGTGCGGCGCGAAGGGCGCCAGCAGCTTCGGCAGCGTCATCGCCACCTCGGCGAACGTCGGCGTAACGCCGGCCTCGGCGCGGTAGCGCACCGTGTCGTTCAGCAGCTCCATCAGGGCGGCGATCGCCGTGTTGAAGCGGAACGCCTCGGTGTCGAGGGTCACGCGCTTGATCGTCTCGTGCAGCCGCCGCCGCAGCGCCCGGTCGGCCGCCGTGGGCGTGTGCTCCGCCGCGCGGGCGCTCACCGCCACGATCTCCTCGCGGTCCGGCCCGATCAGCGAGACGATGCGGTTCAGGAAGCGCTGCGCGCCGGCCACGCCCTCGTCGGTCCACTCCATGCTGTTCTCGGGCGGCGCCGCGAACAGCACCACGATCCGCGCCACGTCGCTGCCGTACTGGCGCACGAACGGCCCGACGGGGATGCCGTTGCCGGCGCTCTTGGACATCGTCACCGGGCCAGAGACCGCCACCCAGCCGTCGCCCTCGCGCTCGAGTGTGTAGCCGTGCTTCTTCAGCGCGGCGCGGGCGTGCTCGATCTCCTGCGCCTCGGCCGGCAGCTCGATCTTGCGGCGCAGCTCCTCGGGGAAGCGCACGATGTCCGGCGAGACCACCTCCAGCGGCGTGCGCACGCGCCGCTGCACCATGCCCTGCGTGAACAGCGCCCGGAACGGCTCGTCGTCCGGGACCAGCCCCTCGTCGTACAGCACCTTGGTGATGAAGCGCGCGTAGAGCAGGTGCAGGATGGCGTGCTCGATCCCGCCGATGTACTGGTCCACCGGCATCCACTCCGCCGCCGCCTCGCGCGAGAAGATCTCCTTGTCGTTCTGCGCGTCGCAGTAGCGCAGGAAGTACCACGACGAGTCGACGAAGGTGTCCATCGTGTCGGTGTCGCGCCGGGCCCGCATGCCGGTCTCGGGGTCGGTCACGTTGACCCAGTCCTCGGCCGCGGCCAGCGGGCTCTTGCCCTTGGGCAGGTAGTCGGTGATCTCCGGCAGCACCACCGGCAGCTGGTCCTCCGGCACGGGCTTGATCGTGCCGTCCTCCAGGTGCAGCATCGGGATCGGCGTGCCCCAGTAGCGCTGGCGCGAGATCAGCCAGTCGCGCAGGCGGTAGTTGACGGTGCCCTTGCCCTTGCCGTTCTCCTCCAGCCAGCGGATCGCCGCCTTGACGCTCTGGCCCTCCTCCTTGCCGGCCGGCAGGCCGTCCAGCGGGCCGGAGTTGACCATGACGCCGTCGTGCGGCCAGGCCTCGGTCAGATCGTCGGCCGTGATGTTCTGCCCGGGGGGCATCACCACCAGCTTGATCGGCAGCCCGAACTGCCGGGCGAACTCGAAGTCGCGCTGGTCGTGGGCCGGCACCGCCATGATCGCCCCGGTGCCGTAGCCCATCAGCACGTAGTCCGCGATCCAGATCGGGATCTGCTCGTTGTTCACCGGGTTGATCGCGTAGGCGCCGATGAACACGCCGGTCTTCTCCCTGGTGGTGCTGGTGCGCTCGATCTCGCTCTGCAGCCGCGCCTTCGCCACATACGCCTCGACCTCGGCCCGGCGGTCGGGCGTGGTCAGCTGCTCCACCAGCGGGTGCTCGGGCGCCAGCACCATGAACGTCGCGCCCCACAGCGTGTCGGGGCGGGTCGTGAACACCCGGATCACCGGCGCGTCCTTCCCGTCGCCCGCGCCGGCGACGGGGAAGTCCACCTCCGCGCCCTCGCTCTTGCCGATCCAGTTGCGCTGCATCACCTTGACGCGCTCGGGCCAGTGCTCGAGCTTGTCCAGGTCGTTCAGCAGCCGCTCGGCGTAGGCGGTGATCTTAAAGAACCACTGCTCCAGCTCGCGCTTCTCGACCTTCGCGCCGCTGCGCCAGCTGCGCCCCTCGCTGTCCACCTGCTCGTTCGCCAGCACCGTCTGGTCCACCGGGTCCCAGTTCACGGTCGCCTTGGCGCGGTAGGCCAGGCCCTTGCGGTACAGCAGCTGGAACAGCCACTGGTTCCAGCGGTAGTAGTCGGGGTCGCAGGTCGTCACCTCGCGCGACCAGTCGTACATGATGCCGGCGATCTCGAGCGACTTCTTGGACTCGGCGATGTTGTTGTAGGTCCACTCGCGCGGGTGGCGGCCGTAGCGGATCGCGGCGTTCTCGGCGGGCAGGCCGAAGGCGTCCCAGCCGAACGGGTGCAGCACGTCGTAGCCGCGGATCACGTAGTAGCGCGTCAGCGCGTCGCCGATCACGTAGTTCTTCAGGTGACCGACGTGCAGGTCGCCGCTGGGGTAGGGGAACATCTCGAGGATGTAGCGGCGCGGCGCTCCCTTTCGCCGCCCGGCCTTGAAGATCTGCTCGCGCGCCCAGAACTCGCGCCACTTCGGCTCGATCGCCGGGTCAAAGCGCTCGAAGCGTCGCTTTGTCGTTGTCTCGGTCATCAGAAGCCTCCACGTTGCTGGCCCAGTATCATCTATAGCAATTCAAGCACTCTGTCCGGCCCGCGCCCCGTACGCCTCGCGCGTCGTGCGCCGCAGCATCCAGACGATCCCGGTCAGCGGGAGGATGAGCGGCATGTACAGGTAGCCGGCGCCGTAGCCCGACCAGACGCTGGTGTACGGGAAGGGCTGCCACAGGACGTCGATCGTCCCCACCACGAGCACGCCGGCCAGCTCCACCAGCAGCAGCCCGAAGGTCAGCCACCACGCCCGCCGCGACCGCCGGCGCAGCCCGACGATGATCAGCACGTACAGCGCGCCGACGAACAGCGAGATGTGCGTCGGCGTGAGGTCCTGCTCGCGGCGAAACAGGTACTGGTAGAGCGACCGGCTCAGGGCGGCCGTCGCCCACAGCCCGTAGAAGAACGCCAGCGCGTCCGATGTGCCGCTCTGGGCCGGCCTCGCCGGGCTACCTGCTCGCAACATAGCGGACTCGCTCCCGCAGGCCGTCTGAGCCGCTGCTGCGCTCGATCAGGCGCAGCCCCGACGCGCCCAGCGCCTCGCTCACCTCGCCCCCGCGCCAGCTGCGCACGCCGTAGGTCATCTCGCCGCGCCACCAGCGCTCGATCTCGCGCACGAACCACACCACTCTGCGGCGCCCAAACCGGCCCCGCCGGTCGCAGACTGTATGCGCGTACACCAGGTGGTCGGGGCCGTCGTGCAGCACCTCATCGCCCTCGGGAAGCCCGCCGCGCGGCAGGTCGAATATCAGGTGGCCGCCGGGCCGCAGCAGGCGGGCGGCACCGCTGAAGACGCGCGCCAGGTCTCCGTCGTCGGTCAGCTCCTCCAGCGCCCCGAAGCAGGTGACCAGGTCCACGGACGCGGGGCGCAGGGCGAGGGGCGCGGCGTCATCAGCGCCATCGCTCATCGGGTCGAGGGGCTCCGCGCCCGGCCCGTCGCCGGCCATCAGGTCGCGGATATCGCCCCTGACGAAGGCCGCGCTGAGGCCGGAGTCGCGCGCCCGGCCTCTGGCGATCGACAGCATCGCCGGCGAGCGGTCGATCCCGATCACACGCACCCCGGCGCGCGCCAGGGCGATCGTCGCCGCGCCCGTGCCGCACGCCAGGTCCAGCGCATCGCGCGGCGCCCGGTCGCGCGCCCGCAGCCACGCGAGCGCCTGCTCAGCCTGGAGGGCGGCCCCGCGCCCCTGGCCGGTCGCGTCGTACACCGCGGCGTAGTCCGCGTAGGCGTCCGCACGCTGCACGCCCCGTGCCATCCGCGGAACTCCTGTCGACGACACGACACCCCGTAAGCCCTGAAACACAAAGCCCTCGCCCCCAGCACAGGGACGAAGGCATCGCCTCGTGGTACCACCCCGGTTCGAACATAGAGCGAAGGATGCAGAGCGCAGAGCGGGCGATTTCGCCGCCGTACGTCGTGCGCGTTACGCTGTATGTTCCTCGTTGCGCGCGCTAACGGGCGCACCCGGAACCAACTACTTTGGCTCGTAGGCTGTGGGCTGCAGACGTTTCTGCAGGCTACAGTCCCCAATCTACGGCCAGTTCCCTGGTTCGGCGCACGGGGCGAGTTCGACGCTCGGCGCAGCCTCGCACCGCCCGGCTGCTCTCTGGAAAGGCGCGTCTACTACTCCCCGGCATGGCCTTCTGCTGCGCAGAAGTATACCATAACGCGGTTCGCGGTGCGAATCAGACGCCCGGCTGCGCGCCGCCACGCGGCGCGTTGACGCGCCGCGGCCTCTAGGGGTACAATGGCCGCGCGTAGTCCGCCGACGCTCAGGAGATCATGACCCAACCGACTCCACCGGACGTGTCCTGTCCGAGCTGCGGCACGTCCAATCAGTACGACTCTCGCTTCTGCCGGATGTGCGGATTCGCGCTTCTGGCCGCATCATCTCCCAACCCGGCGCAGCCTCCCGCCTCTCACCCCGACGATTCGCCACAGGCCGTTCCGACCGCGCAGCAGGCCGCCGCTGCGCCGAACCCATCCCGTCCGCCGTCCGCCTCCGGGCCGGGCGGTCAGCCGCCGCGGCGCGGCTTCCCGTGGGTGCTTCTGCTTGCGGCCGCCGCAGCCGGGCTGCTCCTGCTGGTAGCCTGCGTCGGCGGGGCGCTGTGGTTCTTCACCAGCAGCCGGCAGGTGATCGCGCCGCAGCCCTCCCCGGTCGAAGCCACTGTCGTCGTCGCGCCGACCGCAACCGCCGAGCCGGCGGGCGCGGCGAGCACGGCCACCGTCGAGACAACCCCGACCGATGCGGTCGCGGCCAGCGCCTCGGCAACCGCTATGGCCGAGGCGGTCGCCACATCCGTCACCGTGCGGCAGACGGCGATCGCCGCCGCGCTGGCGACGGAGACCCCGCCGACTCCTGAGCCGACGGTCGGGCTGGCGCCCGAGCCAGGCCAGCTCACCCTGGCCGACTACCAGGCGCTCGTCGGCACGTACAGCCAGCGGCTGTTCGAGACCTTCGACCGCGGCGAGCGCACCAAGGCGATCTGGTCGCAGTTCGACAACGAGGACGTCGCCGCGCGCCTGCGCAACAACTTCTACGCGCTCACGCTCAAGGGCCCCGACAAGAACATGTGGGAGGTCTGGGACCGGGATCTCGGGAGCGAGTACAACGTCGAGCTCAGCGTCGCCTTCGAGACCACCGGCGTGCCGACCACCGTTGGGATCGCCTTCGACGTCCAGCCCGAGGGGAACAACGGCGTCTTCTTCGAGGTCTTCAACGACAAGCACTGGCAGTTGCGGACGGTGCGGGATGGCCGGCTGGTGCCTGAGCTCACCACCGGGCGCATCCCGCTGCCCGAGCTGCAGGACGGCGTCGGCACCAATGTGCTGTGGGTCGTCCGCAGGCCCGACCATGTGCAGCTCTGGATCAACAGCGTCCACGTCGCCACCGTGCCCTCCAGCCCGTTCGACGGCGGGCGCGCGGGGGTGATCGCGTCCTCGCGCCAGGGGCTCAGCGGCCCAGCCACCGTGATCGCGGACAACTTCCGGGTGAGGACGCCGTAACCGGTGGGGTCGTGCGCGCACGACCCCACGATCACGCGCGACCCCTACGACCACGCGGCTCCCCCGGTGCGGCCGAGGCGCGTCTTGCGCCCGTACCCCAGCTCGGCCCCGCCCGAGAGAATGTGGTCCACGCCGGTGGTGAACGTCGCCTCGGCCGCCAGGAACAGGCACAGCTTCCCGGCCTCCTCGATCGTGCCCATGCGCCCCAGGAGCTGCGCCGCCTCGCCATCGGCGCGGGTCTTCTCCGGGTCCGGCGAGGAGTCGATCGCCTCCTGCCAGAGCGGCGTGTAGATGTTCCCCGGCGAGACGCTGTTGACGCGCACGCCGTAGGCGGCCTCGTCGATCGCCAGCGCCTTGGTGAACGCCGTGATGCCGCCCTTCGTCGCCACGTAGGTCGTCGCGTAGAGCTGGCCCATCGCGCCCACCAGACTCGACATATTGATGATATTGCCCTTGGTCTGGCGCAGGTAGGGCAGCGCGAACTTGCAGGCCGCGAACATGCTCACCAGGTTCAGGTCAAGCAGATCGCGGAACTCCTCGATCGAGAAGTCGTCGATCGGCTTGTGCGGCGGGTGCCAGCCGGCGTTGTTGATCAGGCAGTCGATCCGGCCGTAGCGCGCCACCGTCTCGTCGATCAGATGGCGCACCTCCTCGACCTTCGACACGTCGCAGCGGACGAAATACGCCTCGCCCGGCCCCGTGGCGTTGACCTCGGCCTCGAGCGCCCGGCCCTGCTGCTCGTTGCGGGCGCAGAACACCACCTTCGCGCCGGCCCCGACGAAGACGCGCACGCAGCCCTCGCCGATCCCCTTCGTGCCGCCGGTCACGATCGTCACTTTGTCCTGGTAGCGCATCACGGTTCTCCTAGTCTCCTGTGGCGGGCGCTGCCGGCCCGCGTCGGGCACCTGCGCTATTCTAAATGAATAGCACTTACGCGGTGGTCCGCCCTGCACC
>CALJIC010000106.1 GCA_937974195.1 uncultured Roseiflexaceae bacterium | reverse complement strand
GGACTGGAGCGGCAGGAAGGCGCCGCCGCTGTCGACCAGGTAGATGCAGGGCAGGCGGTTCTGCTCGGCGATCTCCTGGGCGCGCAGGTGCTTCTTGACCGTCAGCGGGTAGTAGGTGCCGCCCTTGACGGTCGCGTCGTTCGCCACCACCATGACCTCGCGCCCGGCCACGCGCCCGATGCCGCAGACGATCCCGGCGGCGGGCACGTCCTCGTCGTAGACCCTATGGGCCGCGAGCGGCGCGATCTCGAGGAACGGCGCCCCTGGGTCCAGCAGCCGCTCGATGCGCTCGCGCACGAGGAGCTTGCCGCGCGCCTTGTGCCGGGCGCGCGCCTCGGGCGACCCGCCCGCGCGCGCAGCGGCCAGCGCCGAGCGCAGCTCCTCCAGCAGCCGGCCGTAGGCCTCGGCGTTGCGCCGGAACTCGTCGGACCGAACGTCGACGAACGAGGTGATAGTAGCCATCGCTCACTGCGGCGGAGAGGGGTGCGGCTGCCGGCGCTGCCGCTTCGCCGGCAACGCTGACGGGCACGGGGCGCCTCTCCGGCCCCTGTCTAGTCTCCGACCTTGAACTCGCGCAGGAACCGCGCGCTCTCCTCGGGCAGGGCCGTGTTGATAAACATCCCCGAGCCGAGCTCGAAGCCGGCGGCCTGTGTCACCCGCGGGACGATCGCGACGTACCAGTGGAGGTGGCGGGCGGTGTGCTCGCACTGCGGCGCGGTGCGGATCACATAGTTGTAGTCCGGGTCGTTGAGCGCGTAGTAGATCCGCCGCAGGATATCGCGCAGCAGCCGTGCCAGATCGCGCACCTCGTCGGTGGTGGCGTCCAGGAAGCTCGCCGCGTGGCGGTGCGGCACGATCCACATGTGGAAGGGGGAGAAGGCCGCGAAGGGGATGAAGGCGCTGAAGTGCGGCGTCTCGGCGACGATCCGCACCTGCGCCTCGCTCTCGTCGCGGCGCATGCGGCAGATCACGCACTCGCCGTGGTCGTCGAAGTAGCGCCGCGCCTCGGCGGCGCGCGCCCGGATGCTGTAGGGCACCACCGGCAGCGCGATGATCTGGGCGTGCGGGTGCAGGAGCGAGGTGCCGGCCGTCGGCCCGTGGTTCTTGAAGTAGACGATCTGCTCGACCCGCTCGTCGGTGCTGTAGACCCGCCCGCGCAGCTGGAAGGCCAGCAGCGTCCGCTCGACCTCGTCGACGTCCTCGATCGCCGGGCAGGTGTTGTGCAGGCGCGACTCGACCACCACCTCGTGGTAGCCGACGCCGGGCAGCCAGCGCTGGACGCCGTCGAGCTGGCGCTCGACCTTGCCGTTCTCGCGCAGCGCAGGGTAGCGGTTGCCGACCACGCGCAGCAGCCAGTCGCCGGTGACGGGGATGCGGAGCCGCTCGAGGTCCAGCTCCTCGTTGCCGGGGCAGAACGGGCAGTGTTCGTCGTGCGGGGGCAGATCCTCGACGCGCTCGTGGCGCGGCTGTGCGAACTGCTCAGGGCGCTTCGCACGCTCAGTGGCGATGATCACCCACTCGCGCGTCGCGAGGTTCTGGCGAAGTTCCGGCATCCGATCCTCCAGCCGGCGGAATCCCTAGGGCCATTATAACAAAAGCTTGCGCCGGCATCGTTCTTACTCCAGCGAAGTTTGGGGAGGCGGGCCACCGAGACGGCCGCCGCCCTTCCTGTGGGAAACCGCCGTCTCTGACGTGGAGTTACGCGGTGGCCCTGCGAGTCGCCCGCGGAGGCCGTAACTTATCGGCCGCGCGCGCGGTTGGATTGAGTCAGTCTCGCATTGCACACAGCAGAACACGATATGACCGCCCACCCACCGGGCGCGCTCCGCGCCCATCTCCGCGACGCCGCCGCGCTCCTCGGCGTCCTGGCGCTGCTACTCGGCAGCGGCCTGGCCTTCGTGCTGCCATGGCTGCCGCCGCAGCCGCCGAGCGCGACGCTGGCCCGCTACGCCCCGCTCCACGACGGCGGCGCCTGGCTCTCGGTCAACGCCCAGCCCGACGGGCGGCCGCGCTCCTGGACGAGCGCCGGTGTCGAGCTCATACCAGCCACGCAGGCGCTGGTGACACGTCTGCGGCGCGCGCAGGCCGAAGCGGTGCTCGCCTTCTACGGCTCGCCCGAGCAGCCGGCCGATCTCGGCGTTGCGCTCGAGCGCCTCGGCGCCACCGGCGCGCAGGTGTTTCGCATCGGCGAGCGCGAGCTGGGAGCGACCGGGCTGATCACCGACAGCGTTGCGGTCGGGATCCGCGCCCCGGAGGGCGACTACACGCTCGGCCTGTACCGGCCCGACGTCGAGCAGGACCTGATCTTCGAGCCGGCGCTGCTCGAGCTGCCGGGCGATCTGGCGGCCACCAGGAGCTGGGAGACGAGCGGCGTCTTCGCTGGCGCGCTCGACTACGTCTTCTCGGGCAGGGTTGTGGCGCAAGGTCCGTACCGCGGCAAGGCCGGCAGCTTCGAGGACTGCGTCGAGATCGAGACCAGGCTCACGCTCTCGTCGGGCGGGCAGCCCGTGCAGGATCTCATAAGCCGGAGCTGGCGCTGCGCCGGCGTGGGCATCGTCGCTTCTGAGCAGCTGGCGCCCGACGGCGCGCTGCTGACGCGCACCGAGCTCGTCGCCGCGACGACGCTCCCCGAGGCGGCCGGCGATCTGCCGCCGGCGGCGCTGTGGGTCGGCAGCGCCTCCATGCCGGGCGAGCCTGTCGAGGACGCGGCGGAGTGGGCGCTGACCAGGCACGCGCGGCTGCTCCCCGGCTCTGGCGTCGGTGCCGCTGCCTTCGCCCCCGTCGTGGTGCCGAGCGAGCCGCCGCTGGTGCTCGCGGGCGTGATCGACGGCGGGCTGGTGGCGCTCGATGCGCGCGACCCGCTGGGTGTGGTTCGCTGGCGCTTCCGCGGCGGCGGGACGTTCTTCGGACAGCCGGCGTACGATCCGGCCACCGGGAGGATCTTCGCCGGCGCCGCCGACAAGCGGCTGTACGCGCTCGACGCGCGCGGGCTGTATCTCTGGTCGTTCGAGGCGGAGGACAACATCGCCACGCGGCCGGTGATCGTCGACAGGGTGGTCGTCTTCGGCAGCGAGGACCGCACAGTCTACGGCGTGGATATCGACAGCGGCCGGCTGGCCTGGGAGCGGCCGTTCGCCGCGAGCGGCCCGGTGGTGTCATCGCCGGTGGTGGCCGGGGGCCTGGTGCTGATCGGCTCGGACGACGGGCAGGTGTACGGGCTGGACCCGGCCAGCGGCGAGGAGCGCTGGGAGGAGCCCTTCGCGGCCGAGGACGCGATCGAGGCGCCGATCGTCGTCGTGGACGGGGTGGCCTATGTCGCCAGCCGCGACGGGCAGGTGTACGGGCTGGACCCGGCCAGCGGCGAAGAGGTCTGGCGCGGCCGGGCCGGCGGCCCGCTGCGCAGCGCTCCGGCCGTCGGGGCCGGGCGGGCGTTCGTCGTGGACGAGCTGGGGTACCTGAAGGCCCTCGACCTGGAGAGCGGCCGGAGGCTGTGGGTGAGCCCGGGCGCCAACTACACCGGCCCGCCGGCGCTGATCGGCGTGGAGCAGGGCCGGCCGGCGCTGGTCGTGGCGCGCGATGACGGGCTTGTGGAGCTGCTTGACCTCGACGGGCGCCGGCAGCGGGAGTGGTCCGCGCGTGACCTGGTGAGCCCGGCGGAGGATGCGCCAGGGCTTGACTTCGGCCCTGTGGCGGCCGACGGCGCGCTGTGGCTGGTGGACGATAACGGCGTGGTGCTGCGGCTCGGGCCGCCGCTGGAGGGGCCGCACAGCCTCGAGGTGGCCTGGTACCGCTCGGGCGCCGAGCCGCCGTTCGACGGCGAGGGCGGCAGCGGGCTGTACTACACGCCCGTGGAGTACGGCGGGCGGGCGGTGGCGCTCGATAGCGCGGGCAACATCTATCTGGTGGAGCCGTCCGACGGCGCGGCGCAGCGGATCGGTCGCTACGGGGCGGCGGGCCTGCCGACCTTTGCGCCCGAGCCGGTGGTGGCCCGCGATACGCTGCTCATCTCGAGCGGCGGCGAGCTCGGCGCGGTCGACCTGCGCGACGGCGGGACGCTGTGGACGTTTGCGGCCGAGGGCGAGGCGCGCGCGCTGCAGCCGCCGGCGGTGGCCGAGGGGCTGGCCCTGTGGGCTGTGGGCAACATCAGCGCGAGCGGCGGGGAGGGCACGCTGTACGCGATCGATCTCGCCGATGGCTCGGTGCGCTGGCGGGCGCCGCTCGCGGGGCAGTTCGCGGCTGGCGGCGTGATTGTTCGCGGCGATCGCGTGTATACCAGCGCGCCCCCGGCGGCGTTCGACCTGGCGACCGGCCGCGAGCTGTGGCGCGCCGAGCTGCAGGACACGGCGCTGGGGGGCGGGGCGCTGAACGAGGCCGGTGATACGCTGTACGTCGGGTGGATAGGAGAGTCGTCCGGCGGCGTGGCGGCGATCGACACCGGCGATGGCTCGCTGCGCGGCCTGTTCAAGCTGGGCGTGACCCCGTACTTCGCCGATCGCCTGTGGCTCAGCGGGGATACGCTGATCGTCCCCTCCGATGAGGGGCCGATCGTCGCGCTGGACGCGGCGGACGGCTCGGAGCGCTGGCGTGTGACTCGGGGCGTGCGCGCGGGCACGATCACCGTCGCGGGCGGCCTGATCTGGCAGCTGAACAGCGACAGCCACGTCGTGGCGCTGCGGGTGAGCGACGGCGCGCTGGCGCGCTTCTACAGCGCGATCAATGCCAACTTGGAGATCAGGGGATCGTTCACCGCACGCCCGTCGCCCGTTGGAGACCGGATGATCGTCGCGCTGGCCGACGCGCTGATCGCCTTCGAGGTGGAGTAATGCTCAGTACACTGCAGCGCTTCCTGCCCACGCGCACCGCGCTCAGCGCGCTCGTCGGGCTGGTCTGGGCCCTGTCGTTCGGCGCGGTACGCGACTTTGTGTGGGCGGATCTGCGCGAGGGAATGATCAGCACCGCCGGCCTGCCGCGCACCGTCCGCGCGCTGGTGTGGGCCGGCTTCGGGCTGCTGGCGGCCATGATCGTCGCGCTGCTCTTCAACGACCTGTGGCGCGCCCTGTCGCCGCTGGTCACGCTGCCCCAGGTGTCTTCAAGCAGCGCCGGGCGCGGGGCGCTGCTGCCGCTGGCGCTGCTTCCGGCCACGCTGTTCCTGGTCTCGGTGGCGTGGAGCTTCATGCTCGCCGGGGCGCTCCACAGCCACCCGGCGCTGCGGCTGGTGGCGCTGGCGCTGTATGTGCCGTACGGCCTGCAGTGGGTGGGGGTCGGGGCGAGCGCGCTGGTGGGCGGCGTGGGGCCGACGCTCGTGGCGCTGGCGGCGGTGCTGGGGGTGCCGCTGCTGTTCGCGCTGCGCTGGCGGGCGCAGCCGCGGCCGGGCGCCGAGTGTATCGCGCTGCTCGCGCTGGTGACCGTGGCCACGGCGATCGGCCAGGCGCGGGCGGTGGCGCTGTGGCGGGCCACCGAGACGCCTGTGGTGCTGGCGACGCTGGAGCTGACGGTGAGGCAGCTGCAGGTGCTGGTGATGCCGATGCTGTTCCTGATCGGGATCGACATCGCCGGGTTCACGCGGCAGGCGGCGGGCTGGACGGTGGAGATCGTGGCGGCGCGGCTGCCGCGCTGGGCGCCGTTGGTGCTGCTCGCGGGTGGCCTGGCGCTGCGGCTGCGGGATGTGGTGCGGGAGGCGGGCGAGCTGATCGTCCTCCCGGAGGACGTGGGGATGTACGCCGGCGCGCTGCTCGGGCTGCTGGCGCTCGCCGGCGCGTGGGCCGCGGTCCGGCGCTTGGGGGCGGGCGGCGGGCCGCCGTCGGAGGAGACCCTCGCCGACGCGGCGGAGCGCTGGGCGCTGCCGCTGATCCTCGCGTTCCACATCGTGGCGATCGTCACGCCGGTCCCGGCGGTGGCGCTGCTGATCGCTGCACAGCTGACCGACGACGCCGGGCTGGCGTCTTTGGCGGCGCGGGCGCTGGAGGGGTACAACCCAGCAGCGCTGATCGACGTGTGGCACACCGGGCTGTACGCGGTGGCGATCCTGGGCGGCGCCTGGCTGGCGCGGCGCGGGCGCACGCCGGCCGGGATGTACTTGGTCGCCGTCGGCGTCTACAACCTGTGGTTCAAGCTGACCGAGGCGGGCGGACCGCTCGGCGTTCTAGTCCAGCGCGGGAGCGAGCCGGAGGACTTCTGGCTGGTGCTGGCGATCGCGCTGGCGGCGCTGGCCGGGGCGGTGCGGCGCACCCTGGACGCGCGGCGGGCCAGCGCGCTGCTGTTCCTGCTGCTGATCACCGGGCTGCTGCGGCAGACCGACTTCATCGAGAACCCGTTCAGCCCGTTTCTCGGCTTCGCGGGGATCGGCTTCATCGCCTTCGGCCTGGTGTGGGACGCGCTGACGAGCGGCACGTGGGCCAACCAGGACACGAAGGCCCTGCCGCGCGCAGGGCGCGTGCTGCTGTACGTCGGCTACGTGCTGCTCACGGCGACGCTGGTGAACTGGGCGCTGACGTCGCACAGCCTGCTGTATGTCGGGCAGTTTACGGGCGACGCCGCGCTGAACGGCCTGGACCGATTCGGGCGGCCGCTGCTGTACGTGATCTTCCTGGGGACGCTGGCGGGCCGCGCGCCGGAGGCGGAGGAGGCCGCGTGAGCGCGAGGCGCCGGCCGTAGGGCATAGGCCCTACTCGCGCTGGATGTGGGCCCCATCGCTGAAGGCGCCGCTGCTGATGACGCCGGTGGTGCCGCTGGTGCCCGAGGACTCGGGCTGCTGATTCGTGGAGTCGGGCGAGTCGAACACGAAGTGGCCCCAGGCCATAGCGCCGCGCTCCGGGTCGCTGCGCTCCAGATCCGGCGCCCGCAGCCACTCCAGGGCGAGCGGCCGGTGGTCGCGCAGGTGCGCCGCGAGCTGATCCGCGTCCAGGCCCTCCGGCCGCACCGCGATCGACCAGAACTGCTCGGGCAGGTCGTGCGGCACCTCTCTGCGCAGCGGGTCGGCGGGGCCGTGCGCGCCCATGTGGATCTGCTCGTAGGGGACGCCGCCATCGAGGAGCGCGTTGAGCGCGCCCTCGGCGTCCGCGAGCGCGCCGTAGAGCGCCGTGATCACCCCCTGCCGCTGTTTCTCCGTCATCTCCGCCTCCTCTTCTCTGCCGCCGCCATTCCTCTCCAGGCCTTCTGTGCTGTGGGCAAGAGATGTGCCGCCGACGGATCCACGGAGGG